>DATAWF010000178.1:0-5878 GCA_036267335.1 Acidobacteriaceae bacterium
GGAGTGGATGCGGCCTGACCCTTTTCCGCAATGATCCCGACAACCGTGTTGATGGCGACGGTGCTGCCCTCGGCAGCCTTCACCTCGGCGAGAACTCCGCTGGCTGGAGCGGGAATCTCGGCGTCGACCTTGTCGGTCGAGATCTCAAAGAGCGGTTCATCCTTCTCAACCGTCTCGCCAAGCTGCTTGAGCCACTTGGTGATGGTGCCTTCAAAGATCGATTCCCCCATCTGGGGCATGATGACTTCGGTGGGCATGTCTCGTTCCAAACCTTCCTTGTGAACCGAACAGCTTATTTTAGAGCCTGATCTCGCTTCGAGCGAAAAAGCAGGCGAGGGAAAGGCTCAACCACGGGGCGCTGTCTCGTCCGCCCGATCGACGGAGAGATCGTCAAGCGAACTCAACCATACGACGGTGCGATCAAAGACGCGGGAAAAATGCCGGGTAACGGAATTCGCCGCCTCTTCGAGCGACGGCACATGGTGCGACTCGAGATCGATCTCTTCCTCGATGCTGGTGACAGCGCGATCGGCGATGCCGCAGGGCACGATCCAAGCGAAGTCTTTCAGGTCGGGCGAGACGTTGAGGGCGAATCCATGGGAGGTCACGAAGCGGGAGATGTGGACACCGATGGCCGCAAGCTTCTTTTCCGGAATCTGTCCTCCGGGATTCGTCCAGACTCCAGTACGCCCGGCGATGCGTTGCGTGAAGATGCCGAAATCGGCGCAAGCGCGGATCAGGACCTCTTCCAAGCGGCGTACGTAGTCCACCGCGCCCAGGCGAGGTGAGAAGCCGCGGAGGTCGAGGATGGGGTAGCCGACCAGTTGGCCGGGCCCGTGATAGGTGACGTCGCCGCCGCGATTGGTTTCGAAGATCTCGGCGCCGCGCGCTTCGAGGTGCGCGACCGTGGCCAGAATGTTCCCGCGGTGGGAATTGCGCCCCAGGGTCAACACCGGAGGATGCTCGAGCAGAAGCAGCGTGTCGCCGATGCGATCTTCTTTCCGCCACCCGGCGATCCGCTCCTGCAGGGCCAAGGCCTCTCCGTAAGCGACGCGGCCGAGATAGAGAAGGGAGATCAAGGTAGCGAGTCAGCGAGTCAGCGAGTCAGCGAGTCAGCGAGTCAGTGGAAGGCTAAAAACAAAAGCTAGGACCAACAACTCTTTTGTGGCCCACGCTGAGAACTGACAACGGATCACTGACAACTTCGGTGAGCGGCATGGACACTCGCCGCCCGCCATCTTCAAGCATTGATCGCCATCTTCTCCACGCTGCCGAACGCGTCGAGCATGGCCTCGGCCAGGGTGGGGTGAGCGTGGATGGTGAACATCATCTCTTCGACTGTCGCCTCCAACTCCATTGCGGTGACGGCCTCGGCGATCAATTCGGTTGCCTGGGGTCCGATGATGTGTACGCCGAGGACTTCGCCGTACTTGGCCTCGGCAACGATTTTCACGAAGCCCTCATGGGAGTTGACGATGGAGGCTTTGGAATTGGCGGAGAAGGGGAACTTGCCGACTTTGATCTCGATTCCCTTCTCTTTGGCCTGGGCCTCGGTCAATCCCACGCTGCCGATCTGCGGCTCGCAGTAGGTGCAGGCGGGAACGCGGTCGCGCCGCACCGGACGCGCGTACTGGCCGGCGACTTTGGCGGCCACGACCATGCCCGCCATTGCGCCCACATGAGCAAGCTGCGGCAGCCCGGCGACGACATCGCCGATGGCGAAGATGCCGGGCTCGGCGGTCTGCATCCATTCATCGGTCAGGATGAAGCCGCGCTCAACCTTCACCTTCGTCTTCTCAAGACCGATCTTTTCCGTGCGCGGAGCGCGGCCTACGGCCACCAAAACCTTCTCGGCTTCTTTGGCGACTTGCTTGCCGTCGGCGCCGGTGAAGCTCACCTTGACCCCGTCCTTGGTATTCTCGACCTTCTCCACCTTCGCGCCGGTGTAGGTGTCGATGCCCCGCTTGCGGAAGACGCGCGCGAGCTCCTTGCTGACCTCCTCGTCTTCATTGGGCACCAGGCGTGGGAGGTACTCAACGATGGTGATCTCACTGCCGAAGCTCTTGAAGATGGAGCCGAATTCGACGCCGACGGCACCGGCGCCAATCACGACCATGGATTTCGGAATCTGCTGGATGCGCAGGATCTCCATGTTGGTCAGAATGCGGTCGTCGGGAACGAGGCCGGGAAGCATGCGCGCGTCGGACCCTGTGGCGATGATGACATTTTTCGCTTGCACTTCTTTCTGCTCGCCGCCCTCGATGGCCAGCGTGTGTACGCCGTCCTTCGCCGGGCCGGTGAGGCTGGCCGTGCCGCGAAGAACGGTGACCTTGTTCTTGCGCATCAGAAAGTCGAGCCCCTTGACGTGCTTGGCGACGATGCCGTCTTTGCGATCGAGAATCGATTTCCAGTTGATCGTGACCTTGCCGACGCCCTCGATGCCGTACTCCTCGGCATGCTGGAGATAGTCGTAGATCTCGGCATTGAAGAGGATGGATTTGGTGGGGATGCAACCCCAATGGAGGCAGGTGCCCCCGAGCTTCGTCTCGCGCTCAATGAGAGCAACCTTCAATCCGTACTGTCCGGCGCGGATGGCCGCGGTATAGCCGGCAGGGCCTCCGCCGATGATTGCGATGTCGTATGTTGTTTCCGCCAAGGTAGCTCCCTCGAAAATCGTTCTTGAGACAGATTACTAGAGCGATGACAGCCGCGAGCCGGTGGGCCAGCAAGTTCGCGAGCCAGCAAGTTGGCGAGTCAGCGAACTGCAGATCTCTCCGCTCACACATTTCTCCTGACACCGTGGAATGGTTACGCCCGCTACGACCAGCCAGCGAGGCGGCGAGCCGCCGCGACAGCCAGCGCGGTGGAAACCGGGTTTTTCTGAAATCTTTAAAATGATTCGAGTTTGGCTATTAACCCTTTAGTAATAAAATGCAAATTTCCGGCCAAAACGCGAACAATGAAAGACGCGAACTTTGGCAATTTTTGCCAATTTTTGCCAAACCGCCCTCCGACCGATAGAGATCTGCCCCCGTTTTCCCTGTCGCCGTGCCTCTCCGAACATTGGGTGGGCTGCCCCCTTCGCACAAAAAACAAGCTCAGGATGGGCATTCCGGGGCCGGTGGTGAGCAGATCTCCCGATCCAGAGGTTGACCTGCTGACTCGCTGGCTCGTCAACTTGCCGAAACACTGACTCGCTGCTTTTTATGCCACACTGTTCTCTGTGCGACCGCATCTGGCCACTCTCGTCGCCGATTTCCGGCGCCACGGCAGCCAAATCGCAGTCGTGACGCATCGCGGCAATCGCCGCTTCCGCACAAGCTGGGCCCAACTCGCGGAGTTGAGCGCACGCTTCGCCGCCGAGCTTGAGCGCCGCGGAATCCAGCCCGGCGACCGGGTTCTTCTCTGGGGCGAAAACTCCGCCGAATGGATTGCGGCTTTCTTTGGATGCATTTTGCGCGGAGTGGTCGCAGTTCCGCTGGACGCGGCGGGCAGCGAGGATTTTGCCCGGCGGGTTGCCGCGGACGTCCAACCCAAGCTGGTGACAGGGGATGGGGCCCGCATCGGCAGATTCGATCTGCCGCGGCTGCGCTTTTCCGAATTTGCCGCGGCACTGCCGGCCCCCCACTATGCGCCCCTGGCTTCTCTTTCGCGGGATAGCACGTTGCAAATCGTTTTCACCTCGGGCACGACGGCGGAGCCCAAGGGGGTGGTGCACACCCATGGAAACGTGCTGGCCTCGCTCGATCCTCTGGAAGCGGAGATCGGCAAGTACCTGCGCTACGAGCGGCTGGTTCACCCGCTGCGGTTTCTGCACACGCTGCCGCTAAGCCATGTCTTTGGGCAGTTCATGGGCTTATGGGTGCCTCCGCTGATCGCAGCCGAGGTGCACTACGAATCCCGGCTGGAGGCGCAGCGCATCGTGAGAACGATCCGCCGGGAGCGCATCTCAGTCCTGGCCGCGGTTCCGCGCGCGCTCGACCTGCTGCGCGCGCACCTGGTGGCGGAGATGCCGGAGCTCGAGGCCGGGCTGGCGGCGGCGCAAGGCGAATCCATCGGGCGGCGCTGGTGGCGCTTTCGCCGGCTGCACCGCCGCCTGGGGTGGAAGTTTTGGGCGCTGGTTTCAGGCGGGGCCACGCTTGAGCGCGATCTCGAAGGTTTTTGGACCACGGCCGGCTTCGCGCTCATTCAGGGTTACGGAATGACGGAGACGACCGCGCTGGTCACGTTGAATCATCCCTTCCGCACGACGCGGGGCAGCATCGGCAAGCCGCTGGCGGGGCGCGAGATCGAGATCGGGCCGGAAGGAGAGCTGCTGGTGCGCGGAGCTTCCATCTCCGAGCGCACCTGGCAGAACGGAGCGATGCGGGAGCGGACTGGCGGCTGGCTGGCCACCGGGGATCTGGTCACGCTTGGCGAAAATGGCGATCTGGTCTTCACCGGACGCAAGGGCGACGTGATCGTCACCGCGGCGGGACTGAATCTTCATCCTCAGGATCTGGAGACGGCTCTCCGCCGGCAGCCGCAGCTGCGCGACGCGCTGGTGGTGGGCTACGATTCCCCCGCCGGCCCAGCCGCGGCGGCGGTACTGATTCCCCAGCCCGGCTCGAGCGCGGCACAAACCGAAGCGGCAGTGACGGGCGCCAATCGCGAGCTCGCCGACTTCCAGCAGATCCAGTACTGGCTGCTCTGGCCGCAGGCCGATTTCCCCCGCACGACGACGGGCAAAGTCCTGCGGCGGCAGGTGCAGAGCTGGGCGCAGCAATCTCTCGCTTCCTCTCGCAAAGGCGAGAGGGCGGCCGGGCTGGCGGGACTTCCGGATCCACTTCTCGACATGCTGCGGCGTTTGCAGCCGGCGATCGGAAACCGGCCCATTGCAGACAGCGAGCGTCTGGCCGAGGATCTCCATCTGGACAGCCTGGCGATGGTGCAACTCGAAGAAGAGCTCGAATCGACCTTTGGCGCGGAAGAGGCCGACCAGCAGCGGATGCAAACGGTAGGAGACTTGCGGGCGATGCTGACGCCGGCCTCTCGCAGCACGACATCCCCATTGCAAGCTGCGGGGGCAGAAAAACCGGGGGAGGCGCCCCCCGTCGAAGCGAGCCGGCCAGGTAACACCGGAGCGGGCAGCACCGGCGCGGAGGGACAGGTTCTCGCCGCGGCCAAGGCGCCCCGGCCTCCGCGCCGCGGGTCCGAAGACATCTTTCCGCGCTGGTCCTGGTGGCCGCCGGTGCGCTGGATTCGCATCGGGTTTCTGGAGCTGGTTGGCCAGCCGCTCTGCCGGCTGCTGCTGGAACCGAGGATCGGAGCACGGGTGCCGCTCGAACGGCCGTCGCTGCTGGTCGCCAACCACGTTACCTCGTTCGACGTGCCGATTCTGCTCTATGCGCTGCGCGCGGAGGATCGCGACCATGTCGCGATCGCGATGTCGGGAGAGATTTTGGGACGCTGGCGGCGAGGAAAGGCGAAAAAGCATCGCATTTTTGGCCTGGTGACGCCGATTGCGTATCTGCTGGTGACCGCGCTCTACAACGTTTTTCCCTTGCCCCGCGGCGCCGGGCTGCGGCGCAGCTTTCGCTACGCGGGAGAAGCGCTGGACCGCGGCGATCACGTGCTGGTCTTTCCCGAAGGCACGCGCTCGCGCGACGGCCGCCTGCAACCTTTTGAGCCCGGCATCGGCCTCCTGGCGGAGGAGTCACAAGTGCCGGTGTATCCGATGTATCTGGCGGGCCTGGGCCCGCTCAAGCTGCACGAGAGATCCTGGTTCCGTCCGGGAACAGTGTCGGTTCGCATCGGGCGGCCACTCCAGATGGAAGAGGGTGAAGAGCCGGGGCATTTTGCCCGGCGCTTGCAAGCCGCGGTCGAGGAGTTAGCTGCG
>DATAWF010000179.1:0-8855 GCA_036267335.1 Acidobacteriaceae bacterium
TAGCGTCGTCACGATTTCCTTCAACCAGGGCCAGTATCTGGAAGAGACCTTGAACTCCGTTTTGGGCCAGGACCATCCCCAGCTCGAATACATTGTGGTCGATCCCGGCTCAACCGACGGCAGCCGCGAGCTGATTGGCCGTTATTCGGATCGTCTGTCGAAAATTGTTTTCGAGCCAGACGACGGGGCAGCCGACGGATTGAACAACGGTTTCCGCCATGCGACAGGTTCCATCTACGGTTTCTTGAACTCTGATGATGTGTTGTTGCCGGGGGCGCTCGAAGCCGTCGGCCGGGTCTTTGAGCAAGACTCGGGCTGTGGAATCGTGATGGGGAACGGCTTTTTGGTCGATTCTTCCGGCAAACGCATCCGCCATGTTCGCGCCGCCGGCTTTACTCCTTCGCGATACTTTTATGGCGGGGCCACGTGGCTTCAGCAGGCCACGTTTTTTCGCCGCGAAGCCTTTGAAGAGGTCGGCGGCTTTAACCGGATCAATCGCTCCTGCTGGGACGGGGAACTGGTTCTCGAGATGGCTAGGGCCGGCGCAAAAATCGTATACGTTGACCGCGACCTGGCTCTATTTCGCCTGCACCCGCAATCGATTACCGGCTCCAGGCGCCACAAGGAAATGATGAAAGCCGATGCCGAGCGCATGTTTTTCACCGCTCGCGGCCGTCGCTGGACGGCCCTCGACACCGCTCGCTCCTGGGCGTGTCGCGCCGAACGCATCCTGACTCAGCGCGGCGCTCTCAAATCGGCGATTCGCGCTAGGCTATATGGAACGTGAGGCGGCGCTTCCCGGCTTCGGAGAAGGTGCGGAGGGCTCGAGTTCACCGCTTGGAACAAAGGAAATGGCGCTCTATAATCAAGGCTTACAGTCTTCGCAAAAACCTGTGGCGGGAAGCGATCGAGGCCATTTTGGGGGCGGAATCGTCTCAGGATGGTGCGGGTCCGTGCTGGTGAAGCAGAAATAACATGAGTCCTTATCCCCCACAGACGGAACCGGCCATTGTCCCCGAGGAGCCTATCGAGCTGGAGCGGCCTCTCCTCAGCGTGGGGGGCGCCGAAGGATTTACGATCCATCACGCCGTCCGCCTGGCGAAAAAATACCTTTGGCTGGTGCTCGTTTGCGCCTTGCTGGGAATCGGCGTAGGCATGCTCAAGAATGCCTCCTCGCCCAAGGAATATACCGCCCAAGCCAGCATCGAAATCACCGCGGATACCGCGGACCAGTTCCGCCTCGATACCTCCGACTCCGACGACGGCTATGTCGACGTAACCAAAATCGAGACCGAAGAAGCGGTTCTGGAGAGCCAAACCCTGGCTCTCCAGACGATCCAGTCTCTGCGCCTGAACGAGAACAAGAACTTTCTCCCCCCCGGCTCATCCGCTCCTTGGGATCTCAATGACCCTCTGGCTCGCCATGGGTTGATCGGAATGTTTCTCGGTGGGCTGAAGGTGGACCGCTCCGGGCACACAAATATCCTGGATTTGAGCTATACCGCGCGCGATCCGCAGCTTGCCGCTCAGATCTGCAATGCGCTCATCGATAACTACGTCCAGCACAACTTCAGCGAAAACTACGAATCCACGCAAGAAGTCGCGCGGTGGCTGCAGCAACAACTCGGCGATTTGAAAGCTGACCTCGAGTCCAGCCAGGAACATATGCTGGAGGTACAAAAAGATATCGGACTGGTAGGGATCGATCAGACCCAGAGCATCATGCTCTCGCGGCTCGTGGATCTGAATCACGATCTCACTGAGGCTGAATCGGCGCGCCTTGTGGCGCAGGCAAAATTGATCGCGTTGCAGTCGGCAACTCCCGACGTCCTTCCTACTCTGAGCGGCGATCCGATCTTGCTGAACCTCAAGCAGCGGCTCAATGAATTGCAGGCCCAATATGCCAATCAAGGCGAGATAAATGGCGACAAGAGCCAGCAGATACTGCAACTTCGCGCGGAAATGGACCAGGTCACAAAAAGCATAGCGGCGGAGCAGAAAAGCGTCGTCGGCCGCGCCACGCAAGAGGTGGAGGCTGCCGACGCCAACGAGCAGGCGTTGCGCAAGAGATTGGACGAGGAGACCAACTCCGCATACCAAGGCAATTCGAAAGCCGTCGAGTATACGCTGGCTCGCCGCGAATACGAATCCAAACGCACTCTCTACGATGGGCTGCAGCAGCGGTTGCAGGAGGCGGGAATTATCGCCGGGCTGCACTCGACCGATATCCGCAGAATCGACAAAGCCGACGCGCCCGATTTCCCCAGCGCTCCCCGCAAGACGGTG
Source organism: Acidobacteriaceae bacterium (assembly GCA_036267335.1). GTDB lineage: Bacteria > Acidobacteriota > Terriglobia > Terriglobales > Acidobacteriaceae > PALSA-350. The sequence continues at coordinate 2,287 of DATAWF010000179.1, forward strand.
AATTTGGCTGCTGGAATGATCGGCGGCTTGGGGATCGGCTTGTTTCTGGCGGTGCTGATCGAGCTCTTCGACACCAACATCAAGTCCATTTCCGATATCGAGGAGCGGCTTGGCCTGCCGATGTTAGGCGTGGTTCCCAAGGTCGATTCCAAGCAGTTGTTGCCCGAGATCTTCATTGCCGACGCGACTTCCGATGCCCCCGGCAATTGGTCGCGCCTGGCTGAATCCTATCGTTCTTTGCGAACCACGATCCTGCTCTCCCGTGCCGGAGCGCCGCCCCAGGTGGTCCTCATCAGCAGCGCCAAGCCTTCGGAAGGCAAGACCTCCATCTCTACCCTGGAAGCCGTTGTTTTCGCCCTCAATGGCGCTAAAGTCCTCTTGATCGACTCCGATCTCAGGCGTCCTTCGGTCCATCTGAAATTCAGAATTCCCAACAAAATCGGTCTTACCTCGGTGCTCGCGGGCAAGGCCTCGATCGAGCAAGCTATTGTTTCCATCCCTTCGGTTCCGTCCTTGAGAGTGTTGCCCGCTGGCCCCATTGCTCCCGGGCCGTCAGAGCTGTTGGGTTCATCGCAGATGCAGCAGATGGTGGAAGATCTCCGGTCGCAGTACGACTTCATCTTGGTCGACACTCCGCCGGTGCTCACCGTAACCGATGCCGCGGTGTTGGTCTCGCTCAGCGACGGCGTCGTTCTGGTCCTGCGTTACGGTCAAAGCTCGCGCAACGTCGTAGCACGAGCGAGCGAGATTCTGCTCCGCTCCGGGGCCCATTTGCTCGGCGTCGTTCTCAACGCAGTCGATTTGCAGTCCGCCGATTACTCCGAATACTATGGGCGGGCGTACAACGACTACTACCGCGCGCGGGTAGACAACGACGAGTAAGCCTGCAGCTACCTAGCTGCATTTCTCACAAAATCAGTCAACCTTTTGGGGGCCTAAGCGGGAGATTTGCTTTTCTTTCTGTCACTCTCGTGGGGAATCTGCTGTTAAGCTTTTCTCGCCGGCTCCCGCCGGGTGAAAGCGACTGACAACTGATCACCGACAACTGACAACTTCTCTCTAGCCTGAATTTCTCACACTCTCAGTCAACGCTGTCATCTCGACCGGAGGCGGTGCGAATGCACGGCCGCAGCGGAGAGATCTGCTTTTGTTTTTCTTTCTGTCATTCCCGTAGGGAATCTGCTGTTGGTTTGGAAGGGCACAGCTTTAGCTAGCGGTGCAGGTCAAGATCTTTTTCCGCCGCGTCGAGCAGGGAGCTCGCAACCGCGTCTGCTTCCCGGGCAGCGATCGTCGAGCCGGGCTTCTGTCTCTCCGGGTCCCCTGCGATGAAAATGGTTGCCATACCCAAGCGCTTGCCGGCTTCGATATCGGGGAGAGAGTCGCCGATCACCAGACTTTCTCGCGGGCCGGCGCCGGGAAAATCCTCCAATGCTTCCCGGAAGAGCCCGGTAGCAGGCTTGCGGCAATCGCACTGCCCCTTGTCGTGAGGGCAATAGTAGATTCCATCGAGGCGGGCTCCATGCTCCTCAAGATAGCTCTGCATCTTCTCATGAATGGCTTGGAGTTCTGTCTCGTCCATCAGGCCCAGCGCGACCCCGCGCTGGTTTGTGACTAGAATCAGGATCAAGTGGGCGCGCCGCATTCGCGCCAGCGCTTCCACCGCTCCCGGCAGCCACTCGAATTCAGACCATCGCGTGACGTATTCCCCTTCCGGCCTCTTGCGATTGAGAACGCCGTCGCGGTCCAGAAACACATATCGAATCGTCCGTGCGTGGGGCAGAGTCATCGTGCTATTCCGCCGTCCTGGCCCTCGCGAATAGTGAGAAGGCGCCGTCCTCATCGCGTGAGCCGGCGTCCGCAAAGACGCGATGGACTGGAATTCATGCCACTCTACCACAGCGCCGCTCCGTGGCATCCAAGAGTCGTCCCTATGCCGCGGCCAGAGATGCTTGGGTGTAAATGATTAAAATAATTAATAGATTCTGAGGTCGTCATGAACCTATCCGAACGAGGGGCTCTGGTTTTCTCGACCGCTGTCGCCGAACATCTCCGCGTGGTTTCGAGCCTCCAGTCGCAATTGGATCTTTTGGAAGCCATCGCCCGCCGCCTTGCGGAGACCGCCGTGGCGGGCGGAAAAATTTTGTGGTGTGGCAATGGGGGCAGCGCCGCCGATTCGCAGCATCTCGCCGCCGAGCTCGTCGCCAGATTCCGCCGCGAGCGCCGGGCCATTGCCTCGGTCGCTCTTACCACCGATACATCGATCCTCACCGCGATCGGCAACGACTACGGATTCGCGGGGGTCTTCCGCCGCCAGGTCGAGGCCCTTGCCCGGCCCGGCGATGTGCTGGTAGGGCTCTCGACTTCCGGATCGAGCGAGAACGTCTGCGCCGCTCTGGAGTCAGCCCGTGCGATGGGCGTCTATACCATTGCCATGACCGGTTCCGGCGGAGGGCGCGCCGGCCAGCTCGCCGACGCCTCGATCTGTATCGATTCGAAGGATACGGCGCGCATTCAGGAAACCCATATTCTTGTTGGGCACATGCTCTGCGATTGGATCGAGCTGCATGTTAGCTCGCCCGCCGCCGGGCAGGCGCAGCAAGCGTCTTCCATGAGTGGCTCGCGGGGTGGCTCGTGATGATCGGCAACCTGCATCGAGTCCTCGAGCTCATCGAGTCCGAATGGGACCGCGCCCATGTTCTGGTGATCGGCGATGTCATGCTCGACAAATATCTCTGGGGAGAAGTGGAGCGCATCTCTCCCGAGGCCCCCGTCCCCGTAGTCCGTACCGGGCATCGCAGCGAGCAGCCTGGCGGCGCGGGAAACGTCGCTATGAATCTCGCGGGTCTCGGATCGCAGGTAACATTGCTCGGCTTTGCCGGCGGCGATAGCGATCAGGAAGCTTTGGAGAGTCTTCTGCGCTCTGCCGGCATTGCCTGCCGTCTCATCGCGACTGCCGGAGCCCCCACCACCGCCAAGCTGAGGATTCTGGGCGGCAACCAGCAGATGCTGCGCTTGGATACCGAGTCGAGCGGCCCGCGTCCCGCCGCTGCGTATGACCAGATTCTCAGCGCTTTTGAGGGCGCATTGCCCTCTGCGGGAGTCGTCATTCTCTCCGACTATTCCAAAGGCGTTTTGTCGGAGAGCCTATGCCGCTCTCTTATCCAAAAGGCGCGTGCCGCGTCGATTCCCGTGCTCGTCGATCCCAAAAGCCGAAGCTTCGAGCGCTACCGCGGAGCGACGACCGTCTGCCCCAACCTCAATGAATTGGCGTTGGCCGCGGGGCTTCCCACCCACGACATGGAAGCGGTCCTGTCTGCCGGACAAGCAATGATTCCGGCTCTCGGACTCGATTACTTAACCGTCACGCTGAGCGACAAAGGCATTGCGGTTCTCTATCCCGACCGGCGGGTGCTTCTGCCCGCGGTGGCCCGCAAGGTTTTCGATGTCTCCGGCGCCGGAGATACGGCCATCGCGACTCTCGCCCTCGGCCTCGCCGGCCGTTTGCCGATCGAAGATGCTTCGCGGCTGGCCAATCTGGCCGCCGGCATTGTCGTCGCTAAGGTCGGCACCGTGCCGGTACAGAAGCATGAGCTGGTCGGCGCCCTCTCTGAAGAGATCGGACTTCATGCCGGAGAAAAAGTGCTCTCCCGCGAGCAGCTCATGGCGCGCGTCGCCGCATGGCGCGCCGCAGGCCAACGGATCGTTTTCACCAACGGTTGCTTTGACATTCTGCACATCGGGCACATCGCGCTGCTCTCCGAGGCCCGTCTTCAAGGCGACAAATTGATTGTCGGCATCAACAGCGATGCATCCGTGCAACGCCTGAAGGGGCCCTCCCGCCCCATGGTCCCCCAAAATGAGCGCGCGCAAATGCTTGCGGCTCTCACCGCTGTCGATTCCGTAGTCGTCTTCGGCGAAGATACGCCGCTGTCGCTCATCGAGGCCGTGCGTCCGGATGTGCTGGTCAAGGGTGGAGACTACACCGAGGCCACAATCGTCGGCGCCTCCGAGGTTCGGTCCTGGGGCGGTGCGGTCAGGATTATTCCGGTGATTGAAGGCATCAGCACCTCGAAAATCATTGCCAAAGCCATCGCCTCGTCGCCTGCCTAGAGCCCGGTATGAAAAACGATACCCCGCCCCGCTTCACCCTGCTTAGCTTCCGCACCTTTGGCGATTATGTGTTGAAAGCTCCCTTTCTTCACGAGCTCTATCGCGAGCATCCTCTCGCCTCCGTCACCATCGTGACCAATGCCAAAGGGGGGCAAGTCTATCCGCTGCTCGATTCGCGTCTCCAGGTGGTCGTCACGGATCACGGACACAAGCCTGCGGCCATTCTTGCCAAGCTGCGGCGCATCCCGCGCGCGGATGTGGTCTATGCCCTCGACGACAGCCGCACCACCATCCTCCTTGCGGCGTTGGCGCGCGGCAAGCGCAAAACCGGATGGGTTCAGGGTTGCAGCCGCTTGTATGGGGCGGCCGGATTCTTCGAGTGGCACAGTGTGCGTCCCGCAGTCTCCGCGATCGCAAGGCTGGTGCTGCGGCCCGGCCGGCTCCGCTTGCCGGAAGACAAACACGATGCCGAAGTTGAGCTGGAGCTGCTCCATCTTGATGGCCCTCGCAGCGGCGACACGATAAAAATGGAGTCCCTGGCCGCCTTTCGCAGCCCCTTTGCATATCCCGCTGCGCCGCGTCCGTCCGTCCCCTACATCTACTGCGCGGCGGAAGCCGGCTGGACCGGGCGGCAGCTGCGCGAGGATCAGTGGAAGGGCATCATCGATGGCCTTCTTCGCGAGTTTCCCCGCCACTCGATCGTGGTGCACGGCGCCTCCGGGGCGCTCGCTGAGTTTCGTGGCAATCAGCGGGTGCTTTCCTACGAGAGCAAAACGATTCGCGATCTCTTTGCGAGAATTTCAGCAGCCGATCTGGTGATCGCTCCCGACAGTTTTGCGCTTCATCTCGCTTCGTTCTACAACGTTCCCGCGATCGGCTACTTTGGACCGGCTCACCCCCACCGTTTCCGGCCGACTGCGGCCGGCAGCCGCAGCCTTTTTCACCAGCCGGAGTGCTCGCCCTGCCTGCAGGTGCGTGGCTCTGGAACCTGCGCAAAAGGTCTGTCCCAGTGCCTCTCGCTCGCCCAAATGACTCCGGAGGAATTCATCGCCGCCGCCGCCGCCGCCGCGATCCATCCAGCTTCGAGCTGACGATCCCCTCGGCGGTTCAAGCATTTTCGGAAATGGTATAGAGCGAAGCCAAGGGTCCTCAAAGGTTCACCGTATTTCCGAAAATGCCCGAGCCCGGCCTTGGTGAATCTTTGTATCGAAACAAAATCTCGCTGGGAGCTCCGCCATGGCTGTTGCCGCCCTCACACTCGAACTCCGCATTGAACACGCGCACTCGCTCAAAGATCGCCGCCAGGTCGTTCGCAGCCTCAAGGAGCAGCTTCGCCATGGTTTCAACATCTCGATCGCGGAGTTGGACGAGGCCGTCTCCTGGCAGTCGGCGACTCTGGGGATCGCCGCCATCTCCCGCTCCCGCGACTACCTCACCGGATTGATGGAGCAAGTGGAAAAGGCAGCCGTCCGGATCTCGAACGAATTGGGCGCCGGGATTTCCGATTCGTGGTACGACTTTCTCGAAGAGGGGCTATCCGAAACCTGACGTTTTTATACGGGGTTCTGCAGAGTCTCCGCCCCGCGCCGAATTTCTGATACTCTGAACCGTTTAGAGCAGAATCCGCACAGCTGTACCGGCGGCGAAGATTCCAGATTGGATTTTCTATCAAGGAAAATCCACCTCCAGCATTTTCGACCCGGCACGCCTATGCGGATTCTGCTCTAGTGAAGGTTAAAGTCCATGCCGGAGCACCGGGCACGTAAATATCATCGGGACCGCGTCGCCGAAACATTGCGCGAAGAGATCACCACCATGATCCAGGGCGACCTCTCCGACCCTCGCATCAGCTTCGCCTACGTGAGCGAAGTGGTGTTGAATCCAGGCGGCAAGTCCGCGCGGGTGTATGTTGTGGTCGACGGCGGCGCTCCTGAAGAGGAGAGCACCGCTGACGCTCTCACTGCGGCTCGGGGTTTCATCCGTCATGAGTTGCTGGACCGCATGGGAGTGCGCCATGTGCCTGAGCTCAGCTTCCACATCGATCGATCCAAAAATCTGAAATTGAGAATCGATGAATTGCTCGGGCGGGTGAAAAAACGCCAGAAGACCGCCGCCAAGCCAGCCTAGCTTCTGCTCCGACGGAAATTCTATGCCGGCAATTCCAGCTACTTGCGATGACGTGATTCGCTCGATCCGGCAGGCGAAGCGTGTCGTGATTACCGCCCACGCGCGCCCCGATGGCGATGCTGTCGGCTCGGTTCTGGCCGCGAAGATGCTGCTCGATCAAATGGGTGCGCACGCGGAAATCGTCTTGAGCGATCCTGTCCCTCATATTTACCGTTCCCTCCCGTGTTCCGCCCAGATTCATCATCGTAGCCATGCCGGCAGCGGGTATGACACGGCGATCCTGCTGGAATGCGACAGCCTTGAGCGCGCGCGCTTGGCGGGATTGGAAAATC
>DATAWF010000180.1:0-8768 GCA_036267335.1 Acidobacteriaceae bacterium
GGCTCCAGATAGAGCTTGTCGGGAAGATATTGGTGATGAAACCGCGGGGCATCGACGGCCTGCTGAATGTTCAAGCCGCCATCGATCGAACTGATGAGAATGTTGGCGACGGTCGTGATGATGCGCGGGCCTCCAGGCGAGCCCGCGATCAAGCGCACTTTGCCATCCTTGAGCACGATCACCGGCGTCATGCTGGAGAGAGGGCGCTTTCCGGGCGCAATCGCATTCGCGGCGCCCTGAATCAGGCCAAACATATTCGGTGTTCCGGCCTTGATGGTGAAGTCGTCCATCTCATCGTTGAGTAAAAATCCCAATCGTCCCGCGGTGACGCCCGAGCCGAAGCCATTGTTGAGCGTGTAAGTCACGGCAACTGCATTGCCGTCTTGATCGAGCACGGAGTAATGCGTTGTTTCCGTCGATTCGTAAGGCTCTGGTCCAACGAGACTGCCGGGACCGCTTGCTACGAGTCCGGGACTGCTTGCTGCAACAGGACCGGGCGGAGCGCTCAACCGGTCCGAGGGGGTCGCGCGCGACGGGTCGATTCCCGCTCTCCAGGCTATGGCGCGCTCTTTGCTGATCAACTGCGCTGTCGGTATGGACGCAAAGTCGGGATCGCCCAGAAATGCGTTGCGGTCCATGAATGCGCGGCGAAAGGCTTCGGCAATCAGGTGCATTTCCTGGGGTGAGCGATCGCCGAGAGAGCCCAGATCGTACCCTTCGAGGATGTTCAGCGTTTCCAGCAGTGTGACGCCCCCGGAGGAAGGAGGGGGCGGAGCCACTATTTCGTATCCGCGATAGGTGCCTATCAGCGGTGGCCGCTCCTCGACCCGATAAGCGGCAAGATCTTTTGTGGTGATCAGGGCCCCATGCTCCGCGAGGGCGCGCGCAAGCTCCTTGGCAATCGCTCCACGATAGAAGCTATTCGGATGGCGCTCGATACTGCGCAGCGTACGGGCCAGCTCCGGTTGGCGGAAGAGCTCGTTCTCCCGATAGGAATCGCCGTTGCGCTGAAAAATTCGCCGGGAATCGGGGAACCGAGCCAGCAGCGGATCGCGCAAAAGGTCCGCTTCCTCTCCGCTGAGCGTGTAGCCCTGCTCCGCCAGACGAATCGCCGGCTCCATGACCTGCTTCAACTTGAGCTTTCCGTATTTGCGCTCCGCCTCCACCAGCCCGGCGACGGTTCCGGGAACGCCAATGGAAGCGTAGCCGACGGTCGAAGCTTCCGGAATCACATTGCCCCGTTCATCGAGGTACATGTTCGCAGTCGCGCGCAACGGAGCCTTTTCGCGGAAATCCAGAAAATGGGCATCCCCATTGGCCAAGCGCAGCAACATGAATCCGCCTCCGCCGAGGTTGCCGGCGTAGGGATAGACCACGGCCAGGGCAAATCCGGTGGCGACGGCCGCATCCACCGCATTGCCCCCTTTTTTGAGAATTTCCAGGCCGGCATCACTGGCATCGTGCTGCACGCTGACCACCATCGCGTGGCGGGCTTCGACAGGCACAGCGGATTGCGAAAAAAGAGAGTGGGCGCAACAAGCAGCAACAGCAGCGCAACGGGCGGCATGCCGCAACCGTCGAGCGAGTGCCGCGGCGCGCATTGGTTCCATTGGCTTCAGCCCGTGCTCGCCCATCTTTCCTCTCTTGCCTTGCGGCGCAGCCCGGGGCCGCTTCGCACTTCATCCTTCGCCGGATTCGAAAACCGTGACTACAGCGAAAATACTCCTGCCTTCAAGTTCGTCGCCAGCCGCCTTAGAGCATTTCTCCTGACACATGGGCGTGGTCACGGTTGTTCTGTGCGGCCATTCTTCGGTGGGATGGCCGCGTTGAGATCTGCACTCCACTCGACAACATCAGGAGAAATGCTCTATTGCAGAAATTTCTCGCTTTATACTCTTTGCCATGGAAACCGGACTCCGCAATCGTCTCGCTCTTGTGGCGGCATCCAGCCAGGGAATCGCCCGCGCCGCCGCGCTCGGGCTTGCGGAAGAGGGCGCAAACCTCGCGCTCTGCGCGCGTAGCCAGGAAGCACTCGACGAACTGGCCGCCGAGTTGCGACAAAAACATGGAGTTGATGTCTATACCGCGAGCTTCGACGTCGCCGACGACGAGCGTGTCCGCCGCTTTGTGGAGGCGGCGCAGAACCGCTTCGGCCGAATCGATATCTGCATCACCAATGCCGGCGGGCCGCCGGCGAAATCCTTCGCCGACACCGCAATTGCGGAGTGGGATCGCGCTTACGAGCTGAATTTACGCAGCATTGTCTCCTTTGCTCACGCGGCGCTGCCCGTCATGGCCGCCCGGCGCTGGGGCCGGTTCATCACCCTCACCTCCGTCGCGGTCAAACAGCCGATTCCCGAGCTGATTTTGTCGAATTCCATCCGTGCCGGAGTGCTGGGCCTGGTGCGATCTCTGGCCAATGAGTATGGCCCGCACAACATTACCGTGAACAACGTGGGCCCAGGCTTTACCGCGACAGGCCGAATGACGGAGCTTGCCGCAAAACGCGCCAAAGCGGCGGGAGTGACCCCCGAAGGCTACCTGGAACAGGTTGCGAAGGATATTCCTCTGCGCCGGATTGCAAAGCCGGAAGAGGTCGCCGACGCGATTGTCTGGCTGGCTTCGGAGCGGGCCTCCTACATCACCGGCCAGACGATCCTGGTCGACGGCGGGGTGTATCGGGGTATTTAGCTAGCGGAAACAAAAAGGGCGCCCTGGGGGGCGCCCTGAAAAGGGGACAGCTGTTGCTTGACTTAGGGTACGTAATACCGGAACGAGGTCCAGAACATGTTGTCAGATCCAACGGGGGTTGGCCCGACACCCGACCAGACGTTGCGCTGGAAGTAGGCGTACTGGAGACCTTGGCGCAGGCGTCCCTTGGGTCCGTTGTAGAAGTTGAACCAGTAGCCGGCGGTAAACTCCTGAACGTCTTTCGTATCCGCGGTGCAATTGGATTGCGAGCCGGGTAAGAAGCCTCCACCGGTGAAGGGATTGGAGCTCGAAGATGCCGGCACAGGCTCGGTGGAGCAGCCTGTCTCGACGTTGGTATAAGCGCCGTAGCCTACGACCGGCTTGCCCGCTCCCTGGATGAAGTATCTGCGTCCCGCGTAGTCGCCGCCATAGTTGGCATAGATGTCCAGACGGGGCGTCGCATGAAACTCCAGGGTGCCGAGGGCCGAGAATCCGTGCAGCAGAGCCAACTGGCCGGTGGGACTGACGGTGGTATCGGCGATCTGGGTGCTGCCATAGCGGCCAATACCCTCGCCGTAGAGGCCCTTCACGCCCACATCGAGGTGCTTGTGGAGAGTGGGAACACGCAGGCTGCCGCCGATGCCGCCGCCGGTGACGGTATCGTTGTATGCGCCGGCCGAGGAGGGCGCGGAACCGGTGTCATTGGGGTAGATGCGATCGCGGAAGAAACGGGCGATGCCGAAGATCTCATAGTGACCCCAGCCGGGATCGAGGGCGACCTTGGCAATGATATCCGGCGCCAGATTGGCGGAGTAGTTGGTCGTGAGGTTGTAGAGACCACCATTGGTGCCAGCCTCGCCGACGACAATGTTCGTCGGGAGGTTGTGACCGGCGAGGTTGAGGGTTTGCGGATTCTCAAGCGAGACGCCGACCGCCATCTTGTTGCCGAAGTCCTTGGAGACACGGAAACCGTACTGGCGGGTCCAGACGAAGCCAGCGGTATATTGCGAATCGATTGTGGAAGGCAGGATCTCGGTCTTGTTGTCCACACCGTGAGTAGTTTCCGTCGCCAGAGACCACATCTGGCCGCCGGTGAACTTCCAGCCGTTGTTCAGCGCCGCCCGAGCCCAAACCTGGCGCTCGCGGAAGACATAGCTGTTGCTCTGGTTGTTGTTCGAGGTGACGCCGGTGCCGAGCCAATCAGCCTCGTAGTAGCCGTCCAACGTCATGTTGTCGAGCTTGCCTTCGGCCATGAGGGCGATTCTGGACTGACGGCCGGTTCCGTAGAACTCCGAGTACTGCGCGGTGGCCGCATCGTTGAGGGGAATGCCGGTGAACGGCGTGTTGAGGCCGCCGCCGGTCGCATGGTTGCGATACACGGTTTCACCCGCGATGAAGCTGCCTGCGGGAGAGAGCGTGATGCCCTTGTAATGAATGGCGTCGGGGGTCTCAATCTCTTTCTGCTGTTGTTGAACCTTGGTTTGGTCAGCCTGAATCGTGGTGGTCAGATTCGCCGTGCTGGTCTGCAGGTCAGCCACATTTCCCTTGAGGCTGTTCAATATCTGGGTGCTTGAGTCGATCGCCGTAGCCTGCTGCGCGGACTGCTGCTTCGCATCGTTGGCGGCAGCCTGGGCATCCGCTGCGGCTTGCTGCGCTTGCTGCAACTGGCGATCACGGTCGGAGAGCTGCTGCTTGAGATCCTGAATCTGATTTTCCAGATCCTGCCGCAATTGCTGGATCTGATCCGCAACCGAAGGTTGCGGCGGTTTCTTTGCCACGGCCCGCTTGTGCACCGGCTTTTTCGCCGTCATCGCGGGCGCGGGTGTGTTTTGTGCATCTCCTCCGGCAGCCATCACTGAGACAAGCGCTATCGCTGCCAGCGCTCGAACATGAGATTTCATTAAGCCTCTCTTTTGCCAATCAAGGCTCCGGGACCCTTTCTTGACCAAGGGCGGAGGCCTTGTGGGATCAAAATGATTTGGGGTTAGCTTCGCAGCGGTATGTAAAAGCCTGAAGAACCGAATGTTAATAACAGAAGAAAGCGCCTGTGGAGCTGTCTTTTGTGTTCAAAACAAAGGGGAAATTATGTCCCTTGGATGAATAAGCATTGCCGTTGCCTCATCCAAAAGTCACAAAAGTGCTGCAGGTTGAAATGCTCCCCGCCTATCCAGCTAGGGCGGGACTCAGGGTTCCGCAGTGGGCGGCCGGCTTTTTGCGGGCACACTTCGCCGGCCTTCTTTGGATCAAAGTCAGCCCCGGCGGCTGCAATCAGTTCTAGAGCGCCGCAGGCATTCAGAGTTTACACTAGGCCAGGACCTCGACCGGCGACGGTCTCGCGGTTTGGCAAAGAATGGATTCCCAATCTCTTGAAAACAGGCCGCCGCGGATCCGCCGAATGCAGGTCACCGCAGTCCTTCTGCTTCTTCTGGCCGGGTTTGTCAATTTTCTCGATCGGGGCTCGTTGGGCATTGCCAACACCACGATCCGCGCGGATCTAGGTTTCTCAGGCACGCGTATCGGAGCCCTGCTTTCGATCTTTTCTCTTGCCTATGCCTTCGCGCAGCTTCCCATAGGCCTGATGCTGGACCGCTTTGGCACGCGAGCCATGCTTAGCGGTGCGATGCTGCTGTGGTCCCTGACTCAGGCCGCCACGGGATGGGTGGTTGGCTTCCGGTCGTTCGTAACCGCGCGCATCGGCCTGGCTGTAGGGGAAGCACCGTTCGTCGTCTCCTCGGTCAAAACGGTGCGCGACTGGTTCGCGGCGCCGGACCGGGCCACCCCGATGGGGATCGTGAACTCGGCAACGCCACTGGGGCAGGCTCTCGCACCGCCTCTGTTGACCGTCATCATGCTCCATTTTGGCTGGCGCGGCATGTTCATGATCATCGGACTGCCGGGGCTGGCTCTTTCAATCGCCTGGTTTCTGCTCTACCGCGACCGCAAGGAGATTCCTCTCGACAGCGAGGAGGCGGCCTACTTTGAAACCGCTCCTCCATCGGAGGCAAGCCCCGGCGAGCGCATGGGTATCTCCTTTTCGGATTGGGGCAGACTCTTCCGCCTGCGCACCATGTGGGGCATGATGCTGGGCTTTGGCGGCATCAACTACACGGCATGGCTCTACATTTCCTGGATGCCGGGCTATTTCGAGGCCGAGCGTCACGTGAGCATCGCCAATACGGGAAAAATCGCGACCATCCCATTTCTGTGCGGCGCCGTCGGGATGTCCCTCAGTGGATGGATCGCCGATCGCCTGGTGCGATCGGGCTTGCCTCCGCCGAAGGTCCATAAAACGCTGCTGATTGTGGGGATGACCTGCTCCGCGCTGTGCACGTTGAGCCTGATCCGCGTGCCGGGAGTGGTGGGAGCGGTCGCGGCCGTGAGTGCCGCGCTCTTCTTCATTTATCTGGCGGGAAATTCCGGGTGGGGACTCGTCCATGCGATGGCGCCGGCGTCGATGGTCGCGTCGGTTGGCGCGATCCAAAATTTCGGCAGCTTCATTTGCGCCTCGGTTGCTCCCTTTCTTGTCGGCTGGCTGCTCGACAAGACCCACTCGTTCCACATTGCGCTGGCGATCTGCGCGCTGGTGACGCTATCAGGCGCTGCTTGCTATTTGCTGGTGGTCAAAGAACCCATTCCTTCGACCACCGAACCGGCGGCAATAGCTTTGCAATAAACCTTCGGTACACAACCGCCGGATCGACTTCAATGCAGCACTTTCTAAGAGCGGATCTCCTATTGCGATACCCACAAAGGTCTGAGAAGTGCGGCTTTTCTTGAGGAAAAGCCGCGTTGAATGTTGTCGCTTCGGGCTACTCCTATAGGAGATCCGCTCTATCGCGTGGCTAAGAAGACGCCGCCCATCATAACCAGCACTCCGGCTACATGGCGAATGGAGATGCGCTCTACGGGGGAATCGAGCAGGCCAAAGTGAGAGATCAGCATGCCGCCGAGAATCTGGCCGGCGATCATGGTGATCATCATCGGTCCGGCGCCGATACGGGGAATCAGCCACGCGATTCCAAAAACAAGGCACGCGCCCAGGAGGCCGGCGGTCAATAGAATCGGGTTGATTTCCTTGAGCGGCGCCAAGGCTCCGGGATGCCAGTCCGTGAGTCCGATGATCACCGCGCCAACCGCGCCGATCATCCAAAACAGCGCATTGCCGACTCGCGGGTTGTTGATCGCGCTGCCCACTTTGCCATTCATCGCAAGGTGAACCGCAAGAACGATTCCGATAAATATCGTGAGTGCATAGAAAGACCAACGCATCTACGGTCTCCAATTTCGGTGGAAGGTTTTAGGAATTGGCACGCAGAACAACCTGCCCGGCGGCGCGGAGCCGTGTATATCAAGCGCGTAAACCCATTGTCAAGAAGAAGTGGGACAGAGAATGTGTCAGTTTGAATCGGCGGGTGATGGCTCTCTCGCCAGAATCTCGATGCCGGGCCGCGTGAGGCGCTGGATGGTCCATTCGCTCATGGGTTGTGCGCCGAGCTTTTTGTAGAAAGTCAGCGCGAGCTCGTTCCAGTCCAAAACCGACCATTCCATCCTCCCGCAATCGCGTTCGAGCGCGATACGCGCCAGCTCGCGGAAAAGGCGCAGGCCGATGCCGCGCGTGCGGTATTCCGGCTTCACAAAGAGGTCTTCGAGATAAAGACCGGGCTTGCCGAGAAAGGTCGAGAAACTGTGAAAGAACAGTGCGAATCCAGCCGGCTGACCGTTGGCTTCGGCGATCAGACATTCGGCGTAGCGATGCGGTCCGAAGAGATTTTGGGCCAATCTACTTTCGTCCACCTCCAGTTCATGTGCGAGATTCTCGTAAACCGAGAGATCGCGGATGAGGCTCAGGATCGTCCCGACATCCGCTGACGTTGCGGAGCGGATCGAAATATCACCAGGAATTTGCGGCGAGGGTTTGGCAGCGATGGTCATGCGCGGAACCTATCTTGAGACCTCATCGCCAAGTATCTCCCGACCGTCAGTTTCCCGATCCTCAGCATCTCCCGATTTTCAGTGCCCCGGAATCTGAAGGTCGCTGCTGACGATCAACCCCTTGGGGTCGACAAGATCGACGTAGTATGCGGTGACGCCGGGCGGCAACTGGGCTTGCACCGTGTTGTTGCCCTTCAACTCCGCCGGCGTCGAATTCCATTTCCGATTCAGCCATACGCCGGAATCGGTCGTGTAGTTCAAGACTCCTTTTTCAATGGGAGATTTCGCCTTGTACTTGATCACGACGACCTGTCCTTTGGTTTTCGGCTCGTGAACATCGGCCAGGGGAGGTCCGGATTTCAGATAGTGATCTGCAAAGGCGTGAATCTCTTCCGGCGGCTCGCCTAATGTGTATCCGTGGGACATACGCACGTGGAAGGAAAGCGTCCGCGGTCCCTTCGGCAGCTTGTAGGATTTTTGCAGAGAGTCGAAGGGATAGAACTGGTCGTTCGTTCCATCCACCCAAAGAAACGGCATCTTGGCCTGCCCCAAGTAGACGGAAGGATCCCAGAGTTTAAGCCACTTGCCGGAGATATCGGGGCCGAGCCTTTGGAATGAAGGCACCCAATAGGAATCTTCTCCCAAATAGCCACATCCGTAGACCGGCGCGGCAAAGCGGAACCGGTTGTCAACGCTGCCTATGATCGCCGTGAGGTAGCCTCCCCAGGAAATGCCGGTGAGGCCGATGCGTTTCGCATCCACTTCAGGAAAGGACCGCAGGAGAGAATTGGCGAGAATTACATCGGCGACCGCCTGGTAGGTCCATTGATCGGTGACCGGCCAATCAACTTGTTTGAAGGAAGCATCGAAGCACGGCGGTCCGCCATATTCCGACCGTTGATAGCCATTCCCCGTAGTTGCTTTGACTGGAATGCTGCCACACACGTCCATGGCGATCGCCGCATAGCCCCTTTGATTCCAAAGCCTGACCCAGGCAGCGAATGCCGTCCCTGCGCCGCCATGGACCAAGACCATCGCGGGGAGCTTGGTTCCAGCGGGGTGATCGGGCACCCCATACCAGGCGAAGACCCGCGTCGGCTTTCCTTGCCAATCCAGGCCCTGATAGTACAGGGCGCGCACTCCGT
>DATAWF010000181.1:0-42704 GCA_036267335.1 Acidobacteriaceae bacterium
GTCGAACAGCGGGACGATCCACGCCTCCGCGGAAGGCCGGTCGTCGTTGCCTGGAGAGGCAGCCGCTCCGTCGTCTGCGCGGCCTCGTATGAGGCCCGGAAATTCGGGGTCCGCTCTGCGATGCCCGCGCTGCGCGCGGAACGCCTCTGCCCCGAGGCTGTCTTTGTGCCGCCGGATTTCCCCCGGTATCGAGCGGTATCGCTTCACACGCGTGAGATCTTCAAGGGCCATACCGACCTGATCGAGCCGCTGTCGCTCGATGAAGCCTACCTCGACGTTACAACCAACAAGACCGGTCTGCCGACGGCAACCCGCGTTGCCAAGGCGATCCGCCAGCAGATCCGCGAGGAGCTGCAGTTGACCGCTTCCGCCGGTGTCGCTCCGAACAAATTTCTCGCTAAGATTGCGTCCGACTGGCGTAAGCCCGACGGTCTCTTCGTCATCCAGCCCGAAGAGGTTGCGGACTTTCTCACGCCGCTCCCCGTGGCCCGGATCCCGGGCGTCGGCAAGGTCACGGAAAAACGCCTTGAAACCTTCGGGATCAAAACGGTAGGAGATTTGCGGGTGGTCGAACGGAATGCTCTCGAAGATCGCTTCGGACGCTACGGGCTCCGGCTCTACGAGCTCGCTCGCGGTGTCGACAATAGCGCGGTCGTGCCCAACAGACCGGCGAAATCCATCTCCGCCGAAGATACCTTGGAGCGGGACCTTCCACTCGAAGAGACCGAGGCCTTGATCCGCCGGCTGGCGGAAAAGGTCTGGTCGGCGTCGCGCAGAGAGTCCCGCGTTGCGCGCACGGTGGTGCTCAAGCTGAAGACCAGCGAGTTCCAGAGTTACACCCGGAGCCATACTCCGCTCGCCTCGCCGGCCTCCTGCGAAGATCTCACTGAAATCGCTTTGGGTTTGCGCGCGCGCGTCGATCTTGGCGCCGGCCGGCTCTTCCGCCTGATCGGCGTCGGGTTAAGCAACTTCCGCGAGCAGGAGGAGCCCGTCCATGGACATCTCTTCGCTCCCCCAGCGTCAAGGGTCTAGACCCGAGAAAAACCTCGCTGCAAAAAAAGAAAGAGAGAGAAATGGCATCGATACGGAAAGAAATTACCGTCAAGGCGAGTGTGGACCAGGTTTGGGGCGCGATACGGGACATCGGCGCTCTCCACACTCCTCTGGTTCCCGGATTCGTCGTGGATACGAAGCTTGAAACGGATGCGAGGATCGTCACCTTTGCCAACGGGCATGTCGTGCGCGAGCGCATCGTGACGATCGACGACAGTGCCCGGCGCCTTGTCTGGGAGTGCGGCCCTTGCGCCACGCGCGAGAAAACAATCCGCTCCCCCTTTCGAGCGGCCCCGTGTACTATTTTCTGCGGGAACAATTTGTGCGTGAGGACAACAAATGGATCTTAGCCGGAGAGATTTTCTTGAAAGCAGCACGAAATTAACCGCGCTCTTGCCCGCGCGCAAGTTCTTTCCCCTATTCGACAGTTCGCCTACGAAAGCCGAGGGGAGCAGCGCGGCAAAGAATCCTTCGTCGGTCCTTGACGTCGATCTTCGCCGGCTCGTCTCACGCGCCGATCTCGACTACCAAGCTCCCGCCACGCGCAGCGAAGATGGTCAGCCCATCGGCAATGGTGCAATGGGCAGCTTGGTTTGGACCGAGCCCACCGCTCTCCGGCTGCAGATCAATCGAGCCGACGTTTATGCGGAGAACTGCGAAACCAACAGCTTCCCTGAGCGGGACACGGATTATGGCAGCGGCTGCGGCTTTGTGGAAGTCGATTTCGGCGACTTCGGAGAGGACGTCTTTTCCGGCAGCGCTTTCCGGCAGCAGCTTTCCGTATATGACGGAATCAGCTCCGTCCAAGGAGAGGGAGTCTCCGCCCAGATCTTTGCCTGCCAGGGCGATGACGTAATCGCCATCGAGATCGACGATCGCCGGGCACAACCCGCTCCCATCAAAACCGACCTGCGCATGCTGCGGTTTGTCGTGCAGTACCTCATTGGCGAAAATTTTCCTGGGACGCAAAAGCACGCTGTGAAGGTAGTCAACCGTAACCATAGCGCGGCGTCAACCTTGGGGATTCCCCAGGGGAGGATCTCGCTCCTGCAGGAGTTCCGCGAAGGCAAATACTACAACTCGTCCGCAGTCGTCATTCAAGTCGTAGGGAGAAAGTCGAAGGCCAAGTATGTCAACGAGTCGATGGTGCGGCTCGGCACGCCTGCTGCTCGCGGCAAATTCACCATCCTCATCGCCAGTGCGGCGAGTTTTGACCCGCAGACAGATGTCGTGGCCGAGGCTGGCGCCGCTCTCGACAATGCCGCAAAAAGCACGACCCAAGAGCTGGCGCAGAGCAACTCTGCCTGGTGGCACGACTTCTGGTCGAAGGCCTTCGTTTGCATGGAGACCAGCGATCCTCAGGCCCGGCAGGTGGAGCTGAACTACACCTACAACCTCTACGTGATGGGCGCGAGCTCCCGCGGAAAATACGCGCCGCGCTTCGGCGGAATGCTCTGGTTCACCAACGCCGATATGCGGGAGTGGGGCTCGCAGCACTGGTTCCACAACCTGAGCTGCAATTACAACTCGATGCCTGCGGCCAATCGGCCGGAGCTGATGCAGCCCTTTCTCTCGCTATATGCAGGCATGTACGACCGGTGTGCGCTGGCGGCGCGGCAGCAATGGGGCTCGCAGGGAATCTTCCTGCCCGAGACCGTATGGTTCGATGGCTTGGAGCAGATGCCTGAATCGCTGGCTGCGGAGATGCCCGGGCTCTACCTCATGCAAAAGCCCTGGGAAAAGCGCTCGCAGGAGTTTCGCGACTTTGCCGAGCCCAAAATGCCGCACAATTCCCGCTGGAACTTTAAGGACAAGGGTCAATGGATCAATGGTCATTACGTTTGGAAAGACCGGGGCATCGGTCCGTATGGTCCGGTGACGCATATTCTGAGCTCCGGCGCCAAGATCGCTCATCTTTTCTGGCAGCATTATGAGCACACGCAGGACCGCGAGTATCTCGCCAAGCAGGGCTATCCAGTCGTGAAGGGCGTGGCGGAGTTCTACCGGAATTTTCCCAACCTCAACCGGGGAGCTGACGGAAAGTACCACATCCACCACGTGAACAACCATGAGCCGGTGCAGGATGCCACCGACACGCAAGAGGAGCTTTCGGCGATGCATGGCCTCTTCCCCGTCGCAATCCGGGCGGCGCGAACCCTCGGCGTTGACGCCGATCTCCAAGCCAAGTGGCAGGAGGTGGTCGACAATCTGGCGCCTCTTCCCACCAATCGCTCCGAAAACTCGCCGCGCCCCTATCGGACTGGCGACGCCGAGGTTTGGATCGCCGGATTGCCGCCTGTAGTTCGCGGCAATATCGCGGCCCTCGTCATGATCCCCGGAGTGTATTTCGATCTCTGCTGCATCGAGACAGAGGACGCCAGGACCAAGCAGCTTGGCCAGCAGACCTTCGACGCCGTCTATCGCAATGGGGTCGATTCAAGCGTCAAGGTGCCGGAGCTGAGCGCCGACTCTACTGTTGCTGCGCACCTGGGCCGTGCCGATGCTCTGCGCTTCATGTTGCCCAATCAGATCGACGCTTCGGCTACGCAGAAGTCTTTTTGCGATCTTCCCGGCAGCGGTCTGCCGGCCGTTCTGATGAATCGGATGACTCTGCGCGAAGGGCCAGGTGCGATCGGAGTCGAGAGGCTCGGGCGCATGTCAGAGGCCTTGCAGGAGGCGCTTCTTCAATCGAATCCGCCGCGGCCGGGCGGCGACCCCATCGTCCATGTCTTTCCGGCATGGCCGAAGGAATGGGACGCCTCCTTTTCGCTGTCGGCGCGTGGCGGCTTCTCGGTAACCTCATCGTTCCGGCAGGGCCGTGTGGAGTTTGTGGAGATTGAATCGCGGGCCGGCAATGCTTGCCGCTTGAGGAATCCCTGGGGCGCGCAGGCCGTCGCGCTGTATCGCGATGGCAAGCCCGCCGAGACCCTGCGGCAGAGTTTGCTGCAATTTGAGACCCGCCAAGGCGAGCGGATTGTGGCCGCGCCCGAGGGAACGGCGCTCTCCTCGTTGCGCCGGTCCGTCTAGAGCATTTCTCCTATAGGAGTACCCCGAAGCTGAGACATCCCACACGGCTTTTTACCAAGAAAAGCCGCACTTCTCAGACCTTGGTGGGGCATCGCAATAGGAGAAATCTCTAACCGCCATCGGTTTCCCCTCGGGGAGAGTCCATGACGATACCCTTGACGATAGCTTGATAACTTGGGAATAGGGGTGCCGCGCGTTCGCACCCTTTATTTCGCGGCGAGGGAAAATCATGGCTCGTGTATTCATCACCGGCTCGTCAGATGGGTTGGGTCTCATGGCGGCGCAACTGCTGCTGCAGCAGGGGCATCGCGTCGTCCTCCATGCGCGAAACCAGCAGCGCGCGGAGGAAACTCGCAGGAAAGTTCCTGAGGCCGATGCGGTCACTGTTGCGGATGTTGCAAGCATTGCCGAGACCAGGCGGCTGGCCGAAGAGGCGAACAAGCTGGGAGCTTTCGATGCCGTTATTCACAACGCCGCTGTGGGCTACCAGGAGCCCAAGCGCCTGGTGACGGAAGACGGCCTGCCTCATGTTCTCGCCGTCAACACGGTCGCGCCCTACTTGCTCACCGCTCTCATGCTCAAGCCCAGCCGGTTGGTCTATCTGAGCTCAGGGCTGCATCCCTCCGGCGATCCCAGCCTCAAAGATCTCGAATGGAGCGAGCGCCCGTGGGAGGGCCAGCAGGCATACGCGGACACGAAGATGCACGACGTCTTGCTGGCCTTCGCGATCGCGCGCCTTTGGCCTGGGGTGCTGTCGAATGCAGTCGAGCCAGGATGGGTGGCGACCAAAATGGGCGGCCCGAATGCGCCCGATGATCTTGATCAGGGCCACCGCACGCAGGTCTGGCTCGCGGCAAGCGACGATCCCGCGGCGCTGGTCTCCGGTGAATACTTCCGGCACATGAAGAAAATGGCTCCGCTGCCCGCAACCCGCGATCCCAAAGTTCAAGACCGGCTGCTGGAGTTCTGCGCCCACGCCACCGGAGTCGATCTTCCTTCCTAGGCTCCGCCCTCGCCCACGTTCGGTCGTTGCTGGAACGGCAAAATTGTAGGGATTTTCCGGCATCGACGCCGCGTGCAATCTCTCAAATCAGGCTGCGCAGCGTTCCGCCGATATCCAGGCTCGCACCGGTGATAAATTTTGCCAGCGGCGAGGCGAGAAAGACGACCGCGTGTGCCACATCTGCCGGCTGCCCAATGCCCAGCGGCATGTAGCGCTCTTCGAGAAACCGTTGCAAGGCAGCCTCGCGATCGAGCCCATACTGGGCGGTGATCTGATCGAGCAGGCCCCCCGGCCGGGTCCACATTCTCGTCATGATGGGGCCGGGCAAAACGGCATTGATTCTCACCCGCGGTACGTATTGCTTCGCGAGTGCCTTCGTAAGGTAGAGTAGCCCTGCTTTGCAGGCGCCATAGTCCATCAGCGATGGTTCCGGCTGCTTGGCCAGATCGGAGTCGATATTCACAACCGCGGCTGCGCCCTGCCGCGCCATTTCAGGCAGCAGCAGGCGGCAAGCCCGCACGCAGCCCATCAGGTTGATCTGAAAGCTTGCCTCCCAGCGTTCGTCGGTGAGCTCTTCGAACGACGCCGCGTTTCCGACGCCCAGGTTGTTGATCAGAATATCGGGAGCCCTGCCGAAAATCTTTTTCGCGTGAGATGCGGCCTTCTCGATCCCGTCAGCCGTCGCTAAATCCGCGGCAACAATTCCGGCCCATCGCCCCGCTTTTTCTTCAAGAGCCGCCCTGTCGCTGTCCGCGACCACCACCCGCGCTCCTTCCTGCGCCAGCAAATCGGCGATCGCTTCTCCGATGCCGTGCGCGCCCGCATTGACCAGGGCGTGCTTGCCCTCAAGCTGGTAATCCATGGCAGTCTCTCCAAAGAAGCGATTCTAGAGCGTTTTCACAAAGGGTGTAAGGGAGCAAGGGATCCTCGACGCAGGCGTTCCGTCAAAGAAACGCCTGCACGTTGCCAACTCCCCCAACCCCACAGTATTTGTGAAAACGCTATAAGAAAGCACCGGAATGCAGCGCCGCACGCCGCCCGTTGCCGTCAGTCTGGAATCGACGGCCCGCTGCTTTTCGTTTTTTGCGCCTCGATGGTGCCGCGCCTTCAAGGGCAGGTAGCGAGGCTGACTGACGAATTTGCCGGCTCGCTGTTTTTCCAACTTACGCCAGTTGGCTCGAGTCTTCGCACTTCTCCTCCGCCTGCCCGATGCAGTTGCCTAGGAGTTGGGCTGTCACCTTGAGATTGTTTCCGCGAAACATCGTTTCATGGTCGCCAGGTGCCGAATGGACTTCGACGCCGAATTGAGCAACCCTCCCCCAACCGTGATCCGGGGATGCTCCCGCAATTTGAGAGTCACTCGCGCTGATGAGGGTGATCCGTAGAGGAATGCCTTGGGTCTTGAATTTCCGCAATGCCCCAAAGACCTGCAGGGAAGAGTTGTACATGAACTCCGGCAAGGGAACATTCAAAGCCTCCGAGAGAGATGCCATTCGCGCCCAGTGGTTCACGTAGAACCGGTCGCGCGCCTCTTTGGCCGCTCGCCGCGATGCCGCCCACAGATACTTGATTCGTTCCGTTGCCGATTGACCCCGCATTTTTCTGTAGTGGCGAGCCAGCCTGTGCCCGACGTTTTTGACCAACGCATTGCTCGAATCGATCGCTGCGAGGCTGTCTTCGTATTCGGGCAGCCACGAATCGAATAGGACCAGCAGACTGACATTCTCCCCCGTCAGCAAAATCTGGTGCGCCATCTCGACCGCAAGCGGCCCGGCCGCGCACCATCCCGCGAGTTGGTAGGGCCCATGGGGCTGCACCTGGCGCAGATCGCGCACGTAGCGCCGCGCCCTTTCCTCGATGGACTCCTGCGCGTCCTTCGGTAGCTCGCGCAGGCCGTAAACCGGCTGATCGCTGCCCAGCTCGCTCGACAAGCCTCGGTAAAGAAGATACGAGTGGGCGATGAAAAATGGCCGCTTGGTTCCCCGAGGCTGTACCGGCACAACGGAAGTAATCCGCACATGATCGGTGAGCACCGATGCCAGCATCGAAACTGTCGGAGCATCGAAGATCGTAGTAATTGGAAGAGCCGATTTGAACTCCCGGTTCACGCGCGCGAAGAGCCGGATCAACGCCAGCGAATGGCCGCCGAGCGAGAAGAAGCCGTCGTTAAGGCCTACCTCGGAAACTCCCAGAACATCGCGCCAAAGATTGGCCAGCCGCTCTTCCGTCTCCGTCGCCGGCGAAGTGGCGCTGGCCTTCGGCGATGCCATGCTTAGCGCCGGGAGCGCGTTGCGGTCCAGTTTGCCGTTGGATGTGACCGGCAAAGCCGCCATGCAAACGAAGGCGGAGGGAATCATATGTTCGGGCAGCATCGCGCCGAGGTGCGCCCGTAGCGCCGCCCCGCCCGGGTCGCGGTCTGCGGCTTCCGCGACCGTATAGTAGGCCACCAGCCGTTTGTTGCCGGGAGTATGCTCGCGCGCGATCACGACGCAGCGATCGATATCGCGGTATTCCATGATCCGCGCTTCGATTTCTCCCAGCTCGATGCGGAAACCGCGGATTTTCACTTGAAAGTCATTGCGGCCGAGATACTCGATGTTTCCGTCGGGAAGCCATCGCGCCAGGTCGCCGGTTTTGTACATGCGCGCGCCGCTGCCGGTGGCGAATGGATCGGGAAGAAATCGCTCGGCGCTGAGCTGCGGGCGGTTGAGATAGCCGCGCGCAACTCCGGCTCCTCCAATAAAAAGCTCTCCGGCTTCGCCCACCGGCATAGGTTCAAGCGCAGCGTCCAAAATATAAATCTGCGTATTTGCGATCGGCTTTCCGATGGGAACAACATCTCCGGAAAATCCTGGAGGGCAGTCCCAAAACGTAACATCGACGGTTGCTTCGGTGGGGCCGTAAAGATTGTGGAGCGCGGTGTGTGGATATTGCTCCTGAAAGCGCCGCACAAGATGTCCGGGGAGAGCTTCTCCGCTGCACACCACATCGCGCAGCGACGGGCAATTCGCACTTTCATCGCTTTCGAGAAAGGCCCAGAGCATCGATGGGACAAAATGGATCGTCGTGATTTTGTTGCTGCGAATCGCTTCCCGCAGATAGGCGGGATCTTTGTGCCCCTCGGGTCGCGCCATGACCAGGGTCGCTCCCGTCACCACCGGCCAGAAGAACTCCCAGACCGACACGTCAAAACTGTAAGGAGTCTTCTGCAGCACCGCGTCCCCGCCGCTGAGAGGATAGGCGCGTTGCATCCAGTCGATCCGGTTGCACAATCCCCGGTGCTCCACCATCACTCCCTTAGGAGTTCCGGTTGAGCCAGATGTATAGATGATGTACGCGAGATTTCGCGGAGTTAGCCCGATCGATGCCGGAGCAAGGTTCCCGTCTGGCTGGCTCATCCAGGCGGCCGAGGGCTGATCGAGCTCGAGGATCAGCGGCAGCCTTTCGCCGGAAAGTACATGCCGCAGGCGTGCCTGGGTGAGAATGACCGTGGGCGCGCCGTCTTCAAGCATGAATTGAATCCGCTCTGCGGGATACGCCGGATCGAGCGGCAGATAGGCGCCGCCGGCCTTGACCACCGCGAGAATCGCGACCTCCATTTCCAAGCTGCGCTCGAGGCACAGTGCTACGCGCCTGTCGGGCCCTACGCCCAATTCCCGCAGCCGGCGAGCCAGGCGGTTGGCACGGCGGTTCAGTTCCTGATATGTGAGCGCGGTGCTTTCCCCCGCGCTGTCGAAGACCAGCGCGATGCTTTCAGGGGATCGTGCTGCTTGCTCTTCAAACAACTCATGAATGCACTTGTCCTCTGGAAAAGTGCCCCGAGTGTCATTCCACTCGTACAGCAGCCGGTTGCGCTCCGCCATTGGAAGCGTAGAAACCTTCGAAACCGCTTGAGGGTTCTCAGGATGGTCGTGCATGAGGTCCGACATTCTCTTCCGATGTGGGCCGGGAACCCTATTTCGTGTTAGATGAGGAAGCGCCCAGGAGAGTCAGAGCAGCGGGCGGTTCCTGAACGAACCAATCTTTAGGGAGCCCTTATCGTCGACAGCAGGCCGATGAAGAGTATTTTGGACCCGTTCGGATCATTCTGGAAAGCGGCTCCACTCCCATTTTGTGTAACACCCAGCCAAAATGAGGTTAAAATTCGCAACCTATTCTTGATGGCCTCAGCATTGGGATCAAGAAGCCGGAAGGTTAGACGCGACGATCAACTGCGGCGTTGTCTTGTTCGCGCTGAAAAGCGCTGCTGCAAGAATTTCGCCGAAGTAACCATTCAGGCTTTTTCTTTGCGCCGGTCTCGATGACTTTTTGTAAAACTGAACACGAAGCGAGGCTACGGAATGAAATTGGGGCAAAGCCCGGCTGTGGTTGGCATGCGAGTGATCCCGGTTGCGGGCCAGGACAGCATGCTTCTCAACTTGAGCGGTGCGCATGCTCCCTTTTTCACGCGGAACCTGATTCTGCTGACGGACAACACCGGCCATATCGGCGCCGGCGAAGCTCCCGGTGGCGAAAAAATCCGTCGCGTGCTCGAAGACGCTCGGGAACTCGTTGTTGGCCGCGAACTCGCTGCCGGAAACGAGGTTCTTGAGGACGCAATGCGCAACTTCGCCGAACTCGATGCGGCGGGCCGCGGAATTGAGACTTTTGATCAGCGCACAGCCATCCACGCCGTAACCGCGATCGAGTCCGCCCTGCTCGACCTCACCGGGCAGTTTCTCGGAGTGCCGGTTGCCGCATTGTTGGGGCAGGGCCGTCAGCGCGAACGCATCGAGACGCTGGGTTATCTTTTCTTTCTCGGCGATCGAAAAAAGACAAATCTGCCCTATCGAGACGAGGCCCACGCCGAAGATACCCGGTTCCACGATGCTTGGTTCCACTGGCGCAATGAAGAAGCCCTCGACACTGCATCGATCGTACGGCTCGCCGAAGCTGCCGAAGCACGCTATGGCTTCAAAAGCTTCAAACTCAAAGGGGGAGTGCTCGATGGCGCGGCTGAGATCGAGACTGTAACCGCGCTTGCGGAGAGATTCCCCGGGTCCCGCATCTCGATCGATCCCAATGGCGCTTGGTCGCTTGAAGAAGCGGTGAGGCTTTGCCGCAATAGCCGGGGAGCCCTGGCCTATGCGGAAGATCCATGCGGTGCGGAGCAGGGCTTTTCCGGCCGCGAGATTCTTGCCGAGTTTCGCCAGGCTACCGGCGTGCCGGTCGCAACCAATATGGTCGCGACCGATTGGCGGGAGCTGAAGCATGCTGTCCGCTTGAACGCCATCGATATCCCGCTTGCCGACCCACACTTCTGGACAATGCGCGGCTCCGTGCGTGTCGCGCAGCTTTGCCGGGATTGGGGGCTGACCTGGGGCTCGCACTCCAACAATCATTTCGATATCTCGCTCGCCATGTACGCCCATGTTGCGGCTGCCGCCCCGGGCGAGATCACGGCCATCGATACCCACTGGATCTGGCAGGAGGACCAGCGGTTGACGCGCGATCCGCTGATGATCGTGAACGGCGCCTTGACCCTGCCGCAGAGACCTGGTCTCGGCATCGAGCTTGACATGGAACGCATCGAAGCCGCTCATGCACTGTATGCCAAGATGGCTCTGGGCGCGCGCGACGATCGCCAGGCCATGCAGTTCCTGATTCCAGGATGGACCTTCCATCCCAAACGGCCTTGCCTGCTGCGCTGATCCGATCCGGCTAATAGCGTGAACAGCCCCAGGGAAGCGATTTGCAGTGCCGCGCGGATGGCGAGCCTGAACTGCTATTCTGAAACGGTTCGCTCCAGCAAAAGTACAGACGGTGTAGAACAAGCGGCTCCGCACGCAGCCATGCAAGGAGTAGGCTGCACGGAATCGTTTTCTTCCCACATCCGGTATCTGTGCTTCTGCGATAAATCCGCTCCCGTCCCATTCAGGCCGTGCCATGTCCGATTTCAAAGCTCCATCCGAGTCCCCGTCCGCCAATGAAACCACCTCCAGCCCGGCGCAAGCGGAGCGGGAAGAGTCCCAACCGGAGCGCGAGGAATCCTTCGACGCGCTCCTCGCCCAATACGAGCGCCGCCACAACCTCGCGCCGGAGACAGCGGGCAAGCAGCTCCAGGGAGCGGTCATCGCCGTTTCCGCCGATCAGATCTTTCTCGACATCGGCTTCAAGGTCGAAGGAGTGCTGCCGGTGGCCGCGCTTGCCGGGCAGCAAGTCAAGCTCGGGGATGTGCTTCCGGTCACAGTCAAAGGCCGCAATGAGGAAGGCTATTACGAGCTTTCCCGCTTGAAGATCGCACAGCCCACGGATTGGGCCTCGCTTGAGGAAGCCTTCGCCGCAAAAACCGCGGTGTTAGGACGAGTCACGTCCGTCGTCAAAGGCGGCCTGAGCGTCGACGTTGGTGTGCGCGCCTTTCTGCCCGCATCACGCAGCGGAACCCGCGACGCGGCGGAGATGGAAAAGCTCGTCGGGCAGGAGATCCGCTGCCGCATCACCAAGCTCGACTCCACGGAAGAAGATGTGGTCGTCGACCGGCGCGCTCTTCTTGAGGAAGAAGAACGCTCGACGAAGGAGCGCCGCTTTACCGAGCTTCGCGAGGGCGAAACGGTTCAGGGCGAGGTTCGCAGCATCGCCCCCTATGGGGCTTTCGTCGACATCGGCGGAGTCGATGGGCTCCTGCATGTCGGCGACATCTCCTGGGCCCGCGTCAACAGCCCCTCCGATGTGCTTTCCGTGGGGCAAAAGATTGAATCCAAGATTCTCCGCATTGACACGGAGAAGCGGAGAATTTCCCTTGGCCTCAAGCAATTGCAGCCTGATCCCTGGAGCGCGGCCGCCGGGAAGTACAAAACCGGAGAAAAGATCCGCGGCACGGTCACGCGGGTGGCGGAGTTTGGCGCCTTTGTTGAAGTCGAGCCAGGAATCGAAGGGTTGATCCATCTCTCGGAGATGTCCTGGACCAGAAAAGTCAAAAAGCCGGGAGACATTCTCAAGCCCGGTGACACTGTAGAGGCCGTGGTTCTTGGTGTCAACGCGACTGAGAAGCGGCTCTCCCTGGGTTTAAAGCAGGCTCTCGGCGATCCCTGGGCGGCTGCAGCCGAGCAGCTCGTGCCCGGCGCGATCGTTGAGGGGCCGGTCACCAGCCTCACCAAATTCGGCGCATTCGTGCAGGTAGCGGAGGGCGTCGAAGGAATGATCCACATCAGCGAAATCAGTGCGGAGAAGCACATCCATCATCCGCAGGAAGTGCTTAAGCCGGGGCAGGTCGTCCGGGTGCAGGTGCTTGAAGCCAACCGCGAGAAGCGGCAATTGCGCCTGAGCATGAAAAAGCTTGTTCCCGTCAGCCTGGACGAATACATCGCCGAGCATCGCGCTGGCGATGTGGTCAGCGGGCGCGCCGTCGACGTGAACGGCGGTGCAGCGCGCGTGGAGTTGGGGGAGGGAATCGAAGGCCTCTGCCGCTTGGCCGCTGGCACGACCGATGCGGCGGGAAACGAGGCCGCTGCTGGAAAGGCCGATCTCTCCGCGCTCACTTCCATGCTGCAGGCGCGTTGGAAGGGCGGGAGCGGCAGCCAGCCGGCAAAAGCGGAGCCGCTGCGTGCCGGGCAGATCAGGAGTTTCCGCATCGCAAAGCTTGACCCGGGGGCAAAGACGATCGAGCTCGAGCTGGCCTGAAGGGCGTCATAGCGCTACGCTGTCATCTCGACCGTAGGCGGCGCGGACGCGCCGCCGCAGTGGAGAGATCTGCAGTTCATTCGCGCAGACCATCTGCTCTTGCTTTTCTTTCTGTCATTTCTGCGGGGAATCTGCTTTTGCTGTTCTTTCGTTCCCCGGGTGGCCCATTCAAGCCCGTTGTTGGCTTGAGTGGGGAACGCCAAAGCCCACCCTACCCCCCTTTGCCCACCCTGCCGGCAGCGGAGTATACTTCGACGGTGTTGAGCGGGCAGCATCCCGGCACGGGAGCTGCACTGGAGCCAGCGATGAGCCTCACGCAATTCCGCAGCGCAGACCAATCCCTGCCGGCAGTTTCCCCGGCAAAAGTCACCATACAGACATTGGAAGAGAAGAAGGCGCAAGGCCGGCCGATCGTCGCGCTTACCGCCTACGATTACGCCACCGCGCGTCTCGTGGACGAAGCTGGAATCGACATCGTTCTGGTCGGCGATTCGCTCGCCATGGTCGTGATGGGCTATGACAATACCCTTCCGGTTACCGTCGACGAGATGCTGCACCACACCCGCGCGGCACGCCGGGCGGTGCGGCGGGCGATGCTGATCGCGGATATGCCTTTCGGCTCGTATCACGCAAGCGTGGACGAGGGCGTGAAAAACGCCGCGCGCTTTCTCAAGGAGGCGGGCGCCGAGGGAATCAAGATCGAAGGCCCCCGCGTCGAGTTGGTCGAACGGCTGAACGCCGCCGGCATTCCCGTGATGGCACACCTCGGGCTTACTCCCCAATCGGTCCACAAAATGGGCGGCTATCGCGTGCAAGGCAAGTCCGTCGCCGCCTTCCGCATGCTCTTCGAGGATGCGATCGCGCTTGAGTCCGCCGGCGCCTTTTCTCTGGTGCTCGAAGGCGTCCCGCGTGAGGTCGCGCAGCGCATTACCGCGGCGCTCAAGATTCCGGTCATTGGCATTGGCGCCGGCCCGGACTGCGACGGGCAGATCTTGGTCTTTCACGATCTTTTGAACCTCACCTTCGCGCCCCCGGCCAAATTCGTCCGCCGCTATGGCGATGCCGCCGCGTTCATCTCCGGCGCACTCGCAAGCTACCGCCAGGATGTCGAACAGCGCAGCTTTCCTTCCGACCAGGAAAGCTATCACCTGAATAAGGACGAGTTGGCCGCGCTCGAAGCGGAGGACGCGCACGCCGGACAGGGCTACTCCCGCAAGGTCTGGTGACGTGCGTCTCCTGACGACCATCGCGGAGGCTCGCGCTGCGCGCCGCGAGCTTCGCTCCGCCGGCAAGACGCTCGGCCTGGTTCCCACCATGGGCGCGCTGCATCCTGGGCATCTCGCTCTCGTCGACGCGGCGATGGCTGCCTGCGACGAGGTCCTCGTCTCCATCTTCGTCAATCCCACCCAGTTCGGTCCCCGCGAAGACTTGAACCGTTATCCGCACGATCTCGATGGAGATTGCGCCATCCTCGATGAGGCCGGAGTCGAATTGGTTTTCGCCCCTGCGGTCGAGGAGATGTACCCTTCCGGCTCGAATACCTTCGTCGAAGTTGCAGGGCTGAGCGATCGGCTCGACGGCGCCTCCCGCCCCGGGCACTTTCGCGGCGTGGCGACGGTGGTCGCAAAGCTCCTGCAGATTGTCCAGCCGGACCGCGTCTTTTTCGGCCAAAAGGATGCCGTGCAGGTAGCCGTTCTCAAAAGGATGATGCTTGACCTCGATATCGACGTGGGCTTTGAGGTCTGTCCTATCGTGCGCGACGCCGACGGACTCGCGTTCAGCTCGCGCAATCGCTATCTTTCACCGGAGGAACGGCGCCGGGCGTTGGTGCTTCCGCGGTCGCTTGAAGCGGTGCGCAGCCTCGCCGCCGCCGGCGAATCCCAGTCGCAAGTGTTGACGGCCGAGGCCATGCGCATTCTCGCGCGGGAGCCTCAAGTGAAGCTCGATTATTTCGCGATTGTCGACCCCAACACTCTGGATGACATCGCCGGGATCGGTTCCGGCGCGCTGGTCGCGATTGCCGCCTTTGTCGGAACCACCCGCCTGATCGACAACATCCTGCTGTAACGTCGGGAAGAGCACGGCCCGATGGGTTCTTCCCAATTTAGGTAGCCCTCGCCACCTTGACAGGACACATTCTTGAATCTTAGAAATACTACAAGCATAGTAATATGCGGAAAAGGAGATTTCAGACGATCGTGATCGATCACATCGAGAAGCCGACCCCTAATTAAAACACCGGGGTGCCCCACGTTCGTTCGCCATAGGCGGACGCTACGTGGGCCGAAAAAGAGCTTCTTTCCTAGCGGTGGTTTTTTCTTTTTTCCTGACAACCAAGAATGTGCCTTCGCCCTTATCCCATTCATCCTTCGCGCGCTTTTGCGCGACAGTTGGGAGACGTCAAGCCTGCTTCAGGGGGCGATAAAATGATGGTATAACTGTTATACCAATGCGGTTTTTCATTTCGATCGCAGGAAAAGCGCACGGCTGAAAACAAATCCGACGCGAGGCATTGGGTTTGAGGAAGCGAAAGAGATTTTCGCGCGACCGTACTATTTTGGACCAGCGCTCTGACCTCCCTGAACAGTTCCGGGCCATCGGATGGGTTGGGGAACGATTGTATGCCCTGATTTTTGAGATTCGCGAAGATCGAAAGGGTGAGTATTACCATCTCGTGACGCTATGGAAGGCTACCAGGGAAGAAGAGGACCTGTATGAGGAATGCTCCTAAGCGAAAGCCGGTCTCTGCTGAAGCCATTGCCCGTCGCGCCGACGAGGGCAAAAGTGTTGCTTCCTTCTTTACGAACAAAGGCCGCATGATGGGTCCCATACAACGGGTGAACGTTGACTTTGCTTCACCCATGCTGGAAGAGCTCGACAACGCCGCTAGAGAATTGAATGTCAGCCGGCAGGCGGTCATCAAGACGCTCGTCCGGCAGGCTCTCGATCA
This sequence comes from Acidobacteriaceae bacterium, assembly GCA_036267335.1. Lineage (GTDB taxonomy): Bacteria > Acidobacteriota > Terriglobia > Terriglobales > Acidobacteriaceae > PALSA-350. The sequence continues at coordinate 15,693 of DATAWF010000181.1, forward strand.
GCATTATCTGGCGATGCGTAGGGCATCGGTCAAATAATCGATGATCGCCTTCACCGGGACGGTATCCACGAACCGGAGATACGAAAGAACGAAACCGGAGTTTAAGGTGCGTTGCGTGGATGAATCAATGTCCACAGCGTCCCGAACTGATCGCGCAGTTGGCTGAAGCGCGAGGCGAAAAATGTTTCCTGGAGCGGCATATACGCTTCACCGCCTTTCATGAGAAGGCCGTAAACTCGTTCAGCCTCTTCCGCGGAATCGACACCGAGATAGAGATATGCGCTGCGCATGGGCTGCAAACGCTCCGGTGGCACATCGTTTCCAATCAAGACCGTCCCGCCAAGGGCGATCCGTGCGTGTATCACCGGATCCACTCCATCCGTCGCCGAGGGCGCGCCGGGCGCTTGGCTCTGTTTCATCATGGTGAGTATCTTTCCGCCCAGATTCTCTTCGTAATACTGAAAGGCTTGGGCGCAGTTACCCGGGAAATTCAATTGAGTGAAGAGATGCATGTTCGCTCCGTCTGAAATTTGGTTGAAGTTCAGGGTTATCGGAAGAGCTCGATTACGGCTGTTGCTCCATCGCCGCAGTGTGTTCATACAAACGGGTCAAAGCCTGAATCATGCCCGATTGCATTCCCGCCTGGAGGTGACCATCGCGAGCCGATCGTGACTTGTGCTCAATGACGTGAGTTACGAGTGTCGCTCCCGCGTCTTCCTCGAAGGTCACGGTCGTGAGCCACTCCGGCCTTCCAAACTGGGGCATGTCATAACACTCGGTATAGACGAGCCGGCGCGGGCGAACAATCTCGCGATAGGTTCCATGGAAAGGATGATTCGATCCATCCTTCATCTGCATCACGAGACTCCAGGAGCCGCCGATGCGGAGATCAATGGCACACTGCGTGATGCAGGATCCCTCGCAGCCCCACCACTGCCTGAGATGTTCCGGTTTTGTCCAGGCATCGAACAGCAGCTGCGAACTGCGTGGAAGCCGGCACACAAACGCGATCTCCCGCTCCGACGGGAGGTCGACACGGACCTCAATGCCGTTCCCTGCGAGCACGTCTCCTCCTTTCTCCGGTTTCCAGAGTTTCCAGGTACGCGTCCAGCCGGTTCATCCGGTGTTCCCACGAGCGGCGGTACTGCTCAAGCCACTTAGACGCCTCCCGCAAAGGAGCGCTTTCGAGACGGCAAGGCCTCTTTTGTGCGTCGCGGCTGCGACTGATCAGACCCGCGCGTTCCAGAACCTTGAGGTGCTTCGTCATGGAAGGCGGCGTGATTGAAAACGGCTCGGAAAGCTTCTTGACCGATAGCTCCCCCTCCGTAAGCCGAGCGAGGATGGCGCGCCGGGTAGGGTCGGAGAGAGCGCCGAATGTTGCACTGAGATCGTTTGACATGTAATTCACCAAATGGCTAATTAACTATAGGGAAAAGTAAAGCCGCGCGGTGTGCCTTGTCAAGGCGAAAGCCGGCGTTTGGATTGCCGTCTTTGTCGGGGCTCTGAGCTCGCATCTTTCGCGAATCCTCAACTGGCTGCAACCCTCGCTCTCGCCGCCTTTTACAGCTCCATCGATACAAGTTGCGCTCTCTTGGTCGAATGATTCGCGCAGCGCTCTCGCGCGGTGCTAGCATGCAATTGCTTCGGAAGATTGCGCGGGTTCAGTCGATCGTCGGACCTCGGGACTGCTGGAACTCGCTTCTCCCTTACCCTGCCCTCGAATTTCTGAGCTTTTTGGCGGTTGTTTCGATCCCGATCTCAGTGGCCTCGGTCCTGCTGGCCCTGGTCCCGCTAGACTTTGAGGAGGCAGATATGAAAACCCATCTTGCAACGGTCGCCGCGGCCTGCATTGCGCTGTTTGCCGGAACCACTTTGACGGCGCAAGAGATCTCCGCCGCGCCTGCTGCCGCCGCTCCCGCCCCCTCACCGAATGTTGCCGCGTCCCGGAATTCGCAGAGTACGGATTCTGCCGGAGCCTCCAAGGTTCGCATCGTGCGGTTGAGCCAGATCAAGGGCGCCGTGCAATTGGATCGCAACACCGGCCAGGGCTTCGAAAGCGGATTTCCCAATCTGCCCATCGTCGAGGGCGCCAAGCTCAAGACCGGCGACGGTTTCGCCGAAGTGGAGTTCGAAGACGACAGCACTCTCCGCCTTGTCCCGAACAGCCTCGTGACCTTTCCCCGCCTGGAGCTGCTTCCGTCCGGCGCAAAAGCATCGACCGTCGAGGTTGTCCAAGGCACGGTTTACCTGAGCCGCGCCAACACCAAAGGAGACCAATTCGAGCTCGCCTTCGCCAACCAGACGGTCTTTCCGCAGCCGTCCAGCCATATCCGCTTAGAGATGCAATCGCCGAAGGCGGAGCTGGCAGTGCTCGCCGGGGATGTGCAGATGCAGGGGGATGGCGGCGCGACCGAGATCGGCAAGAAAAAGACCGTTACCTTCGATCTGGCGGACCAGAGCCAGCCCACTCTGGCCAAAAATGTTGCTGAGAACGAAAACGACGCCTGGGACCAGAGCTCGCTCGAATACCACAAGCAATATGCGGGCAACAGCGGCGCCTACGGAAACACCCCGTATCTCTACGGGCTGACCGATCTGAACTACTATGGCGATTTCGCGGATCTCGGGGACTGCGGATCGATGTGGCGGCCGTACTTTGTGGGCGCCTCCTGGAGTCCCTTCAACAATGGTCTGTGGGCCTGGTATGCGGGCATGGGCTACTCCTGGGTCTCTCCTTATCCCTGGGGCTGGATGCCCTTCCACTACGGAGCTTGGAATTTCTGCCCCGGCTTTGGCTGGGGTTGGCAGCCCGGCGGCGGTTGGATCGGAGTCAACAACAGCGGCCTCCATGCAATCCAGGGTGGCAAGCCATTCGTTCCGATTCGCGCGCCTTTGCATCCCCCGGTTCCGGGAGCAAGGACCCTTGAGGTGGTCAACCACACACCGCTGCCCCTCTCGGGACTCGGCCAACACAACAACTTTGTCTTCCGCAACAACTCCGCTGGACTGGGGATACCGCGCGGTGATCTGGGATCGTTGAACCGGTTTTCGCGCAATGCCGAAACGAACGGCTTCGCCGCCGCCCAGCATGTTTTTGTAGAGCCCTCCGGAGGGCGGTTTGGAGACAGGGACGGCGATCCCGCATTTCGCGGCGACCGCGGCGACTATGACGCCGGCGGCGGAGGTTTGCCTCGCGCACAATCGAACACCCGGGATTCCGGCGTAGACCGTTCGAGCGAGCGGCCGAGCGACAACTCTCCTGAGAGGGGAGGGTTTCCCTCGAGCGACAGCGGCGGAATGCGGGGAGGAATGCCCGCCGGGCCCCCGCCAGGCGGCGGTAGTCCCCATTCCATGCCCAGCGGCAACGCGCCGTCTTCGGGCAGCCGGGGACACTGAGCTTAGAGCGGATCTCCTATTGCTATAACCCACAAAGGTCTGAGAAGCGCGACTTTTCTTGAGGAAAAGCCGCGTTGAATGTTGTCGCTTCGGGCTACACCTATAGAGATCCGCTCTATCCCGCGCGCCAACCCGCTTCAGGCAATGCGCAGAGCCGTCCTCCGTGATGTCCGCGACATCCAGAGGAACAGCACAAAATGCGCGGCGATTGCGCCGCAGAGATCAAGCCCTACGTCGTAGGGTGAGCTGGTCCGCCCAGGCAAAAAGCTCTGGTGGAACTCATCGGCGCTCGCCACCAGAAAGGTGCACAAAATCGCCCAACCGGCGGCCCGGCTCCATAACGAGCGAATGCTGTCGGCGTGGAGTGACGATTGCCAGCCGTAGAAAAAGGCCAGGCTGACCGTGCCGTATCCGATGAAATGGCCGGTCTTGCGGAGAAGATGGTGCACGATCGCCCAATGGACCATGCTGATGGGGCCAAACAAATGTGTCCAAACCGGCAAAAGCCAGCGGCTGGTATTGTCTGCCGACATCGTTGCGGTCGACTCGCACGCGATCATCGCGACCGCGAGAGCCGCCGGCAGCCAGTGAAGCAGCCACTTCAATTTCGCGGTAAAAGCGGAGCCCATACTCGATTATAGAATTCGGACCCCTGCGCCGCCCCTCCCACTTGCGAAGAAGGAGGCGGAAGGGAGGGCTTGGAGCATTTTTGCTTCAGGCGTAGACGCTCTTAGCCGATCTCATCAGTCCACAGGAAAAACGAAAAAGGCCATAGAACTGGACTCATAAACCCGTTGCGCCGGGTGAGGCAGCGTGTGAGACCCGCCACCGAAGCGGGGCTCATGCAGCCTCTCAAGCCGCTGAACTATGGATGAGACCAGTTCTAATTGCCGGGAAGCGGATACGGCCGTCCGCGGTACATCGCCATTTGCTCAACCGAACGTACCCGGATCACCTGCGCTGTTGCGTTGTCCGAGCCATCGGCTTCGACTGCGGCATCCACCAGCTCCGTGGCCAGGTCGCCGGCTTCCTTGTCTTGCGAGGTGATGCGGGCGATGTCTTCGTCATAGAGTGCGCCGTGCAATCCATCCGAGCATAAAACCAGCGTGTCGCCCGGCTTGAGAGCAAAACTATTGGTGTCGGCGGTCACAAAAAGCTCGGGGCCGAGCGACCGGGTAAGAATATGCCGCACTTCGGAGTTGGCTGCTTCCGCCGCGGAGACAAGCCCCAGCTTCCGTTGCTCGTTCACCCAGGTGTGATCGCGCGTGACCGAGATAATCTTTCCGTCGCGCAGGTGATAGCAGCGCGAATCGCCGACATGAGAGACGGTTGCATGGTCGTAGCGAAGGGCGCAGGAGACAACGGTGGTGGCCATGCGCTTGCCCCGCCGCGAGGGTTGCAGCCCCTCATCGTGAACAGCGGCGTTGGCGTGCTGGATCAGGCGCGGAAGCAGGCTGAGGAGAGAGGTGCCGTCCAGGGAGCCCGCGAAGCCATTGGTAATCACTTCGATCGCCTTGGCTGAAGCTACCTCGCCGAAGTCCAATCCTCCGAGACCGTCGGCGACAACAAACATCCATCCGCGAGAGCGGATTTCCTGCCGCGATTTGGGAATGTAGGCGCCCATCGCGTCTTCGTTGTTCGTGCGAACCTTCCCCGGATTGCTCGCTTGGCCGTAGACCACATCCAACATTTGACGTCACGCCTCAATTGCGCACCGATCTGAGAATGCGGTCGCGAAAATTTCTTCGGATGGAACGGCTCTGCTGGCAAAAAGACAGTGTTGCCTAAAATTGCGCGCAGAACAGAACAAACCGGCCGCAGCTACAAGCCTGTCGGAAGCGCATGATTTATTTTGAGAGAGCATTTTTTGCTTCGACCCGGCTGGAACAGCCACGCTGGAAGGTCCTGAAAGATCCTGAACTTACCATTTGCTTTGAAGTGCACCGGAGGCTGCGATCGCGCCGATCAGGCCTCCGGTACGCTCCGGTTGTGGGACTATGTCACCGCATTGTTGCGGACTTTGGCCTCAATCAGCACTCCCCGGCCCTTGGACTTCGAGGACCGCAGGAAGTAGATTGCGCCGTAAAGGCCCCAGAGGAATGCGATCACCAAGGCGAGAAGCGGTTCTTTGACCGTGCCGTAGCCGAGCTTAGGTCCGATCAGGTAAAAGGCCATGCACCCCAGATTCGCCAGAAGACCAAAGCCGGGAATCAGAGTGTGCTTGAGCAGGCTGTGGTCCTCCCGCTTGTTGAAGGCGATGATGCAGAGCAAGCAGCTCAGGCCGTAGAGAATGAACGTGCCGAAGTTGGAGGTAAGCGTGGCGGTCAGCAGGGTATTTGGCATCGCTGCCATCTTGTCGTGCGAGAGATATCCGAAGCTCGAGAAGATGCCGTGCGGAAGCGCCTGGATGGTGGCGTCCGTGGGAGCGGCAGCATCGCCAAAGGCGAAGACCACGGCCAAAACCCCGACCACCGCTGAGATTCCGGCCAGTGTCCAGATGGCGCGGTGCGGAGTGAGTTTTTCGCTGTGCAGCATTCCGAAGTGCTCGGGTACTTCCTCGTCCTGACCCATCGCGTAGGTTACGCGTGCCCCGGTGTTCATGCAGGAAAGCGTGGTGCCGATCAGTGCCAGGAAGACCGTGACCGCCTCCGCCAGCATGAAGTACTTACCGTGGCCCTGCCCGAGCAGCGCATCGCCGACAATGATCATCATGTCGCCGATCGGCGCGGCTGAGCCGGCGGCGCTTTGCATCGTATAGCCCGAGTTTAAGAAGTAGTTGGCTGCAAAATATTCGATCAGGTAGCACACCAGCCCTTGGATCAGAAGCGAGGAGATAACCGCGATGGGGATATCTCGTTTGGCGTTTTTGGCCTCCCCGCCCATGGCCGTTACCGATTCAAATCCCACCAGAATAAGAATGGCGACCGTGGCCTGAATCATCATCCAGCTAAAGTTATGCGGAGCAACCACGGAAGACGCAGTGGGGTGGGTGAGGAACAGCTTGCCGGTCGGATCCATCTGGGGATAGTGGACGTGGAAGGCGACTGGTTTGCCAGCCGTATCCAATTGGGGCTGGGGGATGCCATTCGCGTTGCGAATGATCGTGCCGTCGGGCTTGGTCGCGAACTCGTAGCTGTAGGTCGCGAGCGTGGACGAGTCGTACTGAATCGCCTGCGCACCGTTCGGATGGTTGACGCGGTATCCAAAGGCCAGAATGCTGAAGAGCACGAGCGCCGAGATCTGCACGACATTGATCGCCAGATTCACAGCCGTGGAAGCATTCGCGCCCTTCTGCGCGATCCAGGCAACGGCGAACGAGAAGACAATCGCGACCAGGCTGGTAAAGACCGGTCCGGGATTGGATCCGCTCATGAACGTCGGGTGCAGGAAGCCGACAATATATCCGACGAAGAGGCCGGTAACGGCCACCATCACGCCGGGATAAACCCAGTAATAGAGATGCGAGCCCCAGCCAACGATAAACTTGGCCAGCCGTGCGTATTTGAAGACCTTGTCTTTCGACAGCAGCGCCTGCTCCGCATAGTAGTAGCTGGAACCTGTTCCGGGATACAGTTTCGAAATCTCCGCGTACGAAACCGCGGTTGCCAAACACAAGAGCAGGGCGGCCACGATTCCTGCCCACATCGCGGGCGACGTGGAGCCGGTCGTTGCCTGGATAAAGAACGTCAGCCAGAGAAAGGCGCCCGGAGCAATCAGCGCCATCGCATTGCTGGTGAGGCCGGTCAGACCGAGAGTCTGCTGCATCTGAGCGGTAGTTTTCTGTTCTGCCATGGAAATTCTCTCCTTAAGTCGAGCTTCGGATATCTGTCCCCGAATGACGTTCATGCGACTTGTGGCGGATTGCCCTCTTTCAAAAAAAAGCCGCCGCCCCGTATCCCGCCGATCGCGGGGCGGCGGGCTCAACTAACGTTTCGGCCCAAAGAACGCGATGAACGCAACAGTGGCGGTCGATTGCGCCTTCACCAGTTGCGTGTCGCCTTTATGGAAGAAATCGTGATCTGACCAATCGCGGCGGTATTCCACACGGGTCAGCAGGCCTTCCAGCCATTTGTACTCGTAGGTCGCCGTGAACTCCTGCAGGTTTTGATTGAGCCCGGTTTCAAAGCCTTCGCTATCCGTGTAGTACTCATAGCGTCCGACTAGAGCCGACTTCGCGGTAACCTGTCCCTTGGCCGCAAAGGCTACGCCCTGCCAGTGCGCCGACTGTTCCGGAACAGTGTATCCGCCGTCGATGCCGGGATAAGCCACATACGAGTCCGTCCGGTTTTGGCCGTAGTCGTAGTTGATGTATGCGTTGAATTTCGCACTCGGCGTGAGCAACAGCGTGGTGTCGATCAGGTTGCGGTATCCCTTTTGTGTGTCGACGTTCTCTGGCCCGGTGTAGTAGTTGAGATTCCAGGTGAACTTAGGCTTGACGTAGGCGCTGGTCAGGCCGATGGTCACGCCGCCGTTGTTGGCGGTGTCGTTGTTCCACCCGTTGACCACCTGCAAGCCAACCGTCCAGGCCTTGGTGACCGGGGTGCTGGTGCGCAGGCCAAAGTGGTAATAAGGAATCGCCCATACAAAAAGAATGGAGCGCGAATAGTTCCAGTCGTCCTTGGCCTCGATAACTTCCGCCCCAGCCGAGGTCACAAATTGGCCGAAATCGAGCTCCGTGCCGTGGGCCTTGGCTGGCGTGAAGCTCAGGTAAGCCTGTTCCAGGTAATTCGCGGTCGAGCTGTCCGAGGCGCTGTGAATGAGCGAGTTGGTGCGCCCAAAGATCAGGTCGATGTGAGCTCCCACCGGGTCGGGGCTGTGGTTGATGGTTAGCTTAGCGGCGCTTAGGTTGAACTGGTCAGTTTTGTCGTTGAAGTTATAAAGATCGTTCACCTGGCCATTGGCCGCATTGCTCGGGCGGTTCGCGTTGTAGCTGTAGTAGCCGTCGATAAATCCGCTGAAATCAATCCCCCCCGCACTCCATGTCGGCGCCGCCGGAGCGGCGGCCGGTGCGGGCGCCGGGGCCGGCGCTTGCGCGGGAGCGGGGGCAGGAGCTGGTGCCGGAGCGCTTGCATCTTGAGCTCCAGCTAGAAAGGGGTAGCAGATAAGGGCGCCTGCCATGAGTGACAACCATCGATTCCGTCTCAAGTCCATTCGTGCCAATCCTCCAAGTAAAAATGCAATTTAAGGGTGGTAAAACCTGTCAAACACTTCTAGCTGTGGAGAGGCTGGATCAGCTCAGCGTCCCTCCCTGTTTTGTGGAGCCTTCCTCTTGCTGCGGGTGATGACAGGAAAGCAGGCTAGTTATGAGGAATTCATAAAGAAAATCGCGAGAATCGTCTGTTTTTCTTCAGGGGTTCTGTGACAAACACGGAAACTAGTTGAAAATGCTCCGCTTATGGTGCAATTTTGACGGAAAATGGGATCTGCCCGGGTCAGTCGGGCTTCTTTGAGAAGTACAGTGTTCTGAGCGCCTGCGGGCGTTATTTGAGGAGGGGCGCCGGCACGGCTTCCGGGGACTCCAACTGGGCGGTGGCTGTGTTTTGCGTATCGGCAACAAGAGTCGGTGATTCGGTCGCAGCCGCGGTTCCGTTTCTCGGCGCGCAAGCCCTGCCGATGTGGATCGCCGGAGTTGCTGCGCTCATTGCCGCGTTGGTCGCGGGCTTTGCCGCCGGCCGCCGCGCGGTTCGCTTCGCGCCTGCTCCGCTGCCGTCTCCCGCGGCTCCAGCCCCGCCGGCCGCGCCGGAGCCCGCTTCGCCGCAGCCTGGAGAAATGCAGCAGATGCTCTCCTTTGTGCAGGCCATCGCCCAACTGAATCTGCACCGCAAGCCTGGGCCGCAGCTTGCTTCTTTGGTAAAGTCGATCCTCCGCGTCGAGGCCGTTGCGATTCTGGATGCCGATTTAGGAGAGGTTTACCGGCAGGGCGAGTGGTTTGAAGAATTGGAGAATGTCATCCAGAACGTGTATCTCTTCGAGACTGTCCATGACGATTCCCAAACTGGACTCATGCGCCGCGTCTTGCGCATGGGAAATCTCCCGATTGGGGCAATGGTCTTGCGCGGCGACCCAAGTCCCGCGGCGGCCGACGCCATCGCGACGTTGCTGGCCATCACTTTTGACCGCTATCACGCCTTTGCCAATGAAAGCCGCACCGAGCGCGCCCGCCAAACGGAGCAGCTCCGAACCACCGTGCTCGACAGTCTGGCGCACGCGTACAAAACACCCTTGACCGCCATTCGGGCGGCGAGCAGTGGATTGACCGCCATGGGGAACATGACTCCGGCTCAATCCGGTTTGGTGGCTCTGATTGAGGAGCAGTCGAATCTGCTCAACCATCTCACGACCAGGCTGCTCAAGACCGCGCAAATGGAGGCGCGGGAGCTGGCCACACATTCCGAGCGCATTGCCTTGCTGCCGCTGATGGAAGATGTCGTAGCCGGCATGCAAGAGCCGCTGGGGCGGGTCTCGGTTGAGATCGAAGTTGTTCCCGGCGATCTTTCACTCGTGTGCGATCGCAGCCTGTTGGCCGCGGTTCTTTCCCAATACCTCGACAATGCCGGCAAATACGCAAACGAAGGAACGACGGTTACCGTTCGCGCCGCCGAGCAGCCGGGTGAAGTGGTCTTGTCCGTCCACAACCACGGGCCCGCCATTCCCCCCTCCGATTATGAAAGAATCTTCGATCGCTATTTCCGCTCGTCCATTCCCGCCAACAAAGCGCCGGGAACGGGCGTAGGCCTCTCTATCGCCAAGCGCGCCGCGCAAATCCAAGGAGGATATGTCTGGGTGGCGAGCGACTGCGATGAGGGCACGACCTTCTTTGTCTCTCTGCCCGCAGGCGGCGCACCGGACTCAGAAAGGAGCCCCGGCGCATGAATGCCCCTCCCACGCGCGTCCTGTTGATTGACGACGAGCCGGCAATCCGCCGCGCCCTGCGCACCACTCTCAATGAATTGGGCTTTGAGACCGCAGAAGCCTCGCGCGGTGAAGAAGGTCTGCAGTTGGTCCGGACGCAGAACTTCGACGCCGTGCTGCTCGACGTGAAGATGCCGGGTATCGGCGGGATGAAGACGCTGGTGCGCCTGCGCGCCCTTGCCCCTCGTCTGCCCATCCTGATGCTTACCGTCCAGGATGCGGAAGACGACAAGGTGGAGGCTCTGGAGGCCGGAGCCGACGACTACATTACCAAGCCCTTCAGCATCCGGGAATGTGTGGCCCGCATTCGGTCGGCAATTCGCCGGGCCCAGACTCCGGAACGCCCCGAGAACACGCCGATTGTCATTGGCGAAATCGAGCTGACCCCGGGCAAGCGCGCCGTGACCAAATCCGGTGAGCCGATTCACCTGACGCGTAAGGAATACGAGATCCTGCACTACCTGATGCTGCATGCCGGCCGCGCCGTCACCTACGGCAAACTGCTCGCTTGGGTGTGGGGCGCGGAATTCCGCCAGGAGGTGGAATACCTGCGCACGTTCATCCGCCAGCTTCGCAAAAAAATCGAAGACGATCCCGCCAATCCACGATATTTGCTCACGGATGCCTATGTCGGCTACCGCTTCACGGAGTGTCTGGAAGCGTTCATGCCCGCGGGGGACGAGGAACCGCTGCCATAAGTCCGAGCTTCCGTTTGTTGCTGACTCGCTTTTGCTTTTCTCTCTGTCATTCCCGCGGGGAATCTGCTTTTGATCTTCTTCCGTCACTTCGACCGAAAGCGGCGCGGCTGCGACATCACAAAGCACCGGCAGCTTTCAGTTCCGCGCGCGGATCCGAAGGCCGCCGGTGCTTTGTGTCGCGCCCGTTGAGCGGGCGGGGAGGGCTCTAAAACAGGTTCCAAAGGGACTGGTTGTAGACTTCGTGATGGTATTGAACCTCCGACGGTTTCACAAAGGTTCCCAGATGGCGCGGAGCGCGATTGGCCGCCGTCAGCTTGAGGTCGGCGAATCGGGTCTTCACATCTTCGCCCAGGATTGTCGTGATCCAATCGGAGGCCTGGAAGTCTTCGATCGCGGTGTAGACGTTGTCCGGCAAGTACCGTTCCGCCTGCCGCAATCCATCAATCGCCAAGGTCGTTCCTTCAAGGCCGGTCCGGAAGACTGAATAGAGCATCAGGTAGGGATTTGCGTCCGGTGCTACCGACCGCAACTCTACACGGGCCGATTTCGAGTTGCCGATGGGGATGCGAACCATCGATCCGCGGTCGGTCGCCGAAGCCTTGATCTGGTTCGGCGCTTCGAAGTGCGGATCGAGGCGGCGATAGGCGTTCACACTCGAATTCAAGATCAGGCAGAGGTCGAGGGCATGGGTCAACACGCGGTCGACGAACTCCCAGCCGAAGGCCGAAATCTTCTCCACTCCCTGCGGGTCCCACATCAGGTTGGTTTTGTCCTTGGAGACCGAGAGGTTGGTGTGCATGCCGCTTCCGTTTACCCCAACCACGGGCTTGGGCAGAAAGGATGCCGTGAAACCCATATTCGCGGCTACCTGCCGCGCGAGCAGCTTGTAGATCTGGATCTGATCGGCGGCAGCGACCACCTCTCCGTATCCGTAGTTGATCTCGAATTGGCTGGGCGCGACTTCCGGATGGTCCTTTTCATTCTGGAATCCCATCGCCCGTTGAACTTCGGCCGCGGAATCGATAAAGCTGCGCAGAGGGTCGAGCGGCAGCGAATGGTAGTAGCCGCCGGTGTTCACAAACTCGAATTTCGCTTTTTCGTGGAAGGTCTTCTCGGCGTCTCTTCCCGCAAACAGAAAGCCTTCGATCTCGTTGGCGGCATTCAGGGTGTACCCCTTCTCGCGATAGAGCTTGTCCGAATAGCTTTGCAGCACCCCGCGCAAGTCGCCGGAATAGGGAGTGCCGTCTTTGTCGATCACCGATCCGAAGACCAGCACCTTGCCGGTGCCGAACACATCGGCGGGCACCCAATAGAAAGCGCCCCAGTCGATGCCCAGGCGCAGATCGCTCTCCTTCTGCGCGGTAAATCCGCGGATCGAGGAGCCGTCGAAAGTGAGATTGTCGTAGCTCGACAGGAGGAATTTCTTGTCATAGTCCAGCAAGTGCAGGCGGCCTTCGAGGTCGGAAAATAAAACGGTCACGGCCTTGATCCGTTTTTCATCGGTCAGGTACTTGATGCGCTCCTCGCGAATCTTATCCGGAGCGACGCGATTGAAGCGGTCCTTCTTCGCCTTCAAATTCAACTCTTCCAGCTCGTCGTAGCTCAGGGCGAGAAAATTGCGGTACTCGTTCGACATGAATCGTCCTCCATGGCACAGCTCTTAATTGGCGTGATTGCCCAACGACAAAACTATGGGGCGGCTCATAAGGATTCCATGAAGATTTGGCGTGGCTCGACCGCGAAGCTGCGGAAGAGCGGAGATGCGAAGCAGCCCTGGCCGCGCGGTGCCTCACATCTGGTGCAGTCGAAACGCAAGTGCCGGTGCGCGCGGAAAAAATGCGCAGCCTCATTCCCAGCGGCCGAAAATATCGGCGCTGCTCAGTGATGCCGTGCCAGAAGGAACATCGCCAGAAAGAGAAGGAAGGGCAGCAGCCCGAGTCCCACGTAATAAAGCATCTTGCGCGCATTGCCGGAGCTGCGCTTCTTCCAGTCCGTCAATTCGATCCGGTCGGCCACTCCCACTTGATCCAGGTGCTCGAGGTCGAGAGAAAATGCATGCGCAGAGGGATAGCGGTTCTTGGGGTCCCGTTCGATGGCGCGATAAAGCACTTCTTGCAGCTGCGGAGTGATACTCGGCTCCGCCTCGCGCGGAGGAACCGGATGGTTGATCAAGCGGTCGTTCATGACTGCCAGTGGTGATGGTCCGGAAAAAGGCGTCTTCCCCGAAAGCATCTCGTAGAGCATGATGCCGAGCGAATAGAGGTCGGAGCGCGCATCGCCCCGCTTTCCTCTCACCTGTTCGGGAGCGATGTAGTCGGGGGTTCCCAGCGCCTGCGTAAAGCCGGCATAGGTCAACCGCTTTGCGCCTTGCTTCGACGCGATTCCAAAATCGATCAGCTTGATGTTGTCCTGGCCGTCGACCATGATGTTTTCCGGCTTCAGGTCGCGGTGAACCACGCCATGCTTGTGGATGTAATCAAGCGCGCTCAGAATTCCCAAGGTGATCCGGATCGCGCGCTCCGGAGGCAACTTGCCTTTTTCTGCAAGAATCGAGCGCAGCAGCCGGCCGTCGCACCATTCCATCACCATATAAAGCCGCGTACGGCCGGGCGCAGGATAAATCCGCATCACATTGGGATGATCGAGAGCCAGCCCGATCTCCTCTTCGCGCTTGAAGCGGTCGAAGAGCGCCGGGTCGGCCTCCATGGAGGGATGTGGAATTTTGATTGCTACCAGGCGGCCGGTTTCAAGATCCGTGGCGCGGTAGATGGAAGCCATTCCGCTCTCCGCCACCGGGCTGTCGATGCGGAATTGATCCAGTTCCTTGCCGGCTTCTATGCTGACAGCGCTCATCGTTGAGGTCTCCGGACCGGGTTCCTGACCGGTGCGGCTTTACTTACCACAGCGGCTGGGCGAAGAGTATGACCGGAGTATAACTGGCGTTGCGCCGCTCTGCGGATTTTTCGCGCGAAAGCATTCTCAATTTGGGTGCATACAAAAGAGTTCCATCGAAGAACAGCCGCTCTTAACAGCGCTCCCCAGCTCGCAGTAAAAGTGCAACGGCAAGATCTTTCGTTTATGCGCCGTTTATACCTTGGGAGTGTCAATCTATGCATGAAGATTTAGCATGGGTCCGGCGCGGGAGGTATCTGCGAGAGGTATCTGCCGGAGGTATCTGGAAGATAGAAAGTTTCCCTTTCTCGTATCGCCCGAAAAATTCGCTCGCAATCGCGAGCTTTCGAGGAAGACGCATATGACGGCCCGTAGCTTCGAAACTACCTGTTGCATTGCCGGAGGCGGACCTGCGGGAATGATGCTCGGCTATCTCCTGGCCAGGGCCGGCATCTCCGTCGCCGTGCTCGAGAAGCACAAAGACTTCTTCCGCGACTTCCGCGGTGACACCGTGCACCCTTCGACGCTGGAGATTCTCTACGAGCTTGGTATGCTCGAAGACTTTCTCAAAATTCCCCATCAGCAGCTCACCTCCGTCGGCGGCAAGTTCGGCGATTTCACCTTTCGCGCCGCGGACTTCAGCCACCTCCCCTTGCATTGCAGGTTTGTCGCCCTCATGCCGCAGTGGGATTTCCTCAACTTTCTGGCGGAAAAGGCCAAAGCTTTCCCCGGCTTCGAGCTTCGCATGGAGCACGAGGTCACCGGATTGATCGAGGAGAACGGTAAAATCGCCGGCGTCGAAGTACAGACTTCCCAAGGCGCGATCGAGTGTCGTGCCCGCCTGGTGGTGGGCTGCGATGGCCGGCACTCCGTCACGCGGCGCGAAGCCAATCTGCCCGTCCTCGAGTTCGGTGTGCCCATCGATGTGCTCTGGTTCCGGATCAGTCGCGTCAGCGGCGATCCCGAGCAGCTCCTCGGCAACATCAATTACGGCAAACTCCTCGTGCTGATCAACCGCGGCGACTATTTCCAGGCCGGGCTCATCATCGCCAAAGGCTCCTTTGAACAGATACAGCGGCGCGGCATCCCTACGCTGCAGCGGGAGATCCTCGAGGTCGCGCCTTATTTGAATGAGCGCGTCGAGGAGATCAAAAGCTGGGACCAGATCAAGCTGCTCTCCGTCCAGATCAACCGGCTGCGCCGCTGGCGCCGCCCCGGTCTCCTGTGCATCGGCGACGCCGCTCACGCCATGTCGCCCGCCGGAGGCGTTGGCATCAATCTTGCCATTCAGGATGCCGTTGCCGCTGCGAATCTGCTTGCGCGCCCCCTCCAGGACCGAAACCTGACGGAAGCGGATCTGGCGCGCGTCGAAAAACGCCGTACCCTCCCTACCGCCGTCATGCAGTCGATTCAGGTCAAAGCCCATAAGGGATTCTCCGCTGTCTTCGCCGATCCAGGCCCGGCCGTCGCTCCGTGGCAGCTCAAGCTTGCCACGCGCCTGCCGGGAGCGAATCGCCTGCTGGGGCGTCTTGTCGGCATGGGAGTACGTCGGGAACGGGTCCGCCTGCCCGCCGCAACGTGATCGCGCGCTGCGGCGCAAAACGCGGGCGCTCGCGAGAGAAGGGAATTACTTTCCGCTGCCCGGCAGAGGCAGCGGCTCACCGAAGGAGGAGAGATCGCCAACCGGATAGGGAACCACCCGCCCGGCCTCCGGCTCCGCCAGCCAGATCGTGCGGCCGCGGTAATACTTCACAAGCTGTGCCGTCCAGCCGGGCTTCTGCTCGCGGGCCCACACCACCTTTTGCGCGTCGATGTCGGCAAGGTTCCACACCCATTCCTTCAGAACGTCATGCCCCGCCCCATAACGGACAATCGCCAGTTGCTGGCCCGGCTGCCTTTCGAGAAAGCTCTCGACCGCGGCGCGGTCCGCCAACTCATTTTCATAGGTGGACCAGTAGAACGGCGCCTCGTGCGTCACATGCACGTGAAAGATGGAAAAGGCCGTCGAAACCAGGAACATCAGGCCGCAGCAAAAAGAAAGATTGAGCGCCAGTGCCGCGCCGGTTCCGCGCCGCCGGCGCCAGGCTGCAATCGATTCCAGGCCGGCGGCCACAAGGATCAGAGCCGCGGCGGTGAAATGCGATTCATATGTCGGCATGTTGAAGTTCGTGAGCACCGCACTCGCCGCCCCGGCAAGCAAAACCGCGATCGGCAGCCGCAGGCGCGGGGAAACCTCGCCTTGCATCAGCAGGAAGACTCCCCCAACAAGAAAGATTGAAGTGAAGACCAGAGAATGGCCGAGAAATGCGGCCAGCAATCCCGCCGCAACCCACAACCCGTTGCGCAGACCGGCATGCTTTCTTCCTCGCCGCGAACTCGCCCCGGCCACGGCGGCCAGCATCGGCAAAAGCAGAAGCGGCCTGATGTAAAGCCGAAGAAACTGCATGAGCCGCCACCCCATCTCCTCCATCCCGGCGGCGATGCTCCGATGCAAAGCCCGGTAAATGCCGACTTCCCAGACTGCGTTGAACTGATACGTTTGCGCCGAGTAGTAGACGGGCAGCGTGCGCCGCAGCGGCTGCCACCAGAAAGCAGGGACGACGCTCTGTTGCTGGCGCCATAACCCATAAGCGGTTTGGAATGGGCTTCCCGTCGTCGCGTCGTTATAGAACGCGAACCAGGCCAGATAGACAGCAACAATGAAGATCGCGGCGGAGCCAAGAAGCAGCAAGCGAGCCCGGGTTTCCGATCCCGCTTTCCGCCAGTGGAATCCAAGTACGGCCACCGTCGGAAGGACGAAGAAGAAACCTTCGTACGGCCGGTTGGACGCGAGCAGGCAGCATCCCAACGCATAAAGAAGCGCATCTCGCATCCGGGGCCGGCGCAAAATGCGCGCCAGCGCGCCCAGAACCAGTGCGCCGCCCAGTGCGATCACCGATCCTCCCCAATAGGAGTTCATCCAATACGTGAAAACGCCGAACCGGATGGCGAAAAGCAACGCGGCGAGCAACGCCCACACCGGCGGCGCCCAGCCCCGCAGCATCCAGTAGAAGGCTGCGCACATCAGGCCGACACTGAGATAAACCCCCATCCAGGGCGAATGAAACATCGCCTCGCCCGCCGCCAGAAACGCCGCCTGCCCCGGCAGCCGCGCGGAAGCATAATGCGGCGTTTGAATAAGCTGCATGTTGTCGAAGAAGACGGCCATGGGGTGCGTGGGATTGGCTAGCCGCCCATGGGCGAAGGTGTCGGCCCCCAGCAGATAGCTGAATTCTTCCTGGATCTGAGGCTGCGGCGCCGGCATCCAGGCCAGGAGCGCGGCCCGCAGCAGCAGTGGTAGCGCCGCCACGAATGCCATCGCCCAGCCCGGCCGTCTTGCCGCCCGCCGCAGATGCCGCATCGTGAATCGAAAGGCCGGAAGACTGATCTGGGGAGCGAGAAATGCTCCGAGCACGCTCAAAAGGGTCAGCAGCAGTTCGAGTTCGTCGAGGCGATGAGCTCTTACCTGCATTCGGAGGCCGGCCTGGTGCATTTCTCCCGAGGGTGTTGGTGCAGAGAGCAGAGCTCAACGCATTTTCCTGATGTTGTCGAGTAGAGTGCAGAGCTCAACGCGGCCATTCCATCGAACCGGGGGCCCCGGCAAGCTAGCTTGCTGGGGTGAAAAGAATGGCCGCACAGAACAATCATGACCACTCCATCGTGTCAGGAGAAATGGCGCTATCCTCTCTCGTCGAACTCTCCCAGGCGAAGAACGCCCAGAAAGCAGCTTGCAAAGATGATCTCGATGCCCAGCAGGATGGCGCAGGCCGAGGGCAGCGTCACGCGCAGAATGGCATCCGGATTGAGTTCTCCAAAGCCCAGGCCGCCCCACAGGCGGACGCCGTAGACCGTCGCCGTCAGCCCGCTCGCGGCCAGCAGCGACCCCACCAGCAAGCCGCGCTCGAGCGTGATCCGCGACAGCCATTTTTCCATCCACGCCCGGCGTGGCAGCAACCCCGCCGTGACGCCATAGATCTTCGCGAAGAGCGCAAAAAGAATCGCCTGAAAACCGGCCAGAATCCCGCTGAGCGCGTAGGCCAGCGTGTCCACGTCGAAGGAGACCGGACCGATATAGCGGCGGTGCGGCAGCAGCCAGATCGTCGCCGCCAGCCCCATGGCCATCAAAAAGGCGCCGGGATAGAAAAAGAGCCAGCGTGGGCTATAGAGCAGAAGAAAACGCAGGTGGCGCCAGCCGTCGCGCCACGTCCGCAGATGCGGGCTGCGGTTGCGGCCGTCGGGCGAGAGCGTCGTCGGAATCTCCTCGACCCGCATGCCGGCGAGCGTCGCTTTCACCACCATTTCGCTCGCGAACTCCATTCCGGTAGCGGTAAGATGCATGCGCTCGAAGGCGCTCTTGCTCAACCCCCGCATGCCGCAATGGAAATCGCCGCAGTGGGCGCGGTAAATCACGCGTCCCAGCCATGTGAGCACTGGGTTGCCGAGATAACGGTGAAGAAGGGGCATCGCTCCCGGCTCGATGCCTCCCTGGAAGCGGTTCCCTATCACCAGGTCGGAGCCTGAGCGCAAACGCTCGACAAAGCGCGGTACGTGCGCGAAGTTATAACTGTCGTCTCCGTCCGCCATGATGAGATAGCGGCCCCGCGCTTCGCGAAAGCCTCCCAGCAACGCCGCTCCGTAGCCGCGCCGCTGAACCGAGAGCAGCCGCGCGCCGTTGTGAACGGCGATCTCCTGCGAGCCGTCGCTGCTGCCATTGTCCGCGACGATCACTTCGCCCTGTATGCCCGCATCCTTCATTGCCTGGCCGGCTTTGGCGATGCACACAGCCAGAGTGGCTGCTTCGTTTAGGCAGGGAATGACCACGCTGACTTCACAAACATCCGACAGAGTCTCGCCGAGGGCGGCCATGGGAGCCAATGAGAGCCTAGGGCCTGTTAACAGGCCTTATCTTGCCTGCACTTTCTCGATCCCGGTGCGGCAAGCGTTCTCGATAGTATAGAAGTGAATGCGCCAACCGATTGAGAAAACATGCACTATGTAATCGGTTCCGGCCCCTCCGGTGTTGCTTGCGCTCGCGCGCTGCTGCGCAAGGGTTTGCGCGTAACGCTAATCGATACCGGCCTCGAGCTCGACCAGGCGCGCATGCAGAAATTGCGGCGTTTGGAAGCTCTGCCGCCGGCCGAATGGCGCGGCGAGCAGGGCGATTTCCTGCGCGAGGGCATGAGCGCCTCGATTGGCGGCATCCCCCTCAAAATGTCTTACGGATCCGCCTTCCCTTATCACCCGGTCGAAGGTGCTCCCCGCGTGGTGCTCCGCAACGCCAGTTTGTCGCCCTCCTACGCGCGGGGAGGGTTGAGCAATGTTTGGGGCGGAGCCGTTCTCCCTTACCGCCAGAACGATCTCGCCGGGTGGCCCTTTGGCCTTGACCGGCTGGAGAGCCACTACCGCGCGGTCTTCGAATTCATGCCGCTGGCAGCGCGCCGCGATGATTTGGAAAAACAATTTCCGCTCTATGCGGCTCATCCCTCTCCGATCGAGCTGAGCCGCCAGGCCGGCGCGATGCTTCGAGACCTCGAAGCCCACCGCGAAAGCCTTGGCGGCAAAGGAATCGGTTTCGGCAGCGCCCGGATTACCTTCGCCCGGGAGCACAACGGCCACGGCTGCGTGCGCTGCGGCCTCTGCATGTATGGCTGCCCCTACCAATTGATCTATTCGAGCGCCGCTACGTTGGCAGAGCTCCAGCAGCATCCGGGATTCCGCTATCTCCCCGGCTTTCAAGTCAGGCGTCTTCGTGAAGAAGGCAGTCAGGTCAAGCTCTTTGCCCGCCGGTCGTCGGGCGGTCCGGAACAGAGCTTTACGGCGGAGCGTGTCTATCTGGCCTGTGGTGTTCTTTCGACCGCCGCGCTTGTGTTGCGCTCGCTCGAACGCTACGGTTCTCCCCTTTGGGCGTTGGATTCCCAATATTTCCTTTTGCCCCTCCTGCGCTTTCGGGCGACGCCGGGCGTGCGCGGCGAGCCCTTGCACACGTTGGCGCAGATCTTTCTCGAGATTGCCGATCCGGCTGTCAGTCCCTACACCGTTCATCTGCAGGCCTACACCTACAACGACCTCTTTGAGCAGGCGTTGCGCGCAAGCCTCGGCCCACTGGGCGCGATCGCTTCTCGCGACCTGCTGCTCTCCCGGCTCTTGCTGCTCCAGGGCTACCTCCACTCGGCGCACTCGCCGCGAATTCGCATCGAGCTTCAGCGGGCTGCCGCCGAGGACGACGAGATGCTGGTGACCGGGGAAGCCGGCGCATCGAGCGGCCGGCTGGTGCGTAAAATCGCCCGCAAGCTCACGGGATCAGCCCGGGAGCTTGCGGCCCTTCCGCTCTTGCCCTTCCTTCGCCTGGCTTCGCCCGGACGCGGCTTCCACGCGGGCGGTACGTTTCCGATGCGGGACCAGCCGCGGGAGATGGAGTCCGACATCTATGGCCGTCCGGCCGGGCTCACCCGGATCCACATCGTGGACGCTTCGGTCTTCCCCTCGATTCCTGCCACGACGATCACCCTGACCGCGATGGCGAATGCCCACCGCATTGCCGACGAGCTGGAGCATTACGCATGACCCGCCCCGTCTGCGCTTTGACCGGCGCAAGCGGCTACGTCGGCTCCGTGCTCCGCCCCGCCCTCGAATCGGCGGGCTGGAAGGTGGTTGATCTCTCCCGGCGCGCCATCGCCGATCCCGCTTCGCGCGATCAGATGTCCTGGTCTCTCGGCGCCGCCAATACTCCAATCCAAGCGCAGCTTCAGGAGCGCGGCGTCTCCGCCCTGGTGCATGCCGCCTGGGATCTCTCCCTCTCCAATCCCCGCGAAATGGAGCGGGTCAACGTCCAAGGGTCGCTCGCCCTTTTCGAGCAGGCCCGGCTTGCCAACCTTCGCCGCACCGTTTTCATCTCTAGCATCAGCGCTTTTGCCGGCGCGCGGTCGCTCTATGGCCGGCACAAGCTGGCGGTGGAGCATGCCGCCCTTGCCTCCGGCGGCCTCGTGATCCGCCCCGGCATGGTCTACGGAGAACCGGCTGGCGCGATCTTTGCCGCTTTGAAGCGGCAAGCCGGCCGGTCGTCCATCATTCCAATCATCGGAGACGGAAGCTATCCGCAATTTCTGGTTCATCACGACGATCTGGCCTCTGCCGTGGTGCACGCGCTCGCTGCCGCGCCCCCGCCGCAGGTCCCGGTTACCGTTGCGCATCGGCATCCGTGGCCGTTGCGTATTCTCCTCGAAGAGCTGGCCCGCGCGCAGGCCAATGCTCCTCACCTTCTGTCCCTGCCCTGGCCGCTTTTCTATGCCGCTCTTCGCGCAGCCGAAGGCCTTCACCTGCGAACCGGCTTCCGCAGCGACAGCGTACTCAGCCTGGTCTACCAAAATCCCCAACCGGAGATGAATGCGGCGTTGCTCGGAGTGGAGCCGCGGCTCTTTTCTCCGGGCTCTTGAAGACCATGAAAAAAAATGGAAACAGCGCTCCTATCGAGAGCTATGGATTGATCGGCGACTGCGAGACCGCCGCGCTCGTTGGGCTCGACGGCTCGATCGATTGGCTTTGCTGGCCCGATTTTGCTTCGGAGGCCTGCTTCGCTCGGCTGCTCGGCGACGAACAGAATGGCCGCTGGCTCCTGGCCCCCGCCGCCAAGATCAAAAAGACCTCGCGCAAATACCGGGAACGCACCCTGATTCTCGAAACTACCTTCGAAACCGCGACCGGAGTGGTCACCCTCATCGACTTCATGCCCGTGCGCGGAACCAACTCCGACGTGGTCCGCATCGTCAAAGGCGTTCGCGGTCGGGTGCGCATGAAGATGGAGCTTATCCTGCGCTTTGGCTACGGACGCGTGGTCCCGTGGGTGACGCAGGGACCCGCCGGTTGGCAGGCCATCGCCGGGCCCGACCTCGCCGTGCTGCGTACCCCCGTGAAGCTTACCGGCAAAGATCTTTCAACCGTCGCCAGCTTTACTGTGCGCGCCGGACAAACCAAGGAATTTATTTTGACCTACGGCCCCTCGCACCTTAAGGTGCCTCGCCGCATCAACGTCAAGGCCGCCCTCCGGGAAACGCAACAAGCTTGGACCGGATGGGCCAAGCGTAGCAATTACAAGGGCTCCTACGGTGACATCGTTGAGCGGTCGCTGATCACGCTCAAAGCCCTCACCTACCGTCCGACCGGCGGCATCGTGGCGGCGGTCACATCCTCTCTGCCCGAACAGATTGGGGGTGTCCGCAATTGGGACTATCGCTATTGCTGGCTGCGCGACGCCACCTTCACGTTGCTCGCGCTGATGAATGGAGGCTATTACAAAGAAGCCCAGCGCTGGCATGCCTGGCTGTTGCGCGCGATCGCCGGCAGTCCCGATCAGGTGCAAATCCTCTATGGAATCGGCGGCGAGCGCTATCCGCTGGAATGGCAGCCCGATTGGCTCAACGGATATGCCGGCTCGAAGCCCGTCCGCATCGGCAATGCGGCATCGATGCAGACCCAGTTGGACGTCTACGGTGAGATTCTCGACGCTTTTTTCCATGCCATCCACCGGCTCGGCAAGGATCGCAAACAGGATTTCCGCATGCTCGGTTCCCTGGTCGATCATTTGGAAAAGATTTGGAGCGATCCGGATGAGGGAATTTGGGAGACGCGCAGCGGACCCCGTCAGTTCACCTATTCCAAGGTCATGGCCTGGGTAGCCTTCGACCGTGCGATCCGGATCGCTCAAAAACTTCGGATGAAAGCGCCGTTAGACCGATGGCGAAGAGTGCGCACCGCCATTCATAACCAGGTCTGCAAGCGCGCTTTCAATAAGGAGCTCAACTGTTTCGTACAGGCGTACGGATCGAGCGAGTTGGACGCCGCCCTCCTGCTGATTCCATTGGTCGGGTTCCTGCCCCATGACGATCCACGGGTCAGAAGCACGGTCCTGGCCATCGAGCGGAGGCTGATGCGCGATGGGCTGGTGATGCGGTATGACACCGGCACCTCCGAGGACGGACTGCCCCCCGGCGAGGGCGCCTTTCTGCCCTGCAGTTTTTGGATGGTAAGCAATCTGAAGCTGATGGGCCGGGTCAAGGATGCGAAGGCAATGTTCGAGCGTGTGGTGTCGCTGGGCAATGATCTCGGCCTTTTGTCCGAAGAATACGACACGCGAGCCAAACGCCTGGTGGGCAATTTTCCCCAGGCTTTTTCTCATATCGCGCTCGCCAATGCCGCGTTCGACCTGGAGCGTGAGGAGGGTTCGTCGCGCGTGCACGCTGGGCTCGACCATTTCTGCTGAGGGTGTGGAGTAGAGAGCAGAGCCCAGCGCAGCCATTCCACCAAAGAATGGCCGCACATAACCGCCATCACCACTCCATCTTGTCAGGAGAAATGCTTTGCATGGCAAGCGCTGAATACCAAGGAGAAGATTTGCATACGTTTGAGGTTTGGGCGCCGGCAGCGCAGAGGGTTGAGGTCAAAATCGGGGACAAGAAGTTTCCTCTTGAGAAAGGCGCCGGGGATTGGTGGCGGGCCGGTGTCGCGGAGGCTGGCCCGGGTACGGACTATGCCTTCGTTCTCAACGGAGAAGAGCCGGCATTTCCCGATCCTCGCTCCCTGTGGCAGCCGAACGGCGTGCATGGCCCTTCGCGGCTCTTCGATCTTGCCGCATTTCCCTGGCAGGATGCGGAGTGGCATGCGCCTCCGCTCGAGAACGCAATTTTCTATGAGCTCCACATCGGTACTTTCACTCCCCAGGGCACCTTCGCCGCCGCCGAAGACCGGCTCGGTTACCTGCGCGATTTGGGAATCACCCATGTCGAGCTGATGCCGGTCGCGACCTTTCCCGGCGATCGAGGCTGGGGCTACGACGGAGTGGACCTGTATGCTCCTCACCCGGCTTACGGCGGTCCCGCGGCGCTTCAGCACTTCGTGGATGCTTCCCATGCCGCTGGGTTGGCCGTGGTGCTCGATGTGGTCTACAACCACTTCGGTCCCGCGGGCAATTACCTGCAGAAATACGCGCCATACACCACTGAGAAGCACAGCACGCCCTGGGGCGGAGCGGTTAATCTCGAAGAAGAAGAGAGCGACGGTGTGCGCCGCTTCTTCATCGACAACGCCCTCATGTGGCTGCGGGAGTATCACTTCGACGGGCTGCGCCTCGACGCCGTGCATGCTCTGGTCGACCGCTCGGCGATTCACTTTTTAGAGCAGCTTGCCAGCGAAACCCGCCGGCTTTCCCGGGCCAATGGAAAGAGCTACGCCGTGATCGCCGAAAGCGACCTCAACGACCCCCGCCTGATATGGACGGAGGAGCGCGGAGGCTATGGCCTGGATGCCCAGTGGAGCGACGACTTTCACCACGCGCTCTTCACCGTTCTTACCGGCGAAGATCAGGGATACTATGCCGACTTCGGCCGTCTCGGCGACCTCGCGAAAGCCCTGGAGAGAAATTACGTCTATGACGGTATCTATTCCCGCTACCGCAAGCGGCAGCATGGACGATCGGCGCTGGGGCTGCCCGCCCAGCGCTTTCTCGGATACATCCAGAACCATGACCAGGTAGGGAATCGCGCCCGCGGCGGCCGCCTCGGGCATATCGTCAGCCTGGGCCGGGCCAAGATTGCCGCGGCGCTCGTTTTAACCTCTCCCTTCGTTCCCTTGCTCTTTCAAGGCGAGGAGTTTGGCGCTTCTTCCCCCTTCCAATACTTCACCGGCTTCGAAGATGTGGAGCTGGGCCGGCTCGTCTCCGCAGGCCGCAAGCGCGAGTTTGCCGTCTTCGGCTGGAAGCCGGAGGAAATTCCCGATCCGCAGGAGCGCAGCACCTTCGAAAGATCGAAGCTGAAATGGGATGAGCAAACCCAGCCTCCTCATGCCGAGCTGCTCGACTGGCACAAAAAGCTCATCCAATTGCGCAAGAGTTTGCCTGATCTCGCCGCCGGCGCCGGCGTCACCCGGGTGCAGTTTGACGAGCAGGCGCGCTGGCTCGTCGTCGAGCGCGGAAAAGTCAGGGTCGCCTGCAATCTTTCCCCCGGCCGTCTGTGGATCGAGAGCGGAGGAATTGAGGCTGCGGAGCCTGGCGCCGCTGCTTCGATCGAGATCTTGCTGTGTTCCGATACCTCTGCCGCCGTCGATGGCGGCAGGGTCAGCCTGGGGCCCGACTCCGTCGCCATCATGCATTTGCCGTCAGATCGGCGTTCGCCGACAACTGGTAACTGACAACTCCCTCACACCTTCAGAAAGATCTTGCGGCGGTAGAGCCCGAGGAGCGGAATCCAGCAGACCAGAACAAACACGGTTGCATAGATCAGAGAAGCGATCGCGAGCGGGTGCACTGCGCGGTTAAGGTGCGATTCGGCGATCTGGCTCAAGGACCTCCGCCCTGGTAGATGAACCTCCCAGACCGAGGCCGCCAGCAGTTCTGAGAAAACATAGGCGGCGATGGCGTTCTTGCCGAAGACCAGCCAGAAGTAGGTCCAGCCCCGGGTCCAGCCCTTGATCTCCACTGCCCAATAGCACACCGCCCACGCGACCAGCGCGACTCCTGCCGTCAGGATGACGAAAGAGCTGGTCCAGAGCTTTTTGTTGATCGGGAACCAGGGATTCCAGATCTCTCCCACCAGCATGCAGAGCACCCCCGCGGCCAGCATTCCGGCGCACTTCCTTTCCGGCGAGCGTGAGCTGCGCAGCCACATGCCCGCGAGCATTCCCATCAGCGCGGTCGCGATCGCCGGCAGCGTGCTCAGCAAACCCTCCGGATCCCGAGTGCCCTCGTAGAGCCGTCCCGGGAAAAGATGCCGGTCGACATAGGCCACGAGGTTCGCGTCTTTGTCTAGAAAGGGAATGTTGCGGACGGGATAGCCATAGCCGGGAACGGGTATCCAGCGCAGCAAAATCCAATACCCCAGCAGCAGCAGAACGATCGTGGCAACCTTGCTCGCCGCTCTCCGGTCGGCAAGATAAAAGAGTCCGCACACCAGAAAGCAGATCGCGATCCGCTGCAGAACGCCGTAGATGCGCAGGGTTTCCAGGTGGAAGAAGGGAAATCCGTTCACCACCAGCCCCAGCAGAAACAAGATGACAAACCGCTTGACCGTGTGCGCCGCGAGCGATCGGCGGAGTTCTCCCCGGCTCAGCCGGGCCTCAAAGGAAAACACGATCGACGCGCCCATCAGAAAAAGAAAGATAGGGAAGACGAGATCTGTGGGCGTCCAGCCATTCCAATCCGAGTGCTGAAGCGGCCAGTAGGCGCGGTCGCCGCTATTGTTCACCAGAATCATGAACGCGATGGTGGCGCCTCGCAGAACATCGAGCGAAACCAACCGTCCAACCCCGGCCCTCGCGGGGTGTTCGAGCGTCGAAATGGACATCGCGGCCCTCGCCCGAGAAGCCTACCAAAATGCCATCGCTCCAATCCATCGACTCCATCGAGTACATCGAGGACGAAGGATCCCTATATTTGTTCTTCTCCATTTTTGGGCCTCTTCGAATGTTTTTCACTCCGCCGCACTTCTCAACAAAGGCCTGCATCAGGGCCACCCCGCTGACTTGCCGATTTTTCGTAGGGCCAAATGTGCGAGACCATCCCCCTCGGCGGCCGGAGTAGGATGGCTATGAAAATGAAAATGAAAAGCGAAATGAAGATGAAGATTCAGTGGAAGCTGCTCTCGATCCTCGTCGCCGGAGCGTTCGTTGCCGCCGCAGGCTTCGCCCAAAACGGGCCGGTCTTGAGTCCGCCGGAAACCGCCAGCGCCACCGTTGCCGGAGCCTCCATCACCGTCAAATACAGCGCGCCGTCGGTACGCGGGCGCAAGATCTTCGGTCCGGGCGGATTGGTGATGAAAGATCCGACGGCTCCGATCTGGCGCGCCGGCGCGAATTCCGCGACTGCCTTCCATACCGACGCCGACCTGGACGTCGGCGGCCTCGCCGTTCCCAAAGGCGACTACACGCTCTTCGTCAATGTGCAGGACCCCGACGCATGGCAGCTTGTCATCAACAAGCAGACCGGGCAGTGGGGGCTCACCTACGACGCCGGCAAAGATCTGGGGCGGGTAAAGATGAGCATGTCGAAGCCTGCATCGCCGATCGAGCTGTTGAAATACACGATCACGAG
>DATAWF010000182.1:0-15396 GCA_036267335.1 Acidobacteriaceae bacterium
CTCTTGCGGCGCGACTCAAGCGGATGCCGCAAGGGAGAAAGAATCTGCCGGGGTCGCGGTGACCGCAAAGCGGATACCGCAAGGGAGAAAGAATCCGCTGGGCTCGCGGTGACTGCAAGGTCGCGCCCTGATACGAAACTCACTACTCCTGGAGTTTTTCGCAGCCTGTAAAACCCGATAGACTCGTCAACGATGGCCTCGACTTCCGATCCTGCGGCTCTGGCGAAGAAACCCGCGGTTTTTCTGCTGGACGCGATGTCGTTCATCTTTCGCGCCTACCACGCGATGCAGCGGCAGCGACCGATGTCGACGCGCAACGGACTGCCCACCGCGGCGATCTACGTTTTCGTCAACATGATCAACAAGCTGCGGCGCGACTTTGAGCCGGAATATTTCGCCGCGGTCTTCGATGTGAGCGCACCGGTTTTTCGCGATGAGCGCGCGCGCGGCCTGACCTCGATCCGCAAATGGAACAGCAAAACACGGGCCTTCGAACAGGTCGACTACGCCGGCTACAAAGCGAATCGCACGGAAATGCCGGGGGACCTGGCGCAGCAACTGCCCTACATCCGCAGATCGCTCGAAGCGCTGCGCATTCCGATTTTGCAGGCGGAGGGCTTTGAGGCTGACGATGTCATCGGCACGCTAGCGCGGGAGGCAGCCGAGGAGGGACACCCGGTCTTTGTGGTCTCGAATGACAAAGACATGCTGCAGCTGGTTACCGAGCGGGTGAAGGTCCTCAACCCGGCGAAGGACAATCTGGTGCTCGACCGGGAGAAGGTGATCGAGACGCTGGGCGTGCCTCCGGAAAAGGTTATCGATGTGATGGCCTTGCGCGGGGACTCGATCGACAACATTCCGGGCGCGCCGGGGATCGGCGACAAGGGCTCGGTCGAGCTGATCCAGCAATTCGGCAGCGTGGAGGCGGCGCTGGAGCACGCCTCGGAGGTAAAGCGCAAGACCTACCGCGAATCGCTCGAGCACAACCGCGACACCGTTCTCTTGAGCAAGGAACTGGTCACGATCGATTGCGGGGTTCCCCTGCCGCTCGATCTCGAAGGCATGCGAACCCAGCCCTACGACCTCGCCGCCGCGCGCCAGCTCTTCAGCGAGCTCGAATTTACTTCGATGCTCAAGGAATTGGGGCCGGGCGAGGAGAGCGAAGCGGCGGAGCTCGAAATTCTCTCGCCGCCTTCGGATGCAGAGGCGCGCAGGTTTTTCGAGCTCGCGCGCGGCGCAGGCTTTGCCCTGGCCATGGACACCACCCCTCTCGATGCCGCGGCCGAGGCCGCCGCGGAGCCGGAAAGCGGTGTGGAGGATCCGCCGCAGCCAATGACCGGGCTTCTCGATTTCAGCGCCACCGCCAATACCCCGGTGGAGGCTCCCATTCCGCAACCGGCGGCGCTTCGCATCGCCGTCTCGGCGGAAGCAGGCAAGGCGCTGGTCTTCAGTCCCGCAGCAGAACTGCGCGAGCTGCTTGAGGATGCCAGTGTTCCCAAGGCGCTGCACGATCTGAAGGCCACGCTTCGAGGGCTGGG
This sequence comes from Acidobacteriaceae bacterium, assembly GCA_036267335.1. Taxonomy (GTDB): domain Bacteria; phylum Acidobacteriota; class Terriglobia; order Terriglobales; family Acidobacteriaceae; genus PALSA-350. The sequence goes on from DATAWF010000182.1 coordinate 1,539, forward strand.
AGCGGCCACGGCGGCAAACCAAAGAGATCGGAATCAGGAGACAGCAGCAGCCGGCCCGAGCAAAAATCCAGACGACTTAGTTGATCCAGGCGACGGACCCTTGGCGGGGCCCGTAGACGATCTGATGCTCTACTCCTATCTCATCAATCCCACGCATGCCACGCACCGGCTGCCCGATGTGGTCGCACGTTTTGCCAGCCGGCCGCTGCGCGCCGACGGAGCCCGCCATCTGCCGGAGGCGGCGCATGCGGTGCGCGAGCTCGCGCCGACCCTTCGCGCCGAGGTGGAGTCGTTGGGCTGCGGCAAGGTCTATCGCGAGATCGACCTTCCTCTGGTTCCGGTGCTGCTGCGCATGGAAGAGGCCGGCGTCCAGATTGACCATCAGGCTCTTGCGGAGATGTCGGAGCGGCTCGGGCGCGAGATTTTTCGGGTGGGCGAGGCAGTTTTTGCGTGCTGCGGCCACCGCTTCAACATCAATTCGCCCAAACAGCTCGGGGATGTGCTCTTCAACAAGATGAATCTTCCCAAGCCGCTGAAGTACGGCAAGGGGAAAGTGGTGTCAACCGCGGTCGATGTGCTCGAGGAATTGGCGGAGCATCATGAAGCGCCGCGCCTGGTGCTCGAATACCGCCAACTGGCGAAGCTCAAGTCGACGTATGTGGATTCGCTGCCGCTCCTCGCCGACCGCGATGCCCGCATTCACACCACGTTCAATCAGGTAGGCACCGCGACGGGCCGCCTGTCCTCGGTCAATCCCAACCTGCAGAACATTCCCATCCGCACCGAGCTGGGCCGGCAGATCCGGGCGGCGTTTATCGCTTCGCCTGGGCGGGTGCTGCTCTCGGCCGACTACTCGCAGATCGAGCTTCGCCTGCTTGCGCATTTTTCCCAGGACCGGCTGCTGGTGCGGGCCTATTCGACCGGCGAGGACATTCATACTCTCACCGCCTCCGAGGTCTTCGGCATCGCCGCAGCGAAGATGGACAAGCAGACACGCGACCGCGCCAAGGCGGTGAACTTCGGCATCGTGTACGGCATTTCGCCCTTCGGTTTGTCGCAGCAGCTGGGGATCGTGCAAAGCGAAGCCAAGAGCTACATCGAGACCTATTTTGCCCGGTACAGCGGGGTGCGCGAGTATATCGACCGCATGCTGGAACAGACGCGGCAGGAACAGATGGTGCGGACGCTCTTCGGGCGGGTGCGGCCCATTCCGGACATTCAGAGCCGGAACGCCAACCTACGCGGATTTGCGGAGAGGACAGCGATCAACACGCCGCTGCAAGGCACGGCCGCAGATCTGATCAAGGTCGCGATGATCCGCATCGACCACCTGCTGCGCGAACGGAAGCTGAAAACGCGAATGACGCTGCAGGTTCACGACGAGCTGGTCTTCGAAGTTCCCGAAGATGAGATCGAGATGGTGACGCCGCTGGTGCGGCATGAGATGGAGCACGTGATCGAGCTGAGCGTGCCTATCGTGGCCGATTGCGGAGTAGGCAAGAACTGGCGGGATTTGGAGTAAAGCTGGCGAGTTAGCGAGTTAGCGAGCCGGCGAAAAGCAGATCTCTCCACTACGCCGGCGCATTCGGTCGAGATGGCAGATTCGCGCGTTTCGCTGGAACCTCTGCATTCAATCCTTCGTAAACCGGTCTATGAGGAGCTCTTCTCGCGGCGCCTGTACTATCCTTCTCTTCCTCAGCACGTGGCTGCCTCTTGCAGCACAATCACTCACTGCGGCTTCACCGCCTCTGCGCTTCGACGTCGTCTCGATCCGCTCCGACCCATCCGACGGCACTGCACCCTCGAACCGCCGGATGCTGCCAGGAGGACGCTTCGTGGCCACCGGCACATCGGTTCGCACTCTGCTGCGCATTGCCTTCGCCACCGACGACGACCGCATCTCCGGCGCTCCCGCGTGGACGGCAACCGAGACCTTCGACATCGACGCCATCGTCGCCGGCCATACCGACATCAACACCCCGGAGCAGTTTCAGCAGCTCATCCTCTCGCTCCTGGCTGAGCGCTTTCAGCTCCAATTTCATCGCCAGCAACGCGAAGGCCCCATCTACCGCCTGGAGGCCGACAGAACCGGCAAGCTCGGCCCCGCGCTCCAACCCAGCCCAGCGGGCACCCAAGCCAATATGAGCTCCAACTCCAATGGGGAGAAAGCGGAATTGAAGGTCTCAAGCGCCTCCATGGGGGACATCGCCGCCGTACTGCGCCGCGCCGTCGGCCGTCCTATCGAAGACCATACCGGGCTTGCCGGGCGCTACGACTTCCAGATCGAATGGGCTCCCGACGAGACCGCCGACTCCGCCGATCCTTCCCTGTTCACCGTCCTCAAAGAGCAGTTAGGCCTAAAACTCCAACCTGCCAAAGGCCCTGTGGAAACAATCGTCATCGACCATATCGCCCACCCCGGCGCCAACTGAGTGGAAAGAGCGAGTCAGCTTAACAGCAGATCTCTCCGCTAACGCATTTCTTCTGACGCGATGGTGTGGCGATGTCTGCTATGCGCGGCCATTCTTCGATGGAATGGCTGCGTTCCCGCATTTCTCCTGACATGTGGATGTGGTCATGGCTGTTCTGTGCGGCCATTCTTCGATGGAACGGCCGCGTTGAGATTTGCACCTTACTCCACAGCATCAGGAAAATGCGTCGGGCTCTGTCTCCGCTCTAGCACCATCAGGAGAAATGCTGTGCGGCGACGCATTTGAGCCGCCTTCGGTCGAGATGACAGATTCGCGGGATAACGGCGGTAGGAGGTGGCCTCAGACGCCGATCTCGCCGCGGATGGCCTGCGCGATGCGATCGGCATGCTCGCGCATCTTCTCTTCGGAATCGGCTTCGATCATGACCCGCGCCAGGGCCTCGGTGCCGGAGTAGCGCACGACGACCCGGCCGGCGCCGCTGAGGTCGCTCTCCGCCCTGCGAATGCTCTCGACCACCGCCGGAATGCTCTCGAGCGGCTGTTTTTCGCGCACCCGCACATTCACGATGACCTGGGGAAAGACGCGCAGACCGGCGGTCAGCTCATGCAACGGCTTGCCTGTCCGCTGCACGATCTCAAGCAGCACCAAGGCAGTCAGCAGGCCATCCCCGGTCGTGCTGCGGCGGGGAAAAAGGATGTGGCCGGACTGCTCGCCGCCGAGCGCGGCCGCGTTCTCCTGCATCATGGCGAGAACATACTTGTCCCCCACGGGAGCGCGGAGCATGCGAATGCCGCTCTTGCCGAGCGCAATCTCAAGGCCCATGTTCGACATCGTGGTGGCGACGATGAGATTGCCGGCAAGGTCGCCCTTGGCTAGCATGTCGCGGGCGGCAATGAGCATCACGGCATCGCCATTGACGACGCGCCCCTGGGCGTCGGCAAAGAGCGCACGGTCGGCATCCCCGTCGAAGGTGATGCCCATGTCAGCTCCCAAGGCTTTGGTTTCGCGCGCGACGACCTCGGGGTGGAGGGCACCGCAGTTTTCATTGATGTTGCGGCCGCTGGGCGCGGTGTGGGTCAGGTGCAGCTCGCCGCCCAGCCCGGCAAAGAGCTCGGGTGCGATCGCGGCGGCCGCGCCGTTCGCGCAATCGATCACAAGTTTTTTGCCTTCGAGAGTCAGACCGGGAACGGCACTGCGCAGAAAGGCTTCGTACTCCTGACGATATCGAGCTTTGGCCACAGGAGCGGCCAGAGCCTGCGGATCGGGAACAGAGACAGTTTCGAGACGACGGAAGATCTCGCCCTCGATCTCCAATTCCAGCTCATCGGGAAGCTTGTAACCGTCGCCGCCGAAGACTTTGATGCCGTTGTCTTGCCATGGATTGTGCGAAGCGGAGATGACGATGCCAGCGGCGAACTGGTCTTTGCAGGTCAGATAGGCGACGCCCGGGGTGGTAATGACGCCGGCGCTCTCGACCCCGGCTCCTCCCGCGCGCAGGCCGGCGGCAATGACGGCGGAGATCCACGGGCTGGATTCCCGGGTATCCGCGCCCAGCAGCACACGGGGCGAGGAAACTTTGTGAGCGAGCGAATGGGCCAGTGCTACGCCCACGGCGAAGATGGTTTTTGGATCGAGGGGCGGCTCCCCTGCGACTGCGCGGATGCCGTCCGTACCAAAGAGTTTTCTCATGCGTCTTGTTGTTTTTTCCTTTCGACGACCCGGCTCACGAGCCGGCCGTTGGCCAGGCGGGCGGTGACGATCGAGCCTTCGGCAACTGCGAATGGATCCTTGACCAGCTCCCCGGCCTGGTCAAAGACCAGAGCATAACCGCGCTCGAGCACAGCCAGGGGGGAAAGAGTTTTGAGGAGCGCTTCAGCAGCGCTCAGAGCGGCCTTGGGGCGGACCAGAAGGTCTTGCCGGGCGCGGCCAAGCCGGGACTCGAGATGGGCAAGCCGTTCCTTGGCGGCGCGCAGACGATGACTTACATCCTGGCGGAGCAGGCGCGCTTCCATGGCTTGAAGAGCCTCAGCCAGGCGGCGGCAGTCGCGCCGCCAGATGGCCTCCAACTGGTAGTGGAGCTCGTCCAAGCGCTGTTGCCGCCGCAGGATCGCGTGCCGAATGCGAGTGAAGGCGGCGGGGGCCGCGATCCTGGCGAAACGCTCATTGGCACGCATCAGCAGATACCGGCATGCATGGGTCAAACGCTTCTCCAACTGTTCCACGCGCTCAGCAAGCTTGTGCTGCGCCTCGGTAAGAATCTCGGCCGCGGCGGAGGGGGTGGGAGCACGGAGGTCGGCAACGAAGTCGGCAATCGTGAAATCGGTTTCGTGCCCGACGGCGGAGACGACGGGCAGCGCGGAGCCGGCGATCGTGCGAGCCAGCGCCTCGCTGTTGAAGGGGCTCAGGTCTTCGAGGGAACCGCCGCCGCGGGCGATGACGATGACATCGACGCTCCGGGCGCGGTTGAAATATTCGATGCCGGCCGAGATCTCCTGCGCCGCCGCCTCGCCCTGGACCAGCGCGGGATAAATCTGCACGTCGAGAGCGAAATGGCGGCGGCCGGCGACATTGAGAAAATCCCGGATCACGGCGCCGCCGGGGGAGGTGACGATGCCAATGCATCGGGGGAAGGCCGGCAGCGGTCTTTTGCGCTCGGCGGCAAAAAGTCCCTCCTGGTGCAGCTTGGCCTTCAACTGCTCGAAGGCAACTTGCAGGGAGCCGGCACCGACGGGCTCGGCGGTTTCGGCCACGAGCTGCATTTGACCACGCTGCTCATAGACCGAGACCCGGCCGCGCACCAGCACCTGAAGACCATCTTCCAGACGAAAACGCAGCAGAATCGCCTGCCGCCGGAAGAGGACGACGGGAAGCTGGGCTTCGCCGTCTTTCAACGTGAAGTAGAGATGGCCGGAGGGGGCGGCGCGAAAGTTGGAGATCTCACCCTCCACCCAGATGTCGCCGTATTCTCTCTCGATGTGATTGCGCACCTCGCCGACGAGCTGGGCGACACTCCAAACGCGCCGCTGCGCCGCCTCAGGAAAGGAGAGCCCCATCTGGCCGATCTGTTCGCTCGAATGCGTCAACAATTCTCCGTCACAGCACTTTACCGGTGAAAACGGGAAAACAGGTACGAGATCAAAGAGAGTAGAAGGCTGAGCAGAATGCAGGTGCCGAGGGGGAAATACCACGAGACGCTCTTGCCGCGATAGGAGAAATCGCCGGGAAGCCTGCCCAACGGGAGGCCGGCCTTTCCGAGAAGCAGCAGGAGAGCACCGGCAACGAGCAGGAGAAATCCCAGGCCGACCAGCATACGGCCCAAGCCATTCATGGGTTCAGTCTAGAGCATGGGGAGAGTTCCACGCGAGAGGAAACAGGGACGGTGGCAGTTGGCGTTCTTGGCTTGCGTTGTCAAGAGCGGAACGGGTTTGAGGATGTCGTGGCGAAACTACCCCACTCAAGCCAAAACCGGGCTTGAATGGGCCAACCACGCGTGGTTGGACTGGAGCGCGGCAGGGAGATGCCGAACAACAGATTCCCTTCGGGAATGACAGAAAGAAAAGCAAAAGCGGATTCCGCGAAAACCAAATGCGGATCTCTCCATTGCGGCTCAGCGGGCGAAATGTGGAGCCGCGTTTTGCGCGGGCTGAGGCGCGGAGGAGCGGCGCAGCAGATCTTGCACTTCGCGGTCGCTGACCTGGTCGAATCGCTCATACCACTGGCCGACAGCTTGAAATCGCTCGGGCTGATTGAGGCAGACAAGGCGGTCGACCTCGGGAGCGAGCGAAGCGCAGGTCTCGGGCGAGCCGACAGGCAGCGCGGCGACAATCATCGCCGGACGGCCGAGACGCAGGGTCTGGACGGCGGCTCGCATGGACGAGCCGGTCGCGAGACCGTCGTCGGCGAGCAGGACGATACGCCCTTCAAGATCGAGGGGCGGGCGGTCTCCGCGATATTCATGTTCGCGGCGCACGATCTCAGCTTCCTCCCTGGCGGCGATTTCTTCGACGGCACTGGGCGAGATCGCGAAGGCCTGGACAACATCCTGGTTGAGGACACGGAGGCCGCCTGAGGCTATTGCCCCTAGAGCCAGTTCGGCCTGGCCCGGAGCGCCGAGCTTGCGAACCACGAGAATGTCCAAAGGCAGGCGCAGGGCCTTGGCGATCTCAAAACCTACAGGAACACCGCCACGCGGCAGTGCCAGTACGATGGCTTCGCTGTCTCCGGCGTATTCTCCCAACTGCGCGGCCAACAGACGTCCAGCTTCAAAACGATCGGCAAAAAACATGATGCTGTAAGACTAGAGCATTTCTCAGACTGCCATCGGGCAAGAGCGTGGGCCGGGAACATTCTGCTAAGATTTTGCGTCTAAATGGCACGCGTATCCGTTCTATCAAGCAGGAGGTGGCCGTGCCCTTCCGAAGGTTCTTTGTCCTTCTTTTGCTTCTTTTCTCTGCCTCGGTTTTCGCCCAGAAACCGCATCCTGCCAAGGCCGCAGGTTCCACCGGCGGCACCGAACTGCCCGTCCAGCTTCCGGTGCAGCGGGTGGTGCTCTACAAAAACGGCGTCGGCTATTTCGAGCATTCCGGCCGCGTGACGGGCAATCAAGCGATCTCGCTCGATTTCACTTCTTCGCAGCTTGACGACGTGCTGCAATCGCTGACCGCGGTCGATCTCGGCGGAGGCCGCATCGCAGGCGTTAATTTCAACTCGACGGTGCCGCTCGAGCAGCAATTGAAAAATCTGCCGTTGGGATTGGGGAAACAGCCCTCCACCCAGAGCCTTTTTGCGTCTCTCAGCGGAGCGAGCGTAGAGATCAGCGGCGGCGGACAGGGAGCGATTCGCGGGCGAATTCTGCACTACGAGATACGGTCGGAGAAGACCGCATCGGGCGGCACCGCGAACCATCGCGTTCTGACCATGGTCACGGACGATGGCGCAATCCGCTCGCTCGAGATCACGCCCGCGGTCAGCGTGCGCCTGCTCGACGGCGGTGTGCGCGGCGATCTGGAGCGCTACCTCGCGGTTCTGGCGACAGCGCAGAATCCACAGCAGCGCCAGCTCAGGCTCCAGGCCGAGGGAACGGGCACGCGCGAGATCCACATCGGCTATATCAGCGAAGTGCCGGTATGGAAGAGCACCTACCGCATCGTCTTTCCGGGCGGAGCTGCTCCCGCGGACGGCAAGGAAGAGACGGCAACGCTCCAGGGCTGGGCGGTCGTCGACAACACGACAGGCTCGGATTGGAACAACGTGCGGCTTTCTTTAGTCGCCGGCGCGCCGCAGAGCTTCATCGAGCCGCTCTCGCAGCCGATTTACACCCAGCGGCCGGTCGTCGCGGTGCCCGAGGCGCAAAACATCGCGCCCATGACGCATGAAGACGCGCTCAACGACAATGCTGAGGTCACGGCAGCAGCGCCCGCCAGGGGAACCGGCGGCGGATTTGGCGGAGGGATCTATCATGGCAGCGGCAATGCCACCGCCAGCGGTGTGATGAGAGGTGTTCTCGGAGGCATCGGGATGGCGCATCAGAGCGTCGAGGATTCCGCTGAAACAATTGAGATTCAGGACGAAGCCGGCAGCGCTTCCGCCGCCGGCTTCGATGACTACTTCGAGTACACGCTGAGCCAGCCGGTCACGATCCACAAAGACGAATCCGCACTGGTTCCCTTTCTCCAGGCCGACGTGCAGGCGGAGCGAGTGACGATCTGGAACGCCAGCCATCCCGTGGCGCTGCGCGCGATACGGCTCACGAACTCGAGCAAACTCACACTCGACCGCGGCAGCTTCTCCATCTTCGAAAACGGCGAGTTCGCCGGTGAAGGCCTCACCGACCCCATTCACGCCGGAGAGAAGCGTTTGCTCTCCTACGCCGCCGACCAGGCGGTCCACGTCAGTACGGAGAGCAACCTCTCCTCAACTCACCTGCGCCATTTGACGGTGCAGAACGGAGTGCTCATCGAGCGCAACGAGGCGATACGCGAGGTCACTTACGTGGTCCACAACACGGCGACGGATACGCGGGACGTGCTGGTCGAGCATCCGGTTGAAGACGGCTGGAAGATCACCTCCGAGGTGCAGCCGGCCGAAACGACCGCATCCGTCTACCGCTTCAACGTGATCACGCAGCCGGGAGAGACGGTCCGTTTGCACGTCGGCGTGGCCCACATCCTGAACCAGCGGTACATGCTCACGTCCATCCAAGATCCCCAACTGAATGTGATTCTCAACGGCAGCAGCAACCGCGACGCACTGGAAAAGGCACTCGCGCCGGTGTTGAGCGCCCGCGAACAGTTGCAGGCAATCAACACAGCGATTGACGCTCAACAGACCAACATCGACCGCATTACTGACGACGAGAAGCGGCTGCACGACGAGCTTTCCGGCCTAAATGAGAGCCCGGAGGGGCGGGAGCTGGCCAAGCGCTACATCGGCGAGATCAACGCCGACGAGGACCAGCTCACGACGCTCAAGAAGGCCCGCGCCGATCTCGAGCAGCAGCGCACGGCGGCGCAGCAGACGCTCGACGACGCGATCCGCAACCTGAACCTGGACGAGGACGTGAGCTAGGGCAGCCCTAGCCCAAGGCTAGGGCTGCCTCTCAGGCCGGTTCCCGGCGGGAAACCGAGCCGTTGGCCTGGACCGCCCAACTGAATCCAACCAAGATCTTCGGCATCCAAATGAGACAATAGGAACTTGGCCTGTTCCGATGAATGCAGCTCCGGCACCGCTTGTCCGTGCGCCGGAGTTCTTCCCCCACTTCCAAATGCATTCAGGTTTGGCCTAGGTGAGGACCCTTCAAAGGCATGACCAGTCCACAGCATCCTCTGCAAGCGATTCTGGCAAAAAGGATTGCCATCCTCGACGGCGCGATGGGCACGACCATCCGTACGTACGGGATGACCGAAGCCGACATTCGGGGAAAGCGCTTCAAGGACGCGAAGAAAGACCTGCTGAACAACGGAGACTTGTTCACGCTGACGCAGCCGCAGATGATCGGCGACATTCACCGGCGATTTCTGGAGGCAGGCGCCGACATCATCGAGACCAACACGTTCAGCGCTACCAGCATTGCGCAAAGCGAATTTTTTGTGGACGATCCACGCGAGCGCGGCGGACGCAAGGGTCCGGAGTTTTACCAGAAGATCATCGACGATCAATTTCTCAGCGAACTGGCGTGGGAGATCAATGAACAATCGGCGCGGCAATGCCGCGCGTGGGCGGACCGCATTGCCGAGGCCACGGGGCGCCAGCGATTTGTCGCGGGAGCGATCGGGCCGCTGACGGTTTCGCTCTCGAATTCGCCGGACGCGGACGATCCTGGATTCCGTGTGGTGACCTTCGATCAGGTGAAGAAGGCTTACACCGAAGAAGTGCGCGCGCTGATGGCGGGCGGGGCCGACCTTCTGCTCGTGGAAACAATCTTCGACTCGCTGAACGCCAAAGCCGCTCTGGTCGCCATTCAAGAGGTCTTCGAAGAGGAGGGCAAGAAGCTGCCGATCATGATTTCGGCCGCGGTAGGCCGCGGGGGCGAGACGATGATTTCCGCCCAGACGGTCGAAGCCTTCTGGAACGCGGTGCGGCATGTGAAACCGCTTTCGGTTGGACTCAATTGCTCGCTCGGGCCCGATTTGATGTATCCGTTTCTCGAAGAGCTCGCCGGAAAGGCGGACGTGGCGATCTCCGCCTATCCCAATGCCGGCCTGCCCAATCCCCTTTCGCCGACTGGATTCGATCTTGACCCGGCGGACATGGGCCGTTTTCTGGGCGACTTCGCCAAGGACGGATTGATCAACATTGCCGGAGGATGCTGCGGCAACACCCCCGAGCACATTGCGGCGATCGCACGGGCGCTCGAAGGCCGTGCTCCGCGCGTGGTGGAAGCCGAAACGGCGGTCCAGACCCTGGGATGAGCTCGACACCGTCCAATTTGCCACGGCCGCTGCGTCTTTCCGGATCGCAGCCTTTCACGCAACAACAGGGCGTGTTCATCATGATCGGCGAGCGGACCAATGTCGCCGGCTCGCCGAAGTTCGCGAAACTGATCAAAGCAGGCAAGTACGAAGAGGCCGTAAGCGTTGCGCGCCAGCAGGTAGAAAACGGCGCGAACATTCTCGATATCTGCATGGATGAAGGCATGATCGAGGGCGCCCCAGCCATGACCCGGTTTCTGCAACTGCTGGGGAGCGAGCCGGAAGTCGCCAAGGTTCCTTTCATGGTCGATTCCTCGAAGTGGGAGGTGATCGAGGCGGGCCTGAAATGCATCCAGGGCAAAGGCATTGTGAACTCGATCTCGCTCAAGGAGGGCGAAGAGAAGTTCCGGAAGCAGGCCAGGACGGTGCTGCAATATGGCGCCGCGGTCGTGGTGATGGCCTTTGACGAGCAGGGCCAGGCGGCAACGTACGAAGACAAGATCAGGATCTGCGAGCGGGCTTACCGGATTCTGGTTGACGATGCCGGATTCTCTCCGGAAGACGTCATCTTCGATCCGAACATTCTTACCGTCGCAACGGGGATGGAGGAGCACAACAACTACGCGGTGGACTTTATCAATGCGACCCGCTGGATCAAGAAGAATCTTCCGCATGCCAAGGTAAGCGGCGGGGTTTCGAATATTTCCTTCAGCTTTCGCGGCAACCAGAAGGTTCGCGAGGCGATGCACTCGGCCTTTCTTTACCACGCCATTGCGGCCGGCCTGGATATGGGGATCGTGAATGCCGGGATGCTGGAAGTGTACGAAGAGATCGCGCCCGAGCTGAAGATCCTGGTTGAGGACGTGCTGCTCAACCGCCGCCCGGACGCGACGGAGCGCCTGGTTGAATTCGGCGAAGAGTTGAAAGCCTCGGCAAGCACTACGGCCACGGTCGAAAAGAAACAGGAGGAGTGGCGCCAGGGCACGGTCGAGCAGCGGCTTGCGCATGCGCTGGTGAAAGGGATCGACACCTATATCGATGCGGACACGGAGGAGGCGCGAGTCAAATTGGGCCGTCCGCTCCTGGTTATCGAAGGCCCCTTGATGGATGGGATGGGGGTGGTGGGCGATCTTTTCGGAGCGGGCAAGATGTTTCTGCCGCAGGTGGTCAAATCGGCCCGGGTGATGAAGAAGTCCGTCGCCTACCTGACGCCGTTTATGGAGGTGGAAAAGGCGGCGATGGCCGCAGCCGGCCAGACGGTCAAAACGCAGGGGAAGATTGTGCTTGCGACGGTCAAGGGCGACGTTCACGACATCGGCAAAAACATCGTCGGCGTGGTGCTGGCCTGCAACAACTACGAGGTGATCGACCTGGGAGTGATGGTTCCCGCCGAAAAGATCCTCGAGCGCGCCAAAGAGGTCAAGGCCGACATTATCGGCCTGAGCGGCCTGATCACACCCTCACTCGATGAGATGGTGCATGTGGCACGGGAGATGGAGCGCACCGGATTCAAGATTCCCTTGCTGATTGGCGGAGCAACCACTAGCAGGGCGCACACGGCAATCAAGATTGCTCCGCACTATCGCGAGCCGGTGGTTCACGTGGTGGACGCGAGCCGTGCGGTGCCTGTGACCACGAGCCTGCTCAGCGAGGAGAGCCGGGATGCTTTCGTGGACCGCCACCGGGCTGAGTACGAGGCGGTGCGAAAGGCGCACGCCGCTCCGCGGCAGCAGGTGGTTTCGATCGCAGAGGCGCGCGCGCGGAGAACGCCGATCGAGTGGCGGAGCGAAGATATTGCGCAACCGGCGTTCACCGGAGTCCGCGCGCTCGACGACTTCCCGCTTTCCGTCTTGCGGGAGTTTATCGACTGGTCTCCTTTCTTTCATGCCTGGGGATTGAAGGGCATCTATCCCCGGATATTCGAGGACGGGAAGCAGGGCGCACAGGCGCGCCAGCTCTTCGAGGAGGGCGCCGCTCTCTTAGAGAGAATTGTCGAAGAGAAGCTCATCACGGCGCGCGGGGTGTACGGTTTCTTTCCCGCCAATGGCGAAGGCGACGATGTCGAACTGTACACGGACACAACCCGGAGCACTGTGCTGGACCGGTTTCACTTTCTTCGCCAGCAGGCGAACCGGGAGGGGACCGAGCCGTGCCGGTCGCTGGGCGATTTTATCGCGCCGCGGGAGACCGGCCTTCCGGATTTCATCGGAGCTTTTGCGGTGACGAGCGGGATCGGCCTGCGAGCGCTTTGCGACGGCTTTCGCGCTGCGCATGACGACTACAACGCGATCATGGCGGAGGCACTTGCCGATCGCCTGGCGGAGGCCTTCGCGGAATGCCTGCACAAGCGCGTGCGCGACGAATGGGGTTACGGATGCCAGGAGAAGCTCACCAACGCTGAGCTGATTCAGGAGAAGTATCGTGGAATCCGGCCGGCTCCAGGTTATCCGGCAAGCCCCGATCATACGGAGAAGGGCACGATCTGGACGCTTCTCGATGTGGAGGCGAAGACCGGCATGCTGATCACGGAATCCTTTGCCATGTGGCCGGGATCGAGTGTCAGCGGGATTTATTTCGCGCATCCAGAGTCGCGCTATTTCAGCGTGGGGAAAATCGACCGCGATCAGGTTGCCGACTACCAAAGACGCAAGCAATGGACGCGCGAAGAAGCGGAGCGGTGGCTCGGTCCGAATCTGAATTACGACCCCGCGAAGTGAGCTCCCTTGAAATCTTTTCTGCGACGTCGGCTGAAGCGATTCTGAAATCGGCGAAGGAGCCTCTGCCTTCATGAATCAACGGGCGCGACGGCGGGAGGAGGGCTGGATGCCACGGATCATCCATTCGGCGGCCTGGCGGGTGAAATCAAGCGCTGCCTTCTGATTCAAGGGCAAGTTCGCTTGCATGGCCAAGGTGGCAATGCCGTGAACGAGCGACCACGCGGCCCAGGCGATGGGCCTTGGGTCGCCCGCGGGAAGAATGCCTGACTGCTGCGCGGAGGAAACGGCATCGAGCAGCACCGCAAAGGCGCTGTGCCCGATTTGCGAATGGCCGCATTCGCCATGCAACAGGCCGGGTAAATCAAACATTACGAGAAAGTGCCGGGGCCAGCGCAGCGCGAACTCCACGTATCCGCAGCCGCAGAGCACCAGCCGCTCGCGCGCCGACGTGCCGCGCTCCATCCGCTTGCTCATGGAGGCGGAGAGGCGTTCGAAGCCCTCCACCGCAACCGCCAGCAGCAGATCGTCGCGGCTGGCAAAATGGCGGTAAGGAGCGTTGTGGGAAACGCCGGCGCGGCGCGCGACCTCACGCAAGGTGAAGGCGCGGGGGCCAACCTCGCCGATGAGCGCCTCGGCAGCCTGCATGAGGGCCTTGCGCAGGTCTTGATGATGGTAAGGGCGATGTTTGGGCGTGGCTGGATGGCTGGGCTGGGCCGCCGGCATCCATCTCTTGTAGCAGAGAATGTTGACACAAGCAACATTTCGCACTAGCCTGATGTTGCGCGTGTCAACATAGCAG
>DATAWF010000183.1:0-3089 GCA_036267335.1 Acidobacteriaceae bacterium
GCAAGGCCCGGCGATCACGGCGATGTTCCGGCCCCCAATTGCCGCATTCGTGCCCGGGAAGCGGATCACCGTGTCCTCTTCCTTGACATCCCGGCTGACCAGTTTGTAAGGCTTGGAAACCTTGATGACCTCGGCCACGCCGGACATCTCTGCCAGCGCATCCTGCTCCACTGCGCCCTGGTTTCCCGTAATGCCGATCGCGGTCCGCTGCGCTCCCGGCATGGGGTGTGCCCGGTAACCGAGTGTTTCGATCCGGTCGCAAACGGCCTGGATCTCTTCGCCTGTCGCCAGCGGCTTCATGACCACGAGCATGGTTTGGGTCTTCCTCTCCGAGACTTCCAGTGTACCGGTGCCGGCCGATCACCGGTAAATACAAGAAAACGCGGCTAGATAGTCAACAGAAATCCACTTTACAAATGCGGAAATGGAACTTTTTGGTTCGGATGCTCGTCAAAATCCGGTACAACTTACTTAAGCTCTTATTAAGAGCTGATGAAAGTCATTAAAAGTTCATAAAGTAATGCATTGCTGCCACTTGCTCTACCTGGCCTTGCAACAAACCTAATGGGGGGTTCCACCAGTGCGTCATCTTTTCCGCACATTGCTCATCCTGCTTGCCGTCGGTCAGTTCGTCACTTTGGCGATTGCATTCCAGAAGCCTGCTTACGCTTACGCTGATCCAGGTTCCGGACTTCTGTTTCTGCAGGTCGCCGGTTCCATGGTGGCGGGTGCTCTCTTCATCGTTCGTTCGAAATTGCGCAAACTCTTCCACCGCGGCCAGAGCCACATCGAAGAGCCGGTCGTAGAGCAGGTTCAAGAAATCCAGCAATGACCCTAAGTGCCGTCTCCCTCCGCGGAACCTTTCGCGATCCGGCCGGCTCTCTTTATTTTGATAAGGCCAAAGTCTTTCGACACGTGCGCCCCGCCTTCGTGGCGGAGGCGGAGGCCTTTCTCGCCTTACCACTCACACGGAAATGGATTGAGAGCGGCCGCATGGTCGCGACCACCATTGCCGGTCGCGAGGCCGACGGCGCGCTGCTGCTCGAGCACGAACGCATCGAGTATCCAACCTATCCCTGGGAGTGGACCCCCGGACAGTGGGCGGCTGCCGGTGAGCTGACTCTCGATCTCTGCGAGGAGTCTCTTGCGGCCGGCCTCATCCTCAAGGATGCGACTCCGCTGAACGTCCTCTTCCGCAACGCCGACCCGGTCTTCGTCGATGTACTTTCCTTCGACAAGCGCAAGCCGGGCAATCCCATCTGGCTTGCCTACGGTCAGTTCGTGCGCACATTCCTACTGCCTCTGGCGGCGAATCGTTATCTCGGTTGGCCGCTGGCGGCGTCTATAGAGCGCCGTGACGGTTACGAACCCACCGACCTCTACCCGCACCTGCCGCTCCGCCGCCGCTGGACGGCCCCCTTGCGTTCGCTCGTCACCCTTCCCCATCTGCTGGAGCGCAAGGCGAACGCCTCCGCATCCACTGGCGGCACTCCCGTGCGGCAACAATCGCCCGAGGTAGCCAACCATGTGCTGCGTGGAACATTGAAGAAGCTGCGCCGTACCCTCCGCGCGCTCACGCCGCCGCCGCACGCCTCACGCTGGAGCGACTACACCACCACCGCCAGCCACTACAGCGCGGAAGACCACGCGCGCAAGGCCGCATTTGTCGAGCGGGCGCTCGCTCATGCCGCGCCGCATCGCGTGCTTGATGTGGGCGGAAACACCGGCCACTACTCCCGCATCGCAACTGCCGCCGGCGCCAGCGTCGTCGCATGGGATACCGATGTGCAGGCGGCCGATGCAAACTGGCGCGAAGCCCGGGCGAAGCATGAGCCCATCCTTCCTCTGATCGCCAACATTGCCCGGCCCACACCCGCTGTCGGCTGGCGGAACGCGGAGAGCCTCAGCCTTCTGCAGCGTTCCGAGGGCGCATTCGACGGCATCCTGATGCTTGGCGTCATCCACCACATGCTGCTCATTGACCAGATTCCGCTGCCGGCTATCTTCGATCTCGTGCGCCGTCTCACCACCCGCTGGGCCATCATCGAATGGGTTCCCGCAACCGATTCGCAGTTCCAGCAGCTCTGCCGCGGCCGTCAGGACATCTACGGACATCTCGACGAGAATGCCTTCCTTGCCGCTGCCGACCAACATTTCACCCGGCGCCTGGTGGAGAACCTCCCCAACGGCCGAAGTCTCTGGCTCTTCGAGACCCGGTGAAGTCGAGCTCGCCGATCAAAATCTCGCCGCACTCCAAAACGTGAATCGGCAGCCGCAGGAAATTGGGAATGCACAGCGAGGAAACTGAAAACCGCCGTTGCGCGTCTGTGACATTGCGGAATTTCGCGTACAAAGGTCTTAGCCGAGACGCACAGTCGCCTCTGGTTTCCTGAGGTTCGGTGAAAGCAAAGTCATTTCTGGAAAGTGCCGGTATCGCAGCGCTCTACGCGCTCCCCATAGCGAATGCCTTCCTCAAGTCCTGGCACGTCGATTCGTTTCACCACCCACTCCCGGTCGCAAGCATTCCCCGCGCCATTCTCCTGCTCACGCTGCTGGTTTGGGCGCTCGCATGGCTCACCATCGCTGCGTTGGATCGGTTGCCGCCACGCGGGCGCAGCGTCGCGGGAATCGCCCTCCCCACCCTTCTGATCTGGCTCCTCGGCCGCGTCGGCGCCGGCATCTTCGGCGCTCGTCCCGCGGTCGTCGGGCGGGTGCTGTTTGCTTCGCACATCGGCCTTGCAATCGTGCCCATCGTCCTGCTGGTCCTATGGCAGTGGCGCCCCAGGGCGTTGCAGCAGGCTCTCGACGTGACCCGGGCCCTCTTCACCGTCGCCGCCTTCGGCATGCTTATCCTTCTGCCGAAACTCGCCTGGCAGGCTCTGCGTTTCCAGCCACGCGAGCAAACTTCTTTCATCGATCCGGCGCTCCACTCCGCGACATCCGCTCAGCCGCGCATCGTCTGGATACTCATGGACGAGCTCTCCTATGACCAGGTCTTCGAGCATCGGCCCTCCGGACTTGCCTTTCCCAACTTCGAGAACTTCGCGCAACACAGCACAACCTTTTCCAACCTGCAGCCCACCGGCTAT
>DATAWF010000184.1:0-8835 GCA_036267335.1 Acidobacteriaceae bacterium
TCGAAGGTCCAACCGCCAGTATACCGGCTGGTGAATGGGCCCCGACGAGGTATCGCCGATCTTGGTGATCGCGTTCATTGACACACGGATGGGCCAAGAGTAGAGTGCTGCTAATTTTCAACTCTCAGGAGACGCTCGATGAAGCTGAAACTCAGCGCAATCTTTCTTTGTGTTCTTTTTATCGCCGCTGTCGAGGCGCGGGCCACGATTTTGCCGGATTCTTGCGGCGACGATAGTGTCAGGTTCAACGTGAAGACGACAAAGAACAAGACCCCGCTGCCCTCCCCGCCAGACGGCAAGGCACAGGTTGTCCTGATCGAAAACGAAAATCAGATGATCGGCCCATTTATGTATGCCACCATTCGCTACGGAATGGACGGGGCCTGGGTCGGAGCCAATAATAACAATTCTTATTTCGTTGTGTCGGTGGACCCCGGAGTCCATCATCTTTGTGTAGCGTGGCAGTCGGGGATAGGCAAATTAAAGAAGAGCATTGACGTTGCAAAGTTCACTGCCGAAGCCGGCAAGGTTTATTACTTTGCTGCCGATGTCAAGGTGATTCCATGCGGAGAAAACTGCGCAAACTTTGATTTCGGCCTATCGCAATTGGACGATGATGAGGGCGCCTACCGGGTTAAAGCCTGGAAGTTCGCAAGCGCGACGCAGGATAAGTAGCGGGGTTCTTTTCGCAAGGAGGCTCGCTCCTCGTGTATAACCACGATGGATGGCCTACCATCGTCCCATTCCGGAGTCGAAGCAAAACGGCAAAGAGCCCGGCCTCTTCAGCGCATGGATCGAAGCCGAAAAGCTGATGCAGATTGCGCTCGTTCTGCCCTGCGCGGCTTTTATCGGCTGGCTCATTGGAGCGTGGCTCGACCGTCACTTTCACCAATCGTGGATCGCGATTGTGGGAATCGTGTTCGGCGGCGTCTCCGGGCTGGTCTACGCGATCCGCGTGGCGCTCGCCGCCAACAAAGATCCCAAATTGCAGGACGACGACAGCGCCGGCCCGAAGGATAGCGATGGGGGATCGGCATCGTGACGGAAGAGGCGCACCCTACCGGCGAAGCACACCCGCTTGTCGCCTTAACCGACGACGGCTTGCAGGCCCTGCTGAAGCGCGCCATTCGCATCACGCTGGTTGTGGGCGCACTCGCCGCGCTGGTGCTCTGGAAGGCCACCGGTTGGCGCGACGCTGCGATGCTGGCCACCGGCGCAGCCATCTCCGCCGCCAGCATTCACGAGTGGCGACGCCTGATTCGCTTTATCAGTGCCAAAATGGATCATCAACAGACCCCGCGCGGCGCAGGGGTCTCTGTGGTTCTTTTTGTATTGCGCCTGGGGCTGTTTGGCGCGGCCATTTATGGTAGCCTGAAATGTTTCCGGGGTTCTGTGGTGGCGCTTCTCTGTGGCCTTGGTTTGGCACTTTTAGCCATGGTCTGGGAGGCGGTTCGCTTGCTTCGCGACTGAAGCCGCGCTTCTGTTCACCCTCTTCATAGCTCCGCGACAAGGAAAAAATGGTGCAATCTTTTGCGTTAGCGCGTTTCCTTAACCTCCTGCTGCAAGGCGTGGAGGTCCGGATGTATCAGGCCATCGGCATGAGCTCCGCGGATGCCACCCAGAAAGCAGCTTCGGTGAACAGCATGCTGTCGCTTGAAGTGCTGGTCGCGGGCTTCCTGATTCTCTTTTTTCTGATCGTTCGCCTCACGTTATCGGTCGAACGTCCGAACCCCGCCCAGCAGCTTGCCGAAATGATTCATGAAGGCGTCGGCGACCTCGGCGAGCAGGTCATCGGCCACGGCTACGAGCGCTTCCAGGCTTTTGTCACCTGCATCGGCCTGTTTGTCCTGTTGAACAACCTCATCGGCCTCGTCGTCGGACTCATCCCCGGCGTGGAAACCCCGACCGCGATGCCTGAGGTCCCTCTCGGCCTCGCCGTCCTCACGTTTCTCTACTACAACTTCCACGGCGTCCGCGTGCAGGGTCCGGTGGGATATCTCAAGCACTTCGCCGGTCCGCTCTGGTGGCTGGCTCCGCTTCTGTTTCCCATTGAAGTCGTCTCCCACCTTGCCCGCATGATGTCTCTCACCATCCGTCTTTACGCCAACATGTTCGCCAGCGATCTGCTCACGCTGGTCTGGTTTTCCATCATTCCCATCGCCGTTCCTTCCATCTTTTTGTTTCTTCACTTTGCCGTTTCTGTTATCCAGGCTTTCGTTTTCATGCTGCTCTCGATGATCTATCTCTCGATGGCAGTGGCGCATGAGCACTAAGGACAGCTACCAGCTTCTAGCTGCTGGCTTTTTCAGCGGTGATACAGAGTATGAGTCTCTCAACCAGGCCGAGCGGCGGCGAAAGAGCCGCAAGAATCGAATCTCGTGAATCTCTGGCTTGGAGCTAGAGGCTAGAAGCTGAAAACAAGTTTCCGCCGAAGCCGCTTCCGCTTCGGAATAAAACGGAAGGCCGCAAGCGTGAGGGGGCCAGCACGGTGAGCTTCAACCACCCACTGGCGGCCAATCTTAGGAAGCAGGAGAACTATGCGCAAACTTCAATTCGTATTCATGACCCTGGCGGTTCTTTGTTTTGCCGTCCCGGTCTTTGCGGACGCCGGCACCGCCGCGGCCAGCCTGATTCCAATCGGCGCCGGCATTGGCATGGGTCTGGCAGCCGGCTTGTGCGGCATGGGTCAGGGCCGCGCCGTTGCGTCGGCTACTGAGGCGCTTGCCCGCAACCCCGGCACTCGTCCCGGCATCATGCTGTTCCTGGTGCTCGGCCTCGCCTTCATTGAGTCCCTCACCCTCTTCACCATGGTCATCATCTTCGTGAAGATGTAACAGCTCGCGCTCCAAAACAAAAGCGGTCCCGCACTTCAGTGCCGGACCGCTTTTTGTTGCTCTGAATTTCGCGCCGATTTTACGGATCGTTGCGCAGCATCTCAATTGCTCTCTGGTAGCCCAGCCCAACCTGCACCGGCTCGTAGCCCGACTCGTCCTCATCGGTGTCGAACACCCGCGTCTTCCATACCACGCGGCCGCTCATCACCATCTTGAAGTGGACCGTGCGCCACTGCCCTCCGCCCACGTCGGCCTGGTCGATCGCAATCCATCCGCCCTTGTTCAGCCTGCCCAGGATTCCCCAGCCGAAGTCCACATCTTGCATCAGATGACCCTCCAGCCGCACCACGCGCAAATGCACCGGGTCAATCCAGATCTCCCCCGCCATCTGCGTCAGGATCTGCGTCTCCAGGTCCGGCGCGGAATACCCCGGCGCCGGCCTGAAGCTGAATTTTTCCAACCTCGCTGATTCGTTGTCGCGTGGCTTTACCGCGGGCGCTTCAACCGTCCCCTCGTCCTGGTACACAAACGCCGCGGGCAGCGCGCGCAAAACCTTCAGGACGCGGCCTTCGTCTTCATCCTCCGCCAGCTTGCGGCGATGCTGTTTTCCCGGGTCGCCCGCCAGCTCCGTCAGCCGGGCCTGTTCCCTCTGCTCGTCCGCCGCGCTCAGCGGCTGGCCGTTTTGCTCCACCAGCCGCGCCACGTCGCCGTCCTTTGTCTCGTAAATCTTTTTGGTCGTGCTCCAGTGCGGGCTCGTCTTCCTCAGCTCATAACGCATCGGGTGGCTCGTGTCCTGCGCCGCTTTATACTCGTTGGCCAGCACGCGGTCTAATAGCGCCAGCCCCTGCGCGGGTCGCGGCAGGTTCGCGGGGCCGGAGCCGGGCTGGCCTTGGCAGCAGGCCGTCCCAGCAAGCAGCAGGAGGAGCAAAATGGACCGGTGCACACATCTAGTTTAGAGCCTGCGGGGCGTCACTGCCCGTCCCTCCTCCGGCTCGGGAAATGTCAGCATGGCTGATACGCGGCCGCAGCTTTTCATCTCCGCGAATTGATGCCGGCTCGCGGGGTTGATATAGTTCGGGCAGGGACTCTACGGAATTTCGAGAAGGATCGTGGTCATGGCTCAAGAAAATTCTCCCGCGCGCATCGGCAAAACCATCGTCATCAACGGCGAGGTTAAGGGCAGCGAGGACCTGGTCCTTGATGGCCGGGTCGAAGGCATTGTTAACCTGGCCGAAAACCGGCTCACCATCGGCCCCAACGCCAATATCTCCGCCGACCTTACCGCCAAGGATGTGCTCATCCAGGGCCACGTGCAGGGCAATATCGTCGCCAGCGGCCGCGTCGAGCTTCGTTCCGGCTGCCACCTCGAAGGCGATATCCGCGCCCTTCGCCTCGCCATTGAAGACAACGCCATCTTTCACGGCAAGGTCGACCTTACGCAGGGCGTTTCCCGTCCGCCCGACGCCGCTCCCGCTCCGCAGACCGGCGGCAACTGAGTTCGCAAGCATAGGAATCGGCTTTCGCCGGGCAGCGCGCCTTTGTCCGCCCCGCCGCGGCAGCGTCTTCGCCTCGGTTACGAATAGAATAAAAAGATCGAGCGGAAATTTCCTTTGATCGTTCGCCGCCAGCGTCATTTCCGCGGCGCGATCCATTCATTCCAACGCTCACGAGGCAACCAGGGTGCTGCGCAGTTGGTTCGATAAGAAACAACAGAACTCGTTGGCCCAGCCGATCCCGGGCCTCAGCGGCCCTCGTGTGCCTCGCCACTCCGGCGGATGGAGCGCGATCCGCAAGCGTCTTGAGGCGGAGCCCGGTCTGCGCATCATCGACACCGGCTACACTTCGCCCAGCAATATCAACTACCTCACCAACCTCGGCCAGAGCGTCTTCCTCGCCGACCTTGAAGTCGACGCCTTCGGCGAAAACTGGATCACTGGCACGGACGAGGACGAACGTCCGATCTGGAACACCCAGGGCTATCTCGACCACACGCTCAACTTTTCCGGGCGCATGTTCGATGTGGTGCTTCTGTGGTCGGCGCTCGATTACCTGCCCGAGCCGCTCGTCGCTCCCATCGTCGCGCATCTTTACGCGTCCATGAATCCCGGGGGACAGGTGCTGGCCTTTTTCCACACCAAAATGCAGGGCGAGGAGGCGGTGCGCTGCCGCTTTCACCTCACGCCGACCGACGACGTCGAGATGCAGATGACCCAGCAATTCCCCATCCAGCGCTGCTTCACCAACCGCAGCATCGAACGCCTCTTCGCCGGCTGGTCCGGCCATCGCCAGTTCCTGGCCAAGGACTCGGTCTCTGAAGTCATCATGACGCGCTAGGGCGCGATCGCTCAGTGCCAGAAATGGATGGAGCTAGAATTTACGCTGTGATTACCCCATTTTCCAAGTGGCCCGGATGGTTGCAGACTCTTGTCATTGCGCCCAACGCTTTGCTTGGATTTGTTGCGACGTGGCTTTGGTGGCCGAAGTCGAAGAAGGAATGGAATAGGTTCGGCATCGTCGCAGCCTATTTGATCGTGTTCTGCCTGGTGATGCGGTTCGTCTTCCACGCCTGGTGAAACGGCTGACATCCCGAAAAGCAACCGCAGATCCTTCGGTCGCTGAGGCGACCTCAGGATGACAGCGCAATGGGAGAAGAGGCGCTGTGGTCACAAGTCTGGCGGGGAGCGCCCGCAAACGGCAGCCACGGCTGCATCTCCACCGCCGGCGCACCCTCCTCCTTCGCCGCGTCCTCGTACAAATACCGTTTGCCCAACTTGAACTCTCGGCAGATTTGATCCACCAGCGCCGCCATTCGCTCGCGATACGCCTGCGAAACAAACGCGCTGCCCGCATAGCGCCGTTTGTAGGCCCCAAGCTGCTCTGGAAAATGCTCGCCGACAAACTCGAGAAAGGTCGGCAGCGAACACGGCTTCAGGAACAGCGCTCCCGACGCCATAAAGCTTGCTCCCGCGGCCGCGGCGGCCCGCGCAACCGCGCGGATCGAGCTTGCGCCGTCGGTGATTCCCGGCATCAGCGGCGAGCACATCACGCCCGCCCGCAATCCCGCCTCGCGCAATTCCGCAACGGTCCGCATGCGCAGGTCGGGCCGCGGCGCGCGCGGCTCCAGCTTCCGCGCCAGCTTGGCGTTCATCGTGGTCACCGTCGTGTGTACGGTGAGCTTGTTGTTTTTCGCGATCTCTTTCAGCAGGTCGATATCGCGGGAAATCAGCGCCGACTTGCTGATGATTCCCAGCCGGAAACCGCTGTGCCGCGCAAACACTTCCAGCAGCGATCGCGTGATCTTGAGTTTTCTTTCCAGCGGCTGGTAGGGATCGGTGGCTGTCCCGATCGCAATCTCCGTTCCCGGCTTCAGCCGCTTCAGCTCCTGCTCCAGCAGCCAGCCCGCGTTCTGTTTGAAATAGATCTTCCGCTCAAACTGCTCGGCACCCATCTCGAGAAACTCGTGCGTGTAGCGCGCATAGCAATAGCGGCACGCGAACTCGCATCCGCGATAGGGATTGATGGCGTGGCTGAACGGCATTCGCCGGTTTGAAGTGACCTTGTTAAGGATGGTCCGGCTCGTCAGCGGCCGGTATTCCGTCAGACATCCGGTTGAGTCCAGCGGCGCCTCGGCCGCGGTTCGGGCCAGGCCTGTCAGTGGGGAGGGCTGAAGGATGGGGAACTCGGAGAGGGAGGGCAGCGTGGCCAGGAGGGGGAGGGAAGGTTCAATTTTCGCCATTTGTTCGCCTATGACCTCTGACTCAATCTACCCCCGCCTCCATCCTCCGTCAAGTGAAAAGTCCCTCCAGCCCTCGCAATCCGGCCGTCCCGGACCCCCCGTCGCCGATCCTGTCAATCCCTTCGCCCAAAATAAATCCGCCCACCTCCGGTAACTCCTTCATTCTCTGATCTCTTTTCTCTGCTCTCTCTTTCCCCAAGTTCGCCGGTCATTTCTTCCAAATCTCTACAATGGAACTTGTATGGAAACTCCTCACGAACATCGCGCATCGGCCGCTGTGCCACAACCTGCGCAAGCCCTCCGCGCCTCGCTCGCCTCGGCGATTTCGCTTGCTTCCGCCGCTCCGAAAACCAGAGCTAACCCCTTTGTTTCCGATGCAAAAATAAATTTAAGAAAAATTACCGTGTTTTTGCCGAACATGTGCCACATAAGTCGTTTAAAATCAGCAAACCTCTCTCAAGACAGTCGAATAAATGCCGTTAATTGCGTCCAGTTTGAGTCAAACAACTCTTTTGCAATCAACAAATCCGTCCTGGAAACTGCGCAATGCAAAAAATCCCGTTTTAGTCGGCTTGGAAACGGCCAGGACGGCCCCTGTTCGGACCGGCCTCGAAAGGTTCTTTCCACATGCACCCGATCGCTCCAAAATAGAATCGAAAGGCAAAGAACCACCGTCCCGTCGTCCACCGTCCACTGACCACCGTTCACCGATCACCGTTCACCGTCCACCGTCCACCGCCTGTTCTTCGGAGGAGCACTTGAGCAATTCGCAGCAAACGCGCATCACATGGCTTGGCCATGCCACTGTCCTGATCCAAACTTCCCAGGGAACGAACATCCTGATCGATCCCTTCATCGCGCACAATCCCAAATACCCGCAAAAATTCGAGCTGCCTGCAAAGATTGACTATGTGCTGTGTACGCACGGCCACGGCGATCATATTGGGGACGCCGCGCCCGTCGCCAAGAAGCACGGATCAACCGTGGTGGCGATCTATGAGCTGGCCGACTACATCGGCAAGCAGGGCGTGAGCGAGACCCTGGGCATGAACCTCGGCGGCACGGTCGAGCTGAAGGACGTGGCTGTGACCATGGTCGATGCCAGGCACTCGGCCGGCGCCTCCGACGACAAGGGCACGCACTACACCGGCGTCGCCACCGGCTTTGTTCTCGCCGTCAACGGAGGTCCGGTGCTCTACCACGCGGGAGACACCTCGGTCTTCGGCGACATGCAGCTCATCCGCGAGCTCTACAAGCCGCGCATCGCGATGCTGCCGATTGGCGGTTTCTACACCATGGGCCCGCAGCAGGCCGCCCTCGCCTGCCGGTACCTGGCGCCGGAGACGGTTCTGCCCATCCACTTCGGGACTTTTCCTCCGCTCAAGGGCACGCCTGCCGAGCTAGCCGCTCTCGTCGGGCCGGCCGTGAAGGTTGTCGATTGGAAACCCGGAGATGAAATCTCGGTGTAGGGACCGTGAGCGGTGCACGGTGCGCAGTTGGCAGAGAATAGAGAACAGAGAACAGGGAACAGGGAACAGGGAGAGCCGCCGCCGTTCACAAATCTCTGATCTCTTATCTCTGAGTTCCTACTGGTCTCGCGTCTGCTTGATCGCGCGTGGCGATTGCACAAGTTCGCCGGCCCCGCCGGAATCCTGTGCGCCGAGCCGCATCGTGGCGCGCGATTCGGCGGCGCGGCAGTTGCGCAGATCGCGCAGGATCTCCTGCTTCTCGCGCGCATATTGGCCGGCGAGCCGCGTAAGGGCGTAGGTGATAATGTCGCTGTGATGCAGGTCCGCCGCCAGCGGATCGCGCCGCATGTTCAGCCACAGACGGTGCACCAGCTCCACGTCCTCGGGTCCCAGCGCGGGCGCGTGCGGCCCGATGTAGAACACCTTGGTCTCGCCGTTCGCGCCGATCACGTAGAAGTTGAACTGGCGCTTCGGTTCGGGCAGAGCTTCCCACGCCTGGCCCATGTGGAATGCTTGATCCTCGGCAGTCATCGAGCTCGACTGCCCCGACACAACCGACTCCACCTCGAGTGAATTCGCCGTCTGCACCAATGCTGCGAACACGTCGCCCGCCGGAACCACCAGCAGCGACACTCTCTTGCCAAAGCTTTCGGCAACCGAGACCGCCTTGGTAAAGAGCATCTGCTCATGCTCGCTGAAGCTCTGCTGCTCCGCGCTCAGATACTCCGGGCCGCCCACGCCCATCAGCCGCACGCTCACCACCACCACGTCTCGATCCACTGTGCTCGTTCGGCCC
>DATAWF010000185.1:0-5004 GCA_036267335.1 Acidobacteriaceae bacterium
CAAGCAAGAAGTCCGGCCATCCTCCGGGCCATGCGGTCAATACCTCCGCGCCGCTTGAGTTAGAGTCGACGGGCAAGAACGCCGCCGCATCCCATTAACTCGGAGATATCAATTTCCCCCGATTACTCGGGCCGGAGTGCCTCCATCGGATCGATTGAAGCTGACCTGCGTGCAGGCAGATAACCTGCGAAGGTGCTGATAAGCAGCAGGTTTCCACGCAGGACCAAGTTTCCTGTGCTGTGCCGCCGGATACTCCGCCTTAGCCGTCGAGCGGCCGCGATAGAACACAGGCGTTAATACCCCCGATGCCCATCGAGAGCTTGCCTGCGATTCCGGGCGAGACGGCGCACGGCTGCAAGAAGACGAAATTCTGATGCAAGTTGCGGATGGCTGGATTGACCTCTTTTTGCGGTACAGACGTGGGAAAGAGCCGCCCTCGTTCGTATCCGAGATACTGGGCAGTAAGCTCCCAGCCGCTGCCGGCGCTCATCCCATGTCCGAACGTGCCTTTTCTTGCAGTAACCACAACGGATTCCGAAAAGAGAGAGCGGAAGGTAGTAATCTCCGCGAAGTCGCCAGGTGTCGCGGTGGCATGCACATCCCAGGTGACGACCTCTTCGGGTGCAGCATGAGCTTCGGCAAGCGCCTGGCGAATTGCGATCTGCGGACCTTCGACCGAAGGCGTAATGATGTGGTGCGCGTCGGAACTCACCCCGACCGCGATCGGCTCCATGCCCAGCGGCTGTAGGCCTTTGGCTCGCATGTACTCCATGTCTCCCAGAATCCATACCACGGATCCCCCCGCGACATGCGTGCCCTGCAGGTGGGTAAGCGGATGGGAGACCTGCCGGTTGGCGGAAAGCACTCGCGCCGAATAGAAAGAGCCGATGGTAAGCGGATGGGGCGGAGGGTCGGTAGCGCCGACGACCACGGCTTTGGCTTCTCCGGATTGAATCGCCTTCATTGCCAGGCGCAGCGCAACCCCAAATGTGGAGCACGCCGCAACTGGCGCAAACGCCTGTCCGGTGATGCCTCCGAGAATCGAAACCTGGGCCGCCGGCGTGTTGTGAATGTTCCAAATGACGTTGGGAGAGACCTTCCATGGAGGCTCCGGCGCCCGCCATTTCTCCTGCAGTCTCAGGTGCCGCTTGCTTCGCTCCCGCAGCACATTGAGTTTGCCGGTCTCCACTTCGCCTTCGAGGTTGAGGCTGTCGATTTCCGCCGCCTCCGACAGGTACTGCTGAAGCTCCGGCGATCGCGCCATCCAAAATGCACTCCAGGCATCTTGGGCCTCTTGCCGCGATTCCGCAGCCACGCTTGCCGGAGACGGAGGCGCGCCTTCGGGGCTCTCGGCCTCTTCGCGTGGCAGGGCGGAATTGTTTTCCGGAGCGGCCCAGAAGGCGTTCCAGCGCTTCTGCGCTTCGTGATGCGCGACACTCGCCTTATACAAGGTGTCTATCGCTCCGAGGCCAGTGCCGATGTAAACGTGGGCTTCCGTTCCCAGTTCTTTCAGTAGTCCCTCGAGCGCAGCATTTTGGCCAAGCGCCTGGATGAAGGCGCCAATGGCATAGAGAGAGGGAGTGTCCATCTTCTCTTTTAAATTTTGAAAGTGCCGCGGAGCGAATCGCGCGTTGATCCAGGCACGATACTCGTTGAAATCGAAAGCCGGCATGCCCGCAAGAAAATTGCTGGGGCCGAAGCCCTCGAAAGGCGAAAGCCAACTTTCGCTTTCCTCAAGGTTTTTGCGAAAAGCATCGACGGTAGGCGATTTCGGTGCGACGATCCCCCACCCGAAGATCCCGACTCGTGTCGCCGCATTTCGGGCAGGTGCTGTAGGCGCTGAGGAACTGGCGATTTCTGGCATCCTCCAAGAGAGTATCTGAAGCAGAGGCGAAACGCACCTGTCCGGGACGCGGACGCGCCTGAGAAATACATGCTTGTTTTTCGCGTCTTATCGTCACATCGCGGCACCGTTCGCGAGGGGTCACACCTTCTTGATCCGGGCGACGATTGCGTCAACATCGTAAACGCATCCTCCCCAGACTCCGCCGCTGGTCTCCACCAATGCTGCCCACAGTTTGGTCTCCTCGGGCAGAGCAGGGTGCGGATGCAAATCGCCGCGTGGCGCCCGAGCATCGAGCCGGCGGCACCCCTCCTCCGCGCCGAAGATTCCGTCTGCATCTCCAATCAAATTGACTGAGCCTTTCAGACTCTTGCGATCGATCACAATCTCGATGCGGTCGCCTTCAAGGAGCTTTCCGATGGGTCCGCCCGCAAGCGCTTCTGGCGAGATGTGCCCAATGCACGCGCCGGTAGATACACCGCTGAAGCGGGCATCCGTCAACACAGCGACCTCTTTGCCGTGGGCGATTACCTTCAGAGCCGATGTCACCTGATAGATTTCCTGCATCCCCGCTCCAGCCGGTCCGCCGCAAACAAGAACGACGACGTCGCCGGCGTGGATGGCGTCTTCTTTGAGTGCGCGGATCGCAGCTTCTTCAGAAGTGAAGATCCGCGCCGGCCCTTCATGACGGTAGACGCTCTCTGCATCGATCCGTGAGGGATCGATCGCGGTGCTCTTTACCACCGACCCTTGCGGAGCAAGATTGCCAATGGGAAAGCAAACGGTGGAAGTAAGCCCGCGCGATCTCGCCCGGTCGGGCGAAAGGATGACGTCGCTTGGGTCGATTCCATCCCTGTCCAACAGAGTCTTCTTCAATTCATGACGCCGCCGGCTTTGCTCCCACCAGTCGAGGCATTGATCGAGCGTCTCTCCGGAGACGGTTTTCACCCGGGTGTTGAGCAAACCCGCTTGGCGCAAGTGGAGCATGGCCTCCGGTACCCCGCCGGCAAGAAAGACCTGAACCGTCGCGAAATTGCGAGGGCCGTTCGGCAGTGCATCCACGATGCGGGGCGTCTGCGCGTTCACGTGCCTCCAATCCTCGATGCCGGGGCGCCGCAGCTTGGCGCTGAAAGCAATCGCCGGCAGATGGAGCAGCAGGTTGGTTGATCCTCCAAAAGCTGCATGAAGCAGCATTGCGTTGTCGATCGCGGCCTGGGTGACCACGTCCTCCGTGCCTAAACCAAGCTGTCGCAGCCGCAGCAGAGCCCGTGCCGAACGCCGCGCCATGTCCAGCCAGATGGGCTGGCCGGAGGGGGCAAGCGCGGCGTGCGGAAGCGATAGCCCCAGCGCCTCTCCCACCACTTGGGAGGTTGCCGCTGTCCCGAGAAACTGGCACCCGCCACCGGGCGTTGCACAGGTGCGGCAACCAGCCTCCGCAGCATACTCGATAGAAATGAGGTCGTGCGCATAGCGGATTCCAAGAGTCTGGACTTTGCCGGCGTCTTCCCCATGTTCGGGTAGCAAGGTAACTCCGCCGGGAATCAGCACGGTGGGAAACTTGCCCGCGGAAGCTAGCGCCATCATCATTGCCGGCAGACCCTTGTCGCAGGTGGCAATGCCGAGAACTCCCGCGCGCGTCGGAAGCGAGCGCATCAGGCGGCGAAAGATGATCGCCGCATCGTTGCGATAGGGAAGGGAATCGAGCATCCCTGTCGTGCCCTGGGTCCTGCCATCGCACGGGTCGGTACACGATGCCGCGAAGGGGAGCGCCTGCAGAGCCTTCAACTCACGCGCCGCCTCGGCGACCAGCAAACCTACTTCCCAATGGCCGGTGTGCAGACCCAGGGCGATCGGTCGGCCGTCTGCGCCACGCAGACCACCGTGTGTGCTCAAGATCAGCACCTGCGGGCCGAGAAGATTGCCTGCCTCCCACCCCATTCCTACGTTCTGGCTGAGGCCGAAGAGATTGCCCGAGGGCTCGGTCAATAGCATCTTCGGCGTCAATGGGAGCGCGCCGGCGGGTCCGGTTGCGTGCGTCGTTACCTGATCGAACGCGAGATCGCCGTTCTCGAGAATCGAAGAAAAAGAAATAGGCGGAATGAGGGGCCTCGTGTGCGCAAGGTCGAGTCCAGGACTCTTATTTCTTGCGCGCGGAATTTCTTCGAGATTGTAATGCCTGCGCCTCGAGCGTGGCTCTTTCGCCCTTCAAGGGGTGTTCCTTGAGGTCTACGGCGGAAAAGAGGAGTTCTCGCCAAGATGCTTTTCTGCGCGAACTTTCGCGCAACCAGAGTAGAGTCTGGGAGATCCCCCGAGTGGATAGCCAGATCGAAGCCGCCGTCCTCGATGATCGTTGTTGGACTCTCGGATGCGGCCAGCTCGACTGCTATGTCGGGGTAGGCAGCCAAAAAAAGCAGCCAGCTTCGAGGCCATATGAAGGCGGCCAAACGTGGGGGGAACAGTCACACGGATGAGGCGCTTCGGCGCCGCGTGGCCTCGACCGATCTGTGAAGTCGCGCTTTCGAAGTCATTGAGAGTGCGCAAAGCAGACTCGTAAGGTCATGACCAGCCTCAGTCAGTGCAATGGAACGAATCGGGCTATACTCCGGGCATGCCCTCCGCGCATCGCTCAATCGGGGAACGGTGCCGATGAGCGAAGGCGGGCAGAACGGAAGAGAGAGAAACCGATGAGTCTTCCCGCCGACATCCACCCCGGACAGGAGCTGGACCACTATCGCATCGAAACTCTTGTGGCCGAGAACGGAGTGACATCCATTTTCCGCGCGACCGACATGCGGGACGGCCGTCAGGTTGCGATAAAGATCCTGAATTCCTCGATGGAATCGGATCCAGTTCGCTTTGACCGATTCAAGCGGGAAGAGGAAATCGGAGCCTCGCTGAATCATCCAAATGTCATGAAGGTGTACTCCGATAACCATCATTCACGGATCTACATGGTGATGGAATGGGTAAATGGAGAGTCGCTCCGGAAGATACTCTCTGCGGAACACAAGTTGGCGCCAGAACGGGCGGTCAAGATATCACTGGGGATCCTCAAGGCTCTTGAATACATACATCAACACGGTATTGTCCACCGCGACTTGAAGCCGGAAAACGTCATGGTCGATGATCATGACAACGTGAAGCTGATCGATTTTGGGGTG
>DATAWF010000186.1:0-3342 GCA_036267335.1 Acidobacteriaceae bacterium
GATACCAGGATGAAAAACAGCGACGCAAGGATTTCCTGCTCGCCATGCCAACCACCATGTGGAAAATGAGGCGAAAGCATCCAGATAAGCAGAGGCACCGAAAAGATGCGGCTCATCGTGATGGAGTTAGGGAGATTCACGTGGTCGTTGGCTCAATGGGCCCGATTACGGCGGGCAGAATCAGGCCTTACGGCCATTATGCACCAGCAGCCGGAGGCACGGCTTGGCGCTGCCACAAACCTTGTGCACCCAGGCCTCTAGAGTTGGACGTCAGATCGGCAGCGCCGGGCAACGTGCCCCAGGCGGTATCCCGCTGGGCACTTTTTCGCTCCCGACAAATCCATCACAGTAGAGGGATGAGACGCATGCATTTCTCTCCCTTTCTTGCCCTTATAGCTTTCATTCTGATCGGATTAAATACCGCCGCATACGCACAGACCGATGTCGCCGCCAGCATCTATGGAGCATTCACCGGGACGCA
The DNA here is from genome assembly GCA_036267335.1 of Acidobacteriaceae bacterium. Classification (GTDB taxonomy): domain Bacteria; phylum Acidobacteriota; class Terriglobia; order Terriglobales; family Acidobacteriaceae; genus PALSA-350. The sequence goes on from DATAWF010000186.1 coordinate 482, forward strand.
GGAGGCGAACGGCATGGTGCAGAGCCCGTCCAACCAGGCCGGCTTTCTGCTCGAGATGCGTCACATCTCGAATCCCCTTGTAGGCTACGAGCTCAACTATTCCTTTAACCGCGCCAACCAGAGCTACAATCTGCAGTCGGTGAAGGCGGGCGCGCATGAGGTGGGCGCGGACTGGTTCATCTCGTTGCCGATTCTCAACTTCAAGCCGTTCGTGCTGGCCGGCGGGGGGCTTCTCTTCTTTCGCCCCGACGGCGGGCAGACCGGCGTCTCCAGCGAGACCAAGCCGGTCTTTGTCTATGGCGGAGGAGTGGACTGGACGGTGATTCCGCACTTCGGCCTGCGCGGGCAATATCGAGGGAACCTCTATCACGCGCCCGACTTGCTGAAGGCAGCATCGTCCACGCGGCAGTTCGCAAACACCGCGGAGCCTATGCTGGGCGCGTATTTTCGCTTCTAGGGAATGTTTTCTTTCAACGATCGGTGCGGCGCCTTTTCTCGCGCCGCCTGACCGCAGTGCTTCGATAGCGGAGATAGACAACGCCGGCCAGCAGCACCGCGCCAACTATGATCCTGAACATCATCTATCGACAATTTTAGACTTTCATCGGGTAATTTGATGGCCACCCGAAACCCGTGCTAGCATCCAAAGCTCTTGAGGAAGCAGTCGTTTCGATGTAGTGAAATCTCTGCTTCTCTGGCACGCGCCTCGCATGAAGGATGAGGACGGCAGATTCGGCAGCAGCGCGATCAAGACGCCTCAAACGACGCCTTCGCGATACTTCTGTGCGAAACCGGTACGCCCCTCCGATGCACAAGTAATCCCTGACAATTCTTATCCTCCCATTGGCACCCACCGCCGCGCTCAGTATTCGGGGCGAGTTTATCTTTCAGGAGCACTCGATGAAGTCCTATCTAGGAAGTGAGATCCGCAACGTAGCTGTAGTCGGGCATGCACACAGCGGCAAGACCACGTTGGTCTCCGCTCTGCTGCATGCCTCGAAAATGACGCCGAAGTTGGGTCGTGTGGAAGATGGCAGCGCTGTCACCGCATACGACGACGAAGAAGTCTCGCGGCGCACCACCATGCAGAATGCGGTCGCATTTGCCGAGTGGAATGGGGTGAAGGTCAACCTGGTCGACACGCCCGGCTTCCACATGTTCGTTCACGAAGCCAAGTCGGCGATGATGCCGGTTGAATCCGCGCTGGTGGTCGTGAATACGCCAAATGGCGTCGAGGCCATGACCGAGCGCGTCTGGAAGTATGCCGAGGAGTTCAATCTGCCGCGGGTTGTCGTGCTTAACCAGATGGACCATCCACGGGCGGCGGAGTCTGTGCACTCCACCATCGCTGCGCTGCGCTCCCGCTTCGGGCGCAATCTCATCCCGGTGCAGCTGCCGATCGCGAACGGCAAAGGTTTTGAGGGCATCGTCGACCTCGTCACTATGGAGGCCTTCTACTACACGCCCAACGGCGATGGCTCGGGCAAGATCGGCGAGATTCCCGCCCACATGCAGGAAGCCTGCAAAGCCGCGCATGAGGTCCTGGTGGAGCTGGTGGCTGAGGGCAAAGACGAATTGATGGAAGAGTTCTTCGCCGAGGGGACCATTCCCGAGCAGCACCTGATCACGGCGCTGCACGAGGCAATCCGCGAGGATCGCATCTTCCCGGTGCTCTTTGCCAGCGGGCTGGCGAATGTCGCGACCGATCATCTGCTCGATTTCCTCAAGGTGTATGCGCCCGCTCCCATCGAGCGGGCTCCGGTTGCCGCGCGCGCCGTTCTGCAGGCGGTCGCCGCGAACGGACACGCGATCGATGCCGAAATGCATACCGTGGTGGACTGCCTGCAGCAGGAGTTCGTGATGCGCAAGGTCGAGGACCAGGAACCGGTGTCGATATTCGTGTACAAGACGATGACCGATCCCTTTGCCGGCCGCATCACCTTCTTCAAGGTTTTTTCCGGCATGGTGAGAAACGATGCCACGGTTGCCAATTACTCCCGCCGGGGCATGGAGAAGCTTTCGCACCTGTCCATCATGCAGGGCCACACCGCTGTGCCCGTGTCCGAATTGCACGCCGGCGACCTGGGCGCGGTGGCCAAGCTCCGCGACACCTTCACCTGCGACACGCTCGGCGAAAAGGGTCACGAGATTTTCTTCGAGCCGGTCTACCTGCCCGAGGCTGCGATGACCTACGCCATCGAGCCCAAGACGCGCGCCGATGAAGACAAGCTTGCGCCCGCGGTTCACAAGATGATGGAGGAGGACCTGCTGGTCCGCTTCTTCCGCGATCCGCAAACTAACGAGTTTCTCATTGCGGGAGCAGGTCAGCCGCACATTGAGGCGATTGTCTCCAAGCTTCGCCGCCGCTATCACACCGAGGTCACGCTGAAGGCTCCCAAGGTGCCGTACCGAGAAACCATCCGGGGCCGCGCGGAAGCGCAGGGGCGCCACAAAAAGCAGACCGGCGGCCATGGGCAGTTCGGCGATTGCAAGATCCGCATCGAGCCCCTAGCCCGCGGATCGGGCTTCGAGTTTGTCAACGACATCTTTGGAGGCTCCATCCCCCGGCAGTTTGTTCCCGCTGTCGAAAAAGGTATTCAGGAGTCGGCGTCGCGGGGGTATCTCGCCGGGTATCCTGTCGTGGACTTCCGAGTCACGGTCTACGACGGCAGCTATCACGAAGTCGATTCGAACGAGCTTTCCTTCAAGATGGCGGGACGCATCGCCTTCCGCAAATGCATGGAGCAGGCCAAGCCGGCACTTCTGGAACCGGTGATGCGGGTGGAGATCGATGCCCCCGAGGAGTTCGCAGGCACTTTGATGGGAGACTTAAATCAGCGCCGAGGCCGCGTGCAGGGGAT
>DATAWF010000187.1:0-9054 GCA_036267335.1 Acidobacteriaceae bacterium
CACGATGGTCGATCCGCTGATGGGACGCCGCCTCGCCGATCTCATTCAGAAGCTGAAGCGCCAACTGCGGTTGACCAGCGTCGTTGTCACGCACGACATGCGCCTGGCGGAGCGCCTTGCCGATCGCGTGGTCTTTCTCCATCAAGGAAGGGCGCAATTTTTCGGCACGGTGGAAGAGATGAAGAATACCTCCGATGAAACGCTGCGCCAGTTTTTGGACTACGACGCTTATGTACTGCCGTCGTGACCGGAACTAGCCTCCCCAAGTGGCCTCCTGGCCGCGAACAAAAAACGCAACCTTAAGACCCGTCCAAAGGCAACCCCCAGGCACCTCATTTTTTGCGGCGGCGCGAGTCATTCTCCTGCGGATCGGGTTCAGTAAAAGTTGAAGAAGACAAGCTTTTGCTTGATCTGCGCCTCTTTACTAGTTACCCAGTCGTTTCATCATCCGTTGATCGGAAGGGCAGCCCCAAATGTTAAGATGGGTGCAGTTGAAAAGGGTGGCTTGTTCGCCCAATGTTGCCGCGAGCCGAGTGTTAAAACGCGCAATTTTTCTGCTGATTGTACGACCTGAGCAGAATTCGAGCGCGGGATAACCAATTCAACAATTCGCTCATCTTTGATAAAGACACGAGAAATTCCCCCAATGGCAGCGCGGCCTGCTTCTGCTTGTGTTGTTTGAATTGCCGCTGTAACTGGTAGTCGAATTACTCCTTTAGTCCGCATACATCCTTCGTGTAGTCCCAAATTGACCTTTGCGGGAGTATATGTGAGCTCTGTACAGGCCAAATCCCTGCAGGAAGGCCCATGGCGACCTCCCAATTTCTGAAGCGCTTCGCGCCTTCCACGGCCGGCAATGTCTCTGGCGAAAGCATTCCTATGCCGGGGGGTTACCAGGCTGCGGCAGTAAAGAAGAACGTGCTTGCCGCTGCCCTGTGGATGTTGGGCGACGTCATGATTGTGGTCGCCGCGCTGGTGATTTCCATTCGCGGTTGGCTGGGTCGTGGATTCTTCCGGCCCGACTCTCCCTACCACACCAATGCCATGTTTCACGCGAGCGTGGGCTGGCAGGCCGGCGCGCTCTTTTGGTTTATCTTCTCCCTCATCCTGGTCAGCCGCCGCTATCATCTTTACGGCCCTACCCAGATGCGAAGCGCGCTGCATGAGCAGCGCCTTACGGTGCAAGCCTGCCTTACCGCCGGACTTCTCTTGGCGGGCGCTCTTTACCTGATCAAAGGCGAAGTCGTTTCTCGTGGCGTCGTGGTCGTGACCGTTGCGATTACCGCTGTCCTCTTATGCGTGCGGCGCCTGGCCTGGCGCTACATGATGCATCGCCGGTTCGAGCGCGGAATGGAAACCCGCAACATTATTATTGTGGGCACCGGGCGAGTGGGGCACACTTTGCGCCATCACCTTGAAAGCGTGCGCCATCTGGGCTATCGCTTCAAAGGTTTCGTCACCATTCCCGGAATCGATGCGGGCATCTCTCCGATTGTGGATAGCGAAATCCTGGGGTCGATCGATGATGTGCTGGACATCGCGCGCAAACACTTCGCCGACGAAATCTTTCTCTCCGTCACCTGCGAGCCTGAGCTGGTGAAAAGCATCGTCGGCAGCGCACGCGAGGCGGGCGTCGATATTCGCGTCATCCCCGAGCTGTACGATGGGTTGGCATGGAATAGCCCGGTCGAATATGTCGGACAGTTCCCGACAATTCCGTTGCATCGCAGCAACACGCCGGTGCTCAGCTTCTTTTTCAAGAGGCTGCTCGACATCACACTCTCTTCGCTGGCGATTCTGCTCCTGATGCCTGTGGCCTGCGCGATCATTGTGGCCATTCGTCTCGATTCGTCCGGGCCGGTCTACTATTGCTCAGACCGCATCGGCAAGAAGGGCAGAATCTTTCGCTGCATCAAGTTTCGGACGATGGTGGCCGATGCTGAGCGCCGGCGGGCGGAGATTCTGCACATGAACGAGCGCGATGGAGTGCTCTTCAAGGTTTCGAACGATCCACGCGTTACCGGCGTGGGCCGCTACCTGCGCAAATATTCTCTCGACGAGCTGCCCCAGTTCTTCAATGTTCTGCTGGGAGATATGAGTCTGGTTGGCCCCCGTCCTCCGCTCGCCGGCGAGGTAAAGCGCTACGACCTTAGCCATCTTCGCCGTCTCGACGTCATGCCCGGTATGACCGGCCTTTGGCAGGTGGAGGCTCGCCAGGATCCTTCCTTCGCGAGCTACATTTCAATGGACACCGCGTACATCGAGAACTGGAGCCTTTGGCTCGATATCAAGATCTTGGTCCGTACGCTCAGCGTCGTCTGTGCCGGAACCGGCTCCTAGCCGGACCGGCGGGGGTTCCTTCCCTCAGCCGCCCTCGCGGACCATTCTTTCTTTACCGTTACACTAGGATCTGTGCGGATCGCTCTCGCTCAGATCAACCCTACCGTAGGGGACTTCCAGGGCAACACCAGGAAGATCCTCGACTTCGCCCGCCAGGCGGAGGGCCGCGCCGATCTGGTCCTCTTCCCGGAGCTGGCCGTGTGCGGTTACCCGCCCGCCGATTTTCTGGAGAAACCCTCCTTTATCGCCCGCGCGGAAGAGGCGATCGAAGAGATTGCGCGGGAAGGCACCTCCAAGGGCAACTTGGCGATTGTCTGCGGATATGTCACCGCTGCGCCTCAGGGCTCGGGAAAGCGGGCATCGAATTCGGCGGCGCTGCTCGCCGGCGGCAAAGTGCGCTTCGTGCAGTCCAAGCGCTTGCTGCCTTTCTACGACGTCTTTGACGAGCAGCGCTATTTCGCTCCCGCCGCGCGCCAGCAGCTCTTCGAGCTTTGCCGGGAGCGGCTCGCTGTCAGCATTTGCGAGGATGCTTGGAACGACAAGAACTTTTGGCCTGAGCGCCTGTACCCCGTAGACCCGATCGAGGAGCTCATGCAGGGCGGCGGTTCTGTGATCTTGAATCTTTCCGCCTCGCCCTACTATCGCGGTAAGCGGGAACTTCGCTGCCGCATGATTTCGGCCATCGCGCGAAAACACGGCGTGCCGGTCGTCATGGTCAACCAGGTGGGCGGAAACGACAGCCTGGTTTTTGACGGCAGCAGCTTCGCTTTGGGTCCCGATGGGTCGCTTTTGGCCCAGGCGCGTTCGTTTGAGGAGGACCTGGTTTTCTTCGATACCGGTGGCGGCTCACGGACGGATGCCGAGACCGCTTGCCAGAACAACGAGTGCGAAGATGGAGCCGTCTATCAAGCGCTGGTTCTCGGCACGCGCGACTACATCCGCAAATGTGGATTTCGGCAAGCGATTGTTGCCCTCAGCGGCGGCGTCGATTCGGCGCTGGTGGCCGCCATTGCCGTCGATGCGCTTGGGCGCGAGAATGTCATCGGTGTTGGAATGCCGAGCGCGTATTCCTCTTCCGGATCGATTGAAGACGCACGGATGCTGGCCACAAACCTGGGCATTACCTTTGAGCTGGTGCCGATTCATCCGCTCTTCGACTCTTTCAATGCCGCCCTCGCGCCTCTCTTTGCCGGTCACCCGCCCGACATCACGGAAGAGAATATTCAGTCGCGGATCCGCGGCAGCCTGGTCATGGCAGTCTCGAACAAATTCAATGCGCTGGTGCTGACCACAGGGAACAAATCGGAGATGTCCGTGGGGTATTGCACCCTTTATGGGGACATGGTGGGCGCGCTCGCTGTGATCGGCGATGTCTTCAAGACCGAGGTCTACCGGCTCTGCCGTTACATCAACCGCAACGGAACGGTAATTCCGCAAGCGATCCTCGACAAGCCCCCCTCCGCCGAGTTGCGGCCGGGACAAAAAGACACGGACTCGCTGCCCCCCTATGAAATTCTCGACCCGATCCTCGAGGCGTACGTCGAGCACTACCGCTCGCCCGAGGAGATCGCTGCCAGCCATGGCTATGACCTTGCCATGGTTCGGGATGTGGTCAAGCTCGTGGAGCGCAGTGAGTACAAAAGGCAACAGGGCGCCCTGGTCTTAAAGGTAACGGCCAAGTCCTTTGGGACCGGCCGCCGCTTTCCCATCGCAGTCAAAGTTCAGGTATAAGGGAAGAACCGCCGATTTTTCAGAGGATTTGAATGCAGCTTCGCACCGCCACGCGCTTTTTTGTTGCCGGTCTCGCACTGGCGTCCGTCGCAACCTTGGGCCTTGCCCAGGTCCAGGCCCCACCCGCACCGCAAGCGCCGCCTGCAGCAGCAGTACCAGCCGCTCCTGAAAATGCCAATCCTTTTCCTCCGCCCGACCCTAAAGATTTCGACGCCTCTTCCCCAACGAAGGAGGATGTCAATGCCTTTTTGCATGCGAGCTGGGGCTACAATCCCAACCGCATCTGGCAGGTGCAGGCGATTCTCAAAACGCGCGCCGCGGGTGTGAGCCGGGTGGTCGTTCTCTTCGCTGACAAAGGTCAGCCCAAGGAGCAGATCAATCCCCTGAGTTTCTTCACTCTGCCCGACGGCAAGCACATTATCGCGGGCGACGTGCTCCCCTTTGGTCCCAAACCCTTTGAAGAAGACAGAGAGGTTCTGAGCCACGCCGACGGGCCATCGAAGGGCCCGGCTTCGAGCGGGTTGACCATCGTGGAATTTGCCGACTTCGAATGCCCGCATTGCAAAGAAGCCCAGGCGACGATCGCGAAGCTGCTCGCGGACTATCCGCAAGCCCGGTTTGTTTTTGAGAACCGGCCCATCCCGCAGATCCACAGCGAGTCTCTGAAGGCCGCGGCTTACGGTGTATGCGTGGCGAAGGAATCGGGCAACGATACTTTCTTTAAATTTGCCGACGCAGTCTTCGATGCGCAGGACGGTCTTACGCCGGCCTCATCCGATGCGACATTGAAGGCGGCGGTGACCAAGGCGGGCGGCAATGCCGACCAGGCGGGGACATGCGCTGCCAGCCAGGCGGCAAAAGACGAGGTCAACGCTCAATTGGAGTTTGCGGAGAAGCTCGGCGTGAACTCGACTCCGACTCTCTACGTGAACGGCCGCGGAATGCCCATCGGCCAGGCGCCCTACGAGACGTTGCAATCGATCATCGAATTCCAAGCCGCGGAGGATGGAATCAGTCTCCCGCCTCGGCCGCCTGCTGCCCCCAAGGCTCCGTCGCTTGAGCCGTGCTGCGGCCCAGCCCCGGCGCCCCCATCTCACTAGAAAGCTAGCCGCGAATTGCAGGACCTGACAGCGTGAACGGGCATTCCCGTTCACGCTTTTGTCTTTGGATGCCCGAGACCCTGCAGCGTCTGGGGCTTCAGAGCATTTCTCCTGACGGTGTAGAGCAGAGAGCGAAGCCCAGCGCATTTTCCTGATGCTGTGGAGTGGAGTGCAGATCGTGACGCGGCCATTCCATCGAAGAATGGCCGCACAGAACAACCATGACCACGCCCACGTGTCAGGAGAAATGCGGGAACGCAGCCATTCCACCGAAGAGTAGCTGCATAGAGCAGCCTTCACCATTCCATCGTGTCGCGAGAAATGTTTTAGTACTCTCTGGCCTGCGCAACCTTCCATGCTGCAAAGAATAGAGCCAGAGACACCACAGCCGAGAACGCCATCGTGCTCCACGGTATCGTGTGCGCGATCAGAGGCGAGGCCTTTCCGACGGCGCTGAAGATGTCGACATACGCGGGCAGGGAAACGCGATGGGAGAACCACCAGAAGAAGATGAAAGCCATCAGGGTGATCCAAGTGCGCCAGGTGTCGTCGAGGAATGTCGCCAGCAGCACGGAGAGAAAGTAGATTGCCGACATGCAGACCAACGTGGTTAGGCCATATTCGAGCACTTGAGCTGAGGTTGCTGTGGCTCGCAAAAAAGGCGAGGCAAACCATATCCCGCAGCAAAAAGCGCCGATTGTGGCCGCCGTCTCCACCCACCCAAGTCCGGCCCGGACCACGAGCAGCCGGAGCCGGCTTACGGGCAGAGTCAGAGTGAACAGCATCGAGCCATGGAGACCCTTTGTCCTCTGGAATGCCGGCTGCGTGACGATGCCCGCTCCTGCGAGCATGGTGCAAATCATTCCGAGAAGGATAGCGCTTGTGTTCTGGAGTACGGCGAAAATCTGATTCTTCGCTTGAGGCGGGAAAGAGTGCAGGGTGTAAAGAAAAAATGCTGTAATGCCCAAGGCCATGCAAAGTCGATAGCGGGTTTCGAGCCACCCTTTGTACCAAAGCATCTCAATTGCTCCTTGTGTGTTCCAGGAAGATCTCTTTGAGAGTTACCGGGAAGCGCTCGACCGTTGTTCCGGGAATGGACTGTGCCTGCTCGGCGATGTCCTCCACGTTGCGACTGGCCAGGATGGAGACTGTCCGCCCCTGCTGCCGCAGCGATTCGATGCCCTCGCTCCAGTGCGTGGGTATTTTCGCGGAATCCGCGAAGACGACCTGAAGCCGCTGATACCGGAGCTTCATATCGTCCAGAGAGCCCGACACGACCATCCTGCCCTGGTCGATGATTCCGACATGGTCGGCGATCCGGTCGACCTCAGCCAGTTGGTGCGAAGAGAAAAACATGGTCGTTCCGGACGAGGCGGCGATCGAGACCAGCTCGCACAGCACGTCCTCGATGGCTGCGGGGTCGAGGCCATCGGTCGGCTCGTCCAGAATCAGGAGCTCGGCGCCGCGCGAGATCGCCAGCAGCAGCATCAGCTTTGACCGCATCCCTTTCGAGAGGGCGGGAATCTTCACTTTGGGATCGAGCTCGAATCTCTCCAAGTAGCGACGTTCGAGATCGTCGCGCCACTGCGGGAAGAAAGAGCGCGTGTAGCGAATGATCTGCTCCACCGTCATGTAGGGATAGAGCTCTTTGTCCTCGGTGACGAAACCGATCCGGCGACGGATCCCCACTGAGTTGTCGGCATCGGCAACGGGGATGCCGAAGACCTGGGCGCTGCCGCTGTCGGCGCGCAACAGGCCCATCAGCGTCTTGATCGTGGTGGTCTTGCCCGCGCCATTGCGGCCCAGGAAACCGAAGATGCTGCCAGCGGGCACGCGGAGGTCGAGACCGCGCAATGCCTGTTTGCTCTTGAAAGACTTGGAGAGCTGGTTGGTTTCGATAATGAAATCGGTCATGGCTTGCCTCCGGACAGTTTTCTCCATTGCCCTTCGGGCCGGGCCTGCGAGATCTCGTTTTCAAACACCCGGCGAAGCTCCTCTTCCGTCAACCCCAACAACGTAAGCCGCTCGACGGCGGAATGGACGACGGCCTGCGCCCGGCGAATCAATCGCCCGCGGTCTGCAGCCGATTCCTTGATAAAGGCGCCGGAGCCGTGCCTCAGCTCGACAACTCCTTCGTGCTCGAGCTCGCGGTAAGCGCGGACGACGGTGTTCGGGTTCATGACCAGTTCCTCGGCGAGACTGCGAATGGTCGGCAGTTGATCGCCCTCGCGCAGCGCACCGGTTTCGACGGCGTGCTTTACCTGCTCCATGAGCTGGAGGTAGAGTGGAACGCCGGAGGATTGGTTCAGCCGAAAGATCATCAAAGTGTGCTAGTCAGATGGTACACTATACACATCGCCGGGGGGTGTCAAGAGATGCAGACCGCCGGCGGCGATCGGGACTCCATCCCGTAGGAGAGAATTCGATGCTAGCTTGTGCGAGATGTTTCTCGATGGCCTTCCTGCTGTTTGCCGGCACCGCCGTTTATGGCCAGAACGCTCCACCTCCAGCTTCTGCTCCGGCTTCAGCATCTGCGCAGGCTCCAGCGTCTGCACCGCCTCCCACGTCTGCGCAGGCAAAACCCGCGTTCGATGTTGCATCGGTGAAGCCGGCAGCGCCGCTGAACATGGCGCAGATGGCCGCCGACGTGCGAGCCGGGAAGATGCCGAGGATCGGCGCCCACGTCGATGTGTCGCAGGCTGAGTACGACTACATGTCGCTCAAAGATCTGATCGCGTTGGCATACAACGTGAAGCCCTACCAGGTCAGTGGTCCTGATTGGCTTGGTACCCAGCGCTTCGATATCGTGGCCAAGCTTCCCGAGGGCGCTTCCAAAGACGATGCCCCCGCGATGCTTCAGGCGCTGCTCGCGGATCGTTTCAAGCTGGTCGTTCATCGCGAAACCCAGGAGCATCCGGTGCTGGCGTTGGTGGTAGGCAAGGGCGGCCCGAAGCTCAAGGAGGCTCCTGCGCCGGCGCCCTTGGACGAGAACGCGCCGCTCAAGTCCGGAGAGATGCAGATGCAGACGGCCAATGGGCCGGCGCGCATCACCCGGGATCCGGATGGCACGACCGTGATGAACATGGGAGCCAAGGGTACGATGCGCATGTCCATGGACGCGCAGAACCAGACTCTGCGCCTGGAATCGAGCGGTGTGACGATGCAGGGATTCGCTGACATGCTGACGAATGCGATGCAGATGGGCGGCGGAGGCGGCCGCCAGGTGGTGGACCAGACCGGGCTCAAGGGAACCTATCAGGTCGCGGTGGAAATTCCGCTATCGGATCTTATGGCCATGGCGCGGGCCCAAGGAATGGCCATACCCGGGGGCAACGGGGGAGCTTCAGCGCAGGGCAATGCAGGGCAGGCTGCCGCGGCCACCGATCCGGGGGGCTCGTCGGTCTATGAATCGGTGCAGGCCTTGGGACTCAAGCTTGACTCCACCAAGGCCCCGGTCGAGCAGTTGATCATCGACCATGCGGAAAAGATGCCGACGGAGAATTGAGCCGCGTAGAGTGAGAGCCCCGGGGTTTTCCTGCGCAGGCTGGTACTCGGGGTGCAAAGCTGCTTTCGATGGATCGCTTGCGTTATTCCATGCGCAGAGCCCGCATGGGATCGACTGCAGCCGCACGGCGAGCCGGAATTGCCGCTGCGGCGAGTGCTGCAAACATGAGCACCAGGGTGGCGAAGCCCAGCAGAGTGGGACTCCAAGGCTCGACTCCGACCAGCCGGCTGGCAATGGCTCGTCCCGCCGCGATCGCTGCGGGAATGCCGAGCGCCAGCCCGATCCCTGCCTGACCGAAGGCCGTGCGAAGCATCATCGCTACGATCGAGCTCCGGTCTGCTCCAACCGCCATGCGCACTCCGATCTCGCTCATCCGCT
>DATAWF010000188.1:0-24928 GCA_036267335.1 Acidobacteriaceae bacterium
AGCCCCTGAGGGCTGTTCTTCGAACCACTCCAATTCGCCAAATTGTTCAATGAACTTCAGACTCACCACGACTAGAACAGAATCACCACAACTGCATCCCGCGGGGTAGCTGCTGCGAGCGCGGGACTCGCACGCAGGCTCACGAGACGAATGGCGAGATTGTGGCGATCCATTCCGTGAGGGGGATCTGTCCGGTGGCGGCCGGTCATTCTGTTTCCCGGCTTCGCTGCCGGTCAGGCCGGCCGGTTTAGACCCCGGTGCTTGACCTGCCTTGGCGCGCCAATTTTCGGGCCCTCCCAGCGTCCATTTTCACCAGCTACATCAGCCATGGCGGTTTCGCGCTTTCTTCGGGGGAATCGCCCTGCGAAGCTGCCATCACGTGCAGGGTGTCGAGCTCCCCGCGCACGAGACTTAGCCCATAAACGCACTCTTCAAAAGAGGCGGAAAGCCTGCCGAAGAAGGGCGCCTCCCGCGCATATTCGAAAAGATCGAACTGCGAGACGATGTAATAGCTTTCTTTGCCCGCATGCACCATTTCCAGAAAGCTGTCGCGCGAGTTCTCCCTCCACAGACGCATCGACTCTGGAAACATCCCGGTGAGAAAAAGCGTGTAGTCCCCAATATGCTTCCGGACCTTGCGCTCCTCCCCAAAAGAAGCCGCGGTTCCGAGCACGGGATCAGCGGCGAGCAGCATCGCGCTCAGCTCCCGTACCGGCTGTCCTTGCGCGTCGCGGACACGGTAAACATTGTCCGCCCGGCTGAATTCGGTTAGAAGATCGGCGACGTACGAAGAAATCTCCGGGTCGTTCCATCCCATTCCGGAGTCGTAACACTGCGATACCAGCCGATGAAAGAGCTGCCGTAGAGAATAGTCTTCAGGCAAATCCCACCTCCATTGGAAGGCGTGAAAGTGTTCTTCAGTAGAGCGCTTCACGAAGCGATGGAGCACTCCACAATAGAGGTATTCGCCGGTAAAAAAGTGATACTGGTGAATACCCCGGAATCATCTCCCTAGCGGGAAATGGCTCGCTTATATAGATGGGAGATTAAAAGACAAGTCGCGTGAAGCAAAGAGCCAAGTTTCTTGTCACGAAAAAAGTTGGCACTTGAGGCGGGCAACTGCGAAGCGGGAAGTCAAGCAGGCGAGCGGAAGAGGATGAAAGAGGCACGTCCTTCCGCATCTAGGGCAATCGTTTCGCAGCTAGATGCGGAAGAACTTAGCGGTGCGTGCTTCGCAGGTTGGAGCGCGGGTTATCTCGCGCCCACGGCTTTCGGTTCGCTTTCGCGAATCGCCGCCAGGCGGTCGGCGAGCAGTTTTTCAAGCTTCACCAGCGCGGCGCTAAAGCCCTCGATCCCCTCGGTGAGCTTGTCGGAAGCCATGCGGTCGTCCGCATGCATCTTCTCGAAGGTTGCCTCGTCCATGGGAATTTTCTCGATCTTCAGCTCTGCCGCCTTTTGCGGATCGAGCTTGCGCACGAGTGTCCCGGTGGCGCCGTCGAGCTCCTCCAGGAAATTCGGCGAGATGGTGAGCAGGTCGCAACCCGCAAGCTCCTGGATCTCGCCTGTGTTGCGGAAGCTCGCTCCCATCACCTGCGTCTTGTACCCGAATTTCTTGAAGTAGTTGTAGATCGTCGTTACCGATTTCACGCCGGGATCATCCGCACCTTGATAGTCGCGTCCCTCGTTCTTCTTGTACCAATCCAGAATGCGGCCGACGAAGGGAGAAACCAGGGTGACCTTGGCTTCCGCGCAGGCGATCGCCTGATGCAGGCCAAAGAGAAGGGTCAGGTTGCAATGAATACCCTCTTGCTCCAAACGCCCCGCGGCTTTGATTCCCGCCCAGGTCGAAGCGATCTTGATCAACACTCGTTCGCGCGAGATTCCCTCTTGGTCATACTGCGCGATGATCTCGTGTGCCTGTTTGATCGTCGCTTCCGTGTCGTAGGAGAGCCGGGCGTCCACCTCGGTCGAAACGCGGCCCGGAATAATCTGCAGAATTTTTTTGCCAAAGGCCACCGCGAGGTGCTGGAAGGCCAAGGTGGCGACCTCGCTGTCTTTGGCATTGGGTCCCAGCTTCCGTTGAGCGTCTTTGAGCACGCCGTCGATGATTGGCTGGTATTGCGGCATGCCGGCCGCCGTAGTCAGCAACGAGGGATTGGTGGTCGCATCCTGAGGCTTGACCTTGGCGATCGACTCGATGTCGCCGGTATCGGCCACAACTATGGTCATCTCGCGGAGCTGGGCAAGCAATGTCTTCGCCATCGTAAAAACCTCCTCGGTTTCACCACCAGTGTACGGCTTTCGCCGATGTCCAAAAAGCAACCCCTACCTTCTTTGGTTGCCGTTTGTTCGCTCTCGGTTGGTATCTTCTTGATTTGCCGGTAACAACGCCGCCATGAGGGTCAGGCCCAGCGCTGTCGCGTCAAATAGCAGGGTCGGTAGGGGTGCCCCAGATGGCTAGGACTGCCTTGCCGAAGGCGCCGTATTCCCGGATGCCGGCCGAAGACAGCTCGATCACCGCCCAACGGTCGTCGAGCAAGCGAGTTTTCGACTGATACGCAACTTGCCAGCGGTCGAATTCCGGACCGGCGTTCTGGTGGAGATAGCGGCAAAGTTCTCCGGTCGCGATGCCACGAGCGGCGCAGGCGACCAGAACAGGCTCGTAATCCGGCCTTCCGTGCTGGACCGCGTGCGCCTTCCCCGCGCCAGCACGAATCATCCGCGTAATTTCCGCTTCCGCCTCGCGCAGCGTACGCGTCGCAATATTCGTGTGCACGTCGGCGCCGACAAACGCTCGGCAGAAATATCCGGTTTCCTCGTGCATTGCATCGGTTTGCCCCAAAAACTTCTTCTCAGGGCAAGCCCCTCCTGAAAGTTGGCCCAGGTTTCCCGATGTTGATTTTCCGATCCTACTCCCCGTGCTTCGCAAAAAGAAACAGAAACATGCGGGCCCGCCTCGCCAACCGCACCGAAGGGAGTTCTCTCAAATCGGGCAAGACCCCTCATGGGGGTCGCGAATCATAAGAGTATGCCGGTCATCCCCTCTCACGTTCTGGAACGCGATCGATCCACAAGTGCTCCAGTGGCTCAAATCGATGAGCGGCGCCATCTTCGCCACCTGCGGGGGATCGAGAAACAAAGCGCTGGGATGAGCTGCAGCACACCGCATCGCCCGCTCGTCCCAATCCATCCTAGCGACGGCGCGCCCGTCGACCAGACCATCGATATCGCAGATGTTTGCCCGGCTAAAATATCCGATGAATCCGACGTCCGCGGCAATGAGAGTCTCGCCTTGAAGCTGCTGGAGGTTCGCATCGCGCATCTCGAGAAATGTTTTGGAGCGCCCGGACATCGTGAGCTGCGCGTAATACCAGTCGAAAGGCGCCAACAGCACGATAACGACCACATAGCAAGAAGCCATCGCACGCCTGAGCCGCTGCGCACGCTCTTCTTCCGCCTGCGGCAGCTGCGAGAGAATCCTCAAATTCCACAGAATGCTGAATAGCTGAGGCCACAAGATGTAGCGCACGCCCTGGATGGTCTGGCCACGGAGGCATGCACCTGCGATCAGCAACGGATAAATTCCATTTGCGGCGGCCCAGCCAACAAGCCATGCGCTGCGCAGTCTGCACTGCCGAATTCTCTGGAAGGCAAGCCATGCCGACCAAAGGAACAGCAGCGACAATCCGATTCCGAGCACAAAAGAACTACAGGTGACATGCGCCATTTCGCGCAGCGGGTTCAGCGAGCCCACGCCCGTCTTTGCAAGAGCCGTGTCGGGCAGTACGCTGCCCATGGAGAACCGGATGGCGAGCAGGGATAGCGAAGCTCCGCACCACAGCCCCAGCGGCCTCGACCAAGGTCTTTTGGTCGTGGCAGGAAAACATACAGCGAGAACCACGCCGGCCAGTGCAATCAGGCTCGCGATCTCCACCCGGACCGCAACCAGAAAAACCGCGAGTACGCCCAGCAGGGCTTGATCGCGCAAAGTGATTTCACGATCGCAAAGGCGACCTGACAGGAGTGCAAGAAAGGCGACCAGCAGGAGGGTCAAGCTGGTTTCCATTCCGTCGGTCAGCCACCGGATACCCATCGGACTGAGCAAAGAAACCAACAGCCCTATCCAAATCCAGCGTGTCGCTGCTTCTTTTCTGAACAATCGGCCATAGTGCAACAGAAGCGCGACGAGTGCAACATAAAACACTACCGACACGATCTTCGGCAGCAAAGCACTGCCCGTGATCGAACGCAGGACCGCCAGCAACCCGACATAGAGAATGCTGGATGTTCCGTAGCTCGGGTGCACGCCGTCATAGGTAATGTGGTGCGTGGTGAAGAGGAAGCTCGCATAGCGCAGATGGATGAGAGCATCATCCAGCATTGCAAACCGGCTGAGCCAGATCCACGTGAATAGCCATGCCGCTATCGCCAAAAAAGGCAGGGAACGTTTGAACATGGAATTACCTGAGCGCCAAGGACAAGGGGACGGGAGGGTGGGTCATGATTCACCCAAATTGTATCGGATCGGCCCGGTTTGCAGCTCTTCCCGGTTCTTTGTGAGCCCGGTGACGAAGCTGTCCGGTTTGGGCTCAAAGATAAGACAGTGTCTGATACGGATGCGTATACGGTGGATGCCGCCAACCGCCCGGAGAATGCTTTAAAAAGCATTTCTCCTGACGCGATGGAATGGTCGCGTTGAGATCTGCACTCCACTCGACACCATCGGGAAAATGCATTAGGCTCCGTTTTCTGCGCGACACCATCAAGAGAAATGCTTTAGCCCGCGGCTACCGTTTCGGGATGCCGCAGCCAGCCGTACAAGGGAAACTGCTCGACCATCTCGAGCACCTGCCCGCGAATTTGCGCCAGCGCCTGCGGATCGTTGCGCCGGTCCAAGGCCTCCGCGATCCACTTGCCGATCGTACGCATCTCAGTCTCCCGCATTCCTCGCGTGGTGAGCGCAGGGGAGCCGATGCGTATTCCGCTCGGCTTGAGCGGGGGATTGGTGTCGTAGGGAATGGCATTCTTGTTGACGGTGATGCCGGCCTGGCCAAGCGCGGTTTCGGCTTCGCTGCCAAGAATTCCTTTGGCAAAGACGTCGACGAGAAAGAGGTGCGTATCGGTTCCCCCGGACACCACTCGATATCCCTGAGCGGCTACGGTCTCCGCCAAGGCTTTGGCGTTCGCGACAACCCGTGCCGCGTACTGCTGAAACTCCGGCTGCAGCGCCTCTCGGAACGCCACGGCTTTGGCCGCGATGATGTGCATGAGCGGGCCGCCCTGATGGCCGGGGAAGACATTCTTGTCGATGGCGGCGGCGTACTGCTGCTGGCAAAGGATCAGCCCTGCGCGGGGGCCGCGCAGCGTTTTGTGAGTCGTCGTGGTCACGATCTGCGCGTGCGGCACGGGCGACGGATGAACACCGCCGGCCACTAATCCCGCGAAGTGCGCCATGTCGATCATCAGGACGGCGCCGGCCTTGTCCGCGATTTGGCGCATGCGGGCAAAGTCGAAGATTCTGGGATATGCGCTGCCCCCACCCACAATCACCTTCGGTTGTTCCCGGACCGCGATCGCCTCAAGCTGGTCGTAGTCGATTTGCTCGGTCTCTTTCGCGACGCCGTAGGGCACCACGCGATAGAGTTTCCCAGAAAAGTTGAGTTTGTGTCCGTGGGTGAGATGGCCGCCGTGGGCAAGATCGAGACCGAGAATGGTGTCGCCTGGTTGAATGACCGACGAGTATCCGGCGGCATTGGCCTGCGAGCCCGAATGGGGCTGCACATTCGCATGCTCCGCGCCGAAGAGCTGCTTGGCGCGGTCGCGCGCCACGTTTTCGACGACATCTGCAAATTCGCAACCGCCGTAGTAGCGTCGTCCCGGATATCCTTCCGCATACTTGTTGGTCAAGACTGATCCGGCTGCCTCGAGCACGGCCTCGCTGACAAAATTCTCTGAGGCGATCATCTCGAGCCCCTCGTGCTGGCGGCGAACTTCATGGTCGATGGCGGCGGCGATCTCAGGATCGGCCTGGGCGAGCGGGCGCTGCATTTTGTCGAGCATAGGTAAATTTTAGAGTATTTGCGAAAAAGATAGCGAGTTCCAGCTTAGCGCCGGACCATCTCCGGCGTTTCCGGCGCGCGCTGGGCCGCCGGATGTCGATTCTCGGCCAGCTCCCGGAAGGCGGAATAAACAAACGAGCCCAAATACCATCCGTCCATGAATTTGAACGGGGTCTCGCCCGTCGTGTAATGCCCACACGGCAATACTTTGGAAACAAAATCCACTCCACGCTCGCGAAAACTTGCGAGCACCTGCGCCGAATACTCGGCCAGAAATGTCAGGTCGTACGTTGCGTGCACGACGAGCACTTTTTTGGGGTGTGCGGCAAACTGGTCCATGTAGTGGGAGGGGCTGATCGACGCCCACACGTCGCGCAGCCGCTCCTGCGTCAGTCCAGCGTCGGCAAAGGCCTGCCGGATATGCCGCGTGCTTTGCCCCGTCCACACCACATCCCCAAACGACATGGAGGCATGGTTGAATGCGGTGACCCGCAGGCGGGGATCGATGGCGCTCGCCAGAAAGGCGTAGCAGGAGCCCAGGCTCGTGCCTAAAATGCCGAACTGCTCATAGCCCTGGCTCTCCAGCCAGTCGATCGCGCAGCGAACGTCGATGACTGCCTGGCGGCAGGCGGCGATCGTCCGCCCTACATTCGAGCTGACGGCATAGTCGGCGCGCTCCAGCTCCGCCGGTCTGCGGATGTCGTGATACGGCTTGCTCAGCCTGAGCGCTGAAACCCCAAAACGATTGAACGCGGAACACAGCCCGTTGTGGCTGAAAGCGTCCGCGTTCCATTGCGGCATGACAATCATCGCCTGCCGCGGCTTGCCTTGCTGCTTCTGTTCCGGCGCTGGATACCAACGGGCATTCACGCGATCGTTTTCAGGAAAGGGAGTGCGGACCGGAGAGGTGAAGCGCAAGAACTGCGCTTTCTGCATCTTCCCTTCGTCCGCCAGGCGCTGCAGCTTGGCATCTCGGCGCAAGGTCTCCGGCCGTACGTTGGTCGGAAACAATTGCGGATGACGTTCCTCGAGAAGGTAGTCCGTAGGCGGAGCGTAGCTGAAAAATTCCTCGCGGTGCCGCAGGATGCAGTCATTCAGGGCGAGCATCGCCGCTTCGCTGGAAGCATGGTCGGTCGCGTTTTCAGCATAGACGGGTCCGGCGCCGCAGTGCCCCGAGAGATCGGCTAGCCAATCGAAGCCCCATTCCACAGGCCTCACGATGCGGTTGGTGTCGCGGGTGGTGAGCGCCGTTTCCCAGGCGTACATCCAGCGTGAGTAGAGATTGCCAAGCATTCCTTGTCTACTCTAAATGAGCGCCGGTCTCGCATCCCGGACGCTTCCCCCACCCATTCTTCGCGTCTTTGTTTTTGCGCCAGATGCGCGAGACTCAAGATTCGAGCTCGCTCTCACCCAACTGCCAACCGCGGCACGCGGGCTCCGATGGCGCAGAGCACTTCCCACGGAACCGTGCCGATCAGGTCTGCAATCTCCCAGGCCGAAATGGTGTGACCGCCTTGGCTCCCCAGCAGCACGGCTTCGTCGCCGAGTGCGGCTCCGGGCACGTCGGTCACGTCCACGATCGTTTGGTCCATCGACACGCGGCCCGCGATCGGTGCGCGCTCACCGCGAATGAGAACGTGGCCGCGATTCGAGAGCAGGCGATTGATTCCGTCGGCGTAGCCGGCTGGCAGCAGCGCCAGCCTGGTCGGGCGGCGCGCCGTGAAGGTGTGGTCGTAGCCCGCGGTCTCGCCCGTGCGCAGGGTGCGCAGCGACGTGATTCGCGCCTTCCAGGTAAGCACCGGCTGGTAGCTGTCGCTGTTCGCCGGCGAATAGGGTTTGCCGTCGCAGCTCATGCGGTCGAGATAGCCATAGAGCGCAAGGCCGGGCCGCAGCAGCAGCCTCGCGCCCGATTCGGCGGCAAGCGCGATCAGCTTCTCCCGGTCCGGCCCTGCGACCACCGTCGATGAATTGCCTGCGTGCAGCCATTCCGGCCGCAGTCCATGGGCCCGTATCTGATCCACGGCAGATTGGAGGTTCACAAGTTGCGGGTTTCCGGTCGAGGAGGAAAGAATTTCCGGCGAGCTGAAATGTGTCATCACGCCTTCCAGATGCACCCGTGAGTCTCCACCCAAGCGTGCCAACAGCGACGCAAGTTCTCCATCCGCCGCCCCCCCGGTCACCCGGACCCCCTGACGCGACATACCGGTATCGATTTCCAGATGGACAGGCAGCGATCCGGGCAGCATCTTCCGCTGTTCGGCCGCCTGCTCCAGCATCTCCAGATGGCTTGGCTCCCACACCACCGGAGTGAGATGGTGCTCGAGAACAGTATCGGCCTCGCCGGCCCAGATCCCGGACATGAGCAGAATCCGCGGAGCCCGTTCCCCCGAAGCTGCGAGCGCGGTGCGGAGCGCCACGCCTTCTTCGGCGCAGGTGACCCCCAGCCATGGGGCGCGTGCTGCAGCCAAAGCCGGCCCGCAGAGAGCGAGCCCATGCCCGTATGCGTTCGCTTTGACGATCGGCAGCAGCTCTGCCTGCGGAGACACCGTCCGGCGCAGCCGTTCGTAGTTGCCGAGCAGATGCTCGCGCGAGACTTCGACCCACACCGGACGAGTGGTCATAGCAGACGCTTCATCGTAGCAAGTTGCAGGTGGAAGGCATCGTCCTTAGCCGGTCTCGCCGGCTCAGGTGTTACATGCCTTCGGGCGCATACCCCGCCAGGTTTTCAAACCGCGTGCATTCCGCAAGATAGGCCAAGTGCACGGAGCCGGTGGGGCCATTGCGCTGTTTCGCAATAATGATCTCCGCCTTGTTCTTCGTGTCTGGATCTTCCTCGCCGTTCTCGTCTTTTTTGTAGTAGCTCTCGCGATGGATAAAGGCCACGACGTCGGCATCCTGCTCGATCGACCCCGACTCGCGCAGGTCCGAGAGCATAGGCTTTTTGTCGCCTTCGCGCTTCTCCGAGGCGCGGCTCAACTGCGAAAGCGCGACCACCGGCACGCGCAGTTCCTTGGCTAGGGCCTTCAGCCCGCGGGAGATGGCCGAGACCTCCTGCGTCCGGTTTTCGTAGCGCTTGCCGCCCGAGCCGATCGCGCTGGCCGACATCAGCTGCAGGTAGTCCACCACAATCAGGTCCAGCCCACCCTGCGACCGCTGCAGGCGGCGCGCTTTCGCCCGCATCTCTGAGAGCGAAATGCCCGGCGTGTCGTCGACGAAGATCTTGGACTCCACCAGCCGCTCGAGCGCGGCGGTCAGCTTGTCGCGGTCTTGCCGGGGAATGAATCCGGTCTGAATCTTCCGCATCGAGACCAGAGCCTGCGAGGCCAGCATGCGGCGCAGCAGCGACTCCTTCGACATTTCGAGCGAGAAAACCGCGACGATCTTGCCGTCGCGCACCCCGGCATTTTCCGCAATGTTGATCGCCCAGGCCGTTTTGCCCATGCTCGGCCGCGCCGCGATGATGATCAGGTCGGAGGCCTGTAGGCCGCTGGTCATCTTGTCGAAAACCTCGTAATGCGTGGCCAGGCCGGTGACCTCGCGCTGATGCGCGTAAAGGCTGTCGATGGTGCCGAAGGAATCCCGAACAATCTCCGGAATGCCCGTAAAGCCACGGGTAATCCCTCGCTCGGCGACTTCCAGCAGCCCCGTTTCCGCGTAGCCCAGGACCGTCAGAGCGTCGTCGCTCTGGTCCGCCGCCCGGCTGATGGCTGCGTTGCAGATGCCGATCAACTGCCGCCCCAGCGATTTGTCCTTCACGATCCGGACGTATTCTTCAATCGTGACTCGCCGCGGCAGCCCTTCGGTCAGGGAGGCGAGATAGGCCACCCCGCCGACCGCCTCCACCTCCTTCCGGCGCGCGAGCTCTTCGGCTAGCGTCACGATATCGACGGCCCGGCCGGTATCGATCAGCTCCGCCATTCGCTGGAAGATCCGCCGGTGGGAGTCGAGCGAGAAATCGTCCGCGCTCAGCTTCTCCGCGGCTTCGTTGAAGCAGTGATTGTCCAGTAAAACGGCGCCCAGAATCGCGCGTTCCGCGTCGGCGCTGGCAGGGAGACCCCGCTCCATCAAATTGGTCTGCGGCAGGCCGGCGGATGCAGCCATCGGGGGAACCTCCAAGGGGGGTGGGATGAAGAAAAAGATCGCCGTCGTTCTCGCTCCAGTTTAGGGCATCGGAAAATCTTCGCGAGAGAAGTTTGCCTGTGGGTATCGCAGCGTCCAATGCGGAAAAACCGGTTGCATCTGCCGCCCCCCCGGGAAGGTCGAACTGTGTTTAGAATTTCAAAGAACCACAATTCTTTCCGTTGCATCCATTCGCTCATGGAATACAGACAGCTTGGCTACTCAGGATTGAAGGTCTCCGCGTTGAGTTTCGGTACGGGCACCTTCGGCGGCAAAGGCGAGTTCTTTGGTGCTTGGGGGCGAACCGACGCCCAGGAAGCAACCCGGCTGGTGAGCATCTGCCTCGATGCCGGTGTGAATACCTTCGATACCGCAAATGTCTACTCCGCGGGCTCGTCGGAAGAGATTTTGGGCAAGGCGATTCAGGGCCGCCGCGACAAGGTCTTGATCTCGACCAAGGCCACCTTCCCCATGGGCGAAGGTCCCAACGAGCTAGGCTCGTCGCGCGAGCATCTGACCCGCCAGGTGGAAGCCAGCCTGCGCCGCTTGGGCACCGACTACGTCGACATCTACCACATGCACGGCTTTGACGCGACGACGCCGGTCGAAGAAACCCTCGACACTCTCACCCGCTTCGTCCACCAGGGAAAGATCCGCTATCTTGCCTGCTCCAATTTCTCCGGCTGGCACCTGATGAAATCCCTCGCTGTCTCAGATAGGTATGGTTGGCAGCGTTACGTTGCGCATCAGGTCTACTATTCGCTGGTTGGCCGTGAATACGAATGGGAGCTCATGCCGCTCGGCCTCGACCAGAAAGTTTCTGCCCTGGTTTGGAGCCCGTTAGGCTGGGGCCGCCTTACCGGCAAGGTCCGGCGTAATCAGCCGCTTCCCGAGCAGAGCCGCCTGCACAAGACCGCCGGAAATGGTCCGCCGGTGGCCGACGAATACCTGCACAACGTGGTCGATGCGCTCGATGCCATCGCTAAGGAGACAGGCAAGACCGTGCCGCAGATTGCCATCAATTGGCTGCTGCAGCGGCCGACGGTGGCCAGCGTGATCCTAGGCGCGCGCAATGAGGAGCAGCTCAAGCAGAACCTCGCCGCTGCCGGATGGAACCTCACCCCCGAGCAGGTCGCAAAACTCGACGCCGCCAGCAAGGTAGAGCCGGTCTACCCCTACTGGCATCAACGCCAGTTCGCTCAGCGGAATCCCCCGCCCGTGTAACAACCACGAAACCGCGCCGCCTGAGGATTTGGTTAGGATGACCTTATGTCTTTTCTTAAGGTCATCCTCCTGGCCGTGGTCCAAGGCCTTGCGGAGCTGCTCCCGGTTTCAAGCTCGGCTCACGTCGTGGTGGCGGAAAAGCTGATGGGGTTGGATCCTTCCTCCCCGGCGATGACTCTTCTGCTGGTCATGCTCCACACCGGCACAATGTTTGCCGTCATCGTCTATTTCTGGCGGCAGTGGAAGAGCACGTACTTCCGCAGCGGCGAGGCATTCAAGAGCTTCGCTTGGCGGGTGATCCTGGCCTCCGCGCTGACTGCGGTGATCGGCGAGATCATCATCAAGATCCTGGAGAAGACTCTTTTCCGCGGTGTGCCGCATGCCCAGATTGAGGATCTCTTTGGCCGCCTCGACATTGTCGGACCCGCATTGGCCGCGGCGGGAGTGCTGATCTTGATTGCCGGGCTCGCCGAAAGAAAGGGCTCTGCCGCCGGCGAGCGAGAGACTCCCAGCCTCACCTACCAGCAGTCCGGGCTCATTGGGGCCGTGCAAGGGCTCTGCCTGCCCTTTCGCGGTTTCTCCCGTTCCGGCGCCACGATCTCGGTCGGCATGCTCGCGGGTGCAGCCAAATCCGAAGCGGAGCGGTTCAGTTTTGCCCTTGCCGTCGTCCTCACACCGGCTGCGGTGGCTCGTGAAGCTCTCCGGCTGGTGCATGCCGATCATCTCGCCGGTGGAGCCGATCTTGCCGCCGCCGCCCTTCCCAGCCTGCTCGGCATGGTCTTCGCCTTCCTCGCCGGCCTTCTCGCCCTCAAATGGCTCAGTCAATGGCTGGAGCGCGGGCGCTGGTATCTCTTCGGCATCTATTGCCTGGCTGCCTCGGCCGCAGTCCTCTATCTCCACCACCTCGGATACTGATCCAAAATATCGGGCTGCGTAGCTGCCACGCTCCTTCCGGAATCGGGTCGTCGGGGTTGTAAGATTGGCTTCGCTCTTTCTTTGAGAGGGAAGTCAGGATGAAATATCAGATCGTGATTGGTGCGTTCCTTGCGAGCACAACTCTGCTGTGGGGACAGGAGGCGCCTGTTCCGCCGCCGCCCGCAACTCCGCCTCCATCTGCCACGATGCCGGCGCCGGTCGCCCCCGCTGCGCCGGACCGGGCGCAGTCCAAAGCGATTGCGAGCATGCAGGCGAAGTTGAACGACTGGCCGCAATTGGACCGCTTCCGGGAGGAGAATGCGACGCTGCCGCCGCCCGCTCCCGGAGAACAGCGCGTCGTCTTTTTCGGCGATTCCATCACCGACAATTGGGGCCGCCACTACGGCGATTTCTTTCCCGGCAAGCCGTACATCAATCGCGGCATCAGCGGGCAGACAACGCCGCAGATGCTGGTGCGCTTTGAGCAGGATGTGGTGCATCTGAATCCCGCCGCGGTTGTCATCCTGGCCGGCACGAATGATGTTGCGGGCAACACCGGCCCTTCTACTCCGCAGATGATCGAAGACAACTTCGTCTCCATGGCGGAGATCGCCAAGGCCAGCAACATCAAGATGATCATTGCCTCGATCACCCCCGCGGCCGCCTATCCCTGGAAGCCGGGAATCCAGCCTGTCGCGGAAATCCGGCAGCTCAACGACTGGCTCAGGGATTTTTGTGCGCGGCAAGGCCTGGTCTATCTGGATTACTACAGCGCCATGGCGAACCCGGACGGCAGCATGAAGGACGGAATTTCCATCGGCGATGGTGTCCATCCCAACGCTCAGGGCTACGCCATCATGGCCCCCCTGGCCGAGAAGGCCATCGCCCAGGCATTGCGGCGTTGAGCTCGTTAGGAATTTGCTTTTCTTTCTGTCATTCCCGTAGGGAATCTGCTGTTTGGCGGGGCCCGGCTGTGGGGCGCGGCTTCTGCCACGCCAGAATCGGCGAACGTCTTTGGGCGCTCAGCCCCTGAGGGTCTTTGAGACTCCCCGGCGCAGGCGAAGTGAGTCCGAAGGATCCCTGTATTCGCTTTTCCCTGAAACGGAACCGAGGGGAACTGCGAACGCCTATGCGGATCCCGCTCGAACCGCTCGCCGCCGTCCCTCGACCTCGATCAATACGTTGAGCAGCGAGAGCGCCGCCGGAGTCACCCCTGGAATTCGGCTGGCCTGTCCCAGGGTCTGCGGCCGAATCCGGGTCAGCTTCTCCTGGATCTCGTGCGAGAGGCCGCTCAGGCCCTTGTAATCGAACCACGCGGGAATCGTGCGCTCTTCCGCCCGCTTCAGCTTCTCGATCGCCTTGCGCTGCTGGTCCAGATAGCCGGCATACTTGATCTCCGTCTCTACCGACTTCAGCTCATTGCGAATCTTCGCCGTCATCGCGCGCGCGAAGAACTCGAGCTCCGCGCTATCCGTTCCCGATCTATCCTCGTGAAATTCCTCTCGCAGCACCGGCAATAGAGTTTCGAGCCTCACCTCCGGGCGCCTGAGAAGCTGGGCATACGTCTGCCCGGCAACATTGCCCAACCCGGCGGCCAATTCCGGCAGCAGCAGCTCCATCCGTGCCAGGTCCGCCTTGCGCGTCGCCAGCAATTTCTCGAGCGCAACCGCCCGCGCCTGCTTTTCCTGGTAGTCGCGCCAGGCTTGGTCGTCGATCAGGCCCAGGCGCCGGCCATAAGGCGTCAGCCTGCGATCCGCATTGTCGATGCGGAGGTGCAGGCGAAATTCCGCCCGCGACGTAAACATCCGGTAAGGCTCGTTCGTTCCTTTGCTGATCAGGTCGTCGATCAGGATGCCCGTATACGCCTCGGTCCGGTCCAAAGTGAATGGCATCTCCCCGCGCACAAACAGAGCGGAGTTGATGCCTGCCATCAGCCCCTGGCACGCCGCCTCCTCGTAGCCTGAGGTCCCGTTGATCTGCCCCGCGAGGTAAAGCCCGGAGATCTGCTTGACCGTGAGCGACCGGTCGAGCTCCGTGGGATCGATCGCGTCGTACTCGATCGCGTAGCCGGGGCGCAGCATTTCGGCATTCTCGAGGCCGGGAATGGAGCGCACCACCTGCCACTGCACCTCCATCGGCAGGGAGGTGGACATGCCGTTGACATAGACTTCGTGGGTGTCCAGCCCCTCCGGCTCCAAAAAGAACTGGTGCTGTTCCTTGTCGGGAAAACGGACGACCTTGTCTTCGATCGAGGGACAGTAACGCGGCCCGATGCCTTGAATCTGCCCGGAATACATCGGCGAGCGGTGAACATTCTCGCGAATCAGGCGCAGCGTCTCCGGAGTCGTGTACGCGATATGGCAGGAGATCTGCTTCTGCGGCAATTCGACGGTGCGAAAGCTGAACGGCGTGGGATCGGGATCGCCGGGCTGCTCGGCAAAGCGGCTCCAGTCGATCGTCCGCCCATCGAGCCGCGGAGGCGTTCCGGTCTTCAGCCGGCATCCGCGCAGCCCCAGCCCCTTCAGCGCTTCGCCCAGCAGAAGGCTCGGCGGCTCGCCGCTGCGGCCGGCGGAGTAGTGCTCTTCGCCGCAGTGGATGAGGCCATTCAGAAATGTGCCTGTAGTAATTACGATCGCCTTGGCCAGAACGGTGCGTCCATCGCGCAGGCGCAGTCCCCGCGCCTGCCGCCGTGCCGTCTCGCCCGGCGCCGCGTTCTCGATGCCTTGTTCTTCAAGCACCAGATCGACGACCTCCGCCTGCTTGATGAAGAGATTGGGCTGGGCCTCCAGCACCTGGCGCATCTTCACCCGGTACTGTCGCTTGTCGCACTGCGCGCGCGGCGACCACACCGCCGGCCCACGCGAGGTATTCAGCAGCCGGAACTGGATGCCCACGGCGTCCGCAACCTCGCCCATGATGCCGCCCAGCGCGTCGATTTCGCGCACCAGATGGCCCTTGGCGATGCCGCCGATCGCCGGGTTGCACGACATCTGCGCGATCAGGTCGAGGTTGAAGGTAAAGAGCGCCGTGCGCAGCCCCATGCGCGAGGCCGCCACCGCCGCTTCACAGCCCGCGTGCCCCGCTCCTACCACTGCGACATCGTATTGTTCCGTAAAAGCCATTCTTCCTTATTGTAAAGAGGGCCTGCCTGCCGCGAACTCCTGACGTGCCACGAATCCCACCAGAGGGCCGCATTCGGCAATTTCCCGATATTCTGAGAGAGCACCGGAACCTGCGGCAGTTTTGCCCTGCGGAGCGAGAAGCTCCCTCCACGTTACGATTGAGAACCTATGTTTATTGATGAAGCGAGAATCCGGGTCAAAGCGGGCAATGGCGGCGATGGCTGCGTCGCCTTCCGGCGTGAAAAATTCGTTCCCCGCGGCGGCCCGTCGGGCGGCGACGGTGGGCGTGGCGGCGACGTCATCATGGAATCGAGCGAGCGCCACAATACCCTCGTCCATTTCCGCTTCAATCCCGAGCACAAGGCCGAGCGCGGCCGCCACGGAGAAGGCTCCAACTGCACCGGCCGCGAGGGTGAGAGCAGCGTGCTGAAGGTGCCGGTGGGCACCACCCTCTACGACGAGGAAACCGGGGAGCTGGTTCACGACTTCTCCCATCCCGACGAGCGGCTTGTGGTCGCCAAGGGCGGCCGCGGCGGCCGCGGCAACCAGCACTTCGCAACCCCGACCCATCAGGCTCCCCGCGAGTCGGAGTCCGGCCGCCCGGGAGAAGAGCGGCACTATCGTTTGGAGCTGAAGCTACTCGCCGACGTAGGACTGGTCGGCTATCCGAATGCCGGCAAATCCACCCTCATCTCGCGCGTCTCAGCCGCTAAGCCCAAAATCGCCGACTATCCCTTCACCACCCTCGAACCGAACCTCGGCGTCGTCTCGATCGGGGAAGCGCCGCATGAGGAGAGCTACGTCGTCGCCGACATTCCCGGGCTGATCGAAGGCGCGCATCTCGGCGCCGGCCTGGGAGTCGAATTTCTCCGCCACATCGAGCGCACCCGCGTCCTCGCGCATCTTGTCGATGTCTCGGATGGAAGCGGCCGCCCCGATCCTACCGCGGACTACCGCGTGATTCTCGGTGAGCTTGAAAGCTTTGGCCACGGCCTGGCGCAGAAGCCGACCATCGTGGTCGCGTCGAAGATCGATGCGGCCAATCCCGAAAAGCTCAAAAAGCTGAAGGCCATGGCCAAGCGGCGCAAGCTCCCCTTCTATGCCATTTCTGCCGTGACCGGCGAGGGAGTCGAAGCCCTTAAATATGCGATGGGCGCGGTCGTGAGGGAAGAGCGGGAGGCCGCGCAGACTGCGGCTCAACAGCCGCAGCCCTTTTAAAAAGAAGGAGCAAGGCGCTCCATCCCAATCGTCACAGCGAGACGGATTGCACCTTGAGCTCGGGCATTCGTACCGCGGCCGGTGCGGCGGTTCGCCGGGGAGCCGGCATCTGTACCATCTCCCAGGCGGAGCGGTCGCGCAGCAGCCGCGAAACCAGTGCCGTATGCATCGCGTGCCCCGCGCGCTCGGCCACCACCCGGCCGAGAATGTGATGGCCCGCCAACGCCAGATCTCCAATCAGGTCCAGAACCTTGTGCCGGACAAACTCGTCGCTGAAGCGAAGCGGCCCATTCTTTACCCCATCTTTCGAGAGAATGATCGCATTCTCCGGTGAAACCCCGCGGATCAGGCCCATATCGCGCAGCTTTTTCTCGTCCTGCATGAACCCGAAGGTGCGGGCGGAAGCAATCTCAGCGCCGTATCGTCCTGCCGCTAGATCCACAGCCAGGCCTTGGCAGCCGATAGGCTGCGGGAAATCGATCCCATAGCTGATGCTGAAGGCGTCTCCCGGATAGATGGCGATGAATTTATTCCCCTCGCGGACCTCCACGCTCTTGATGATGCGCAGATAGTTGCGCCGCCGGCGCTGTCTTTTGATGCCCACCCGAATAAAAGCTTCGACGTAGGGAGCGGCGCTGCCATCCAGAATCGGCAGCTCGAGATTGTCGAGCTCGACGATGACATTGTCGATGCCCATGCCGATCAGGGCAGAGAGCAGGTGCTCCGTGGTCGAGATCAGCACTCCCTGGCGCATCAGGCTCGTCGCGTAGCTCACCTTTGCCACGTTCCGCCCAATGGCCGGAATTTCAAAATTGTCGAGATCGGTACGCCGGAAGACAATGCCTGCCCCGGCGGGCGCGGGCAAGAGCCGCATATTCACAGGCGCCCCGCTATGGAGGCCGATCCCGGAAAACGCGATCGCGGATTCGATGGTCTGTTCTAGGTGTCCTGCTTCCACGGATCGGTCTTTTCCAACCGGTAAGTCAACAAGTGCCACGAGTGCATAGACTACAAGGCAGACAGAAAGTTGCACTGTGGTAAAACAGACACGATTTGATCGATTAGGAACCCCCTCGGCGGCTGGCCCGCCCAAGGCCCCGCCCCCCAAAGGCCCTGGAGCGCTCTTCCTCTTACCTGACGCCTTACCTGACGCCAAAGACCGGGCAAGGGCTCGCTTTGTGTGGGTTAGCGCATTTCTCCTATAGGTGTACCCCGAAGCTGCGACATCCTACGCGGCTTTTCACCAAAAAAAGCCGCACTTCTCAGGCCTCGGTGCTGCCTAGCAATAGGAGAAATGCTCTTAGCGCCGGTTGGCTGACCCCTGGCAGCGTTCGTAAGCCGCCTCGATCATGCTGGAAACCCGGGCGAGCGGCAACCCGACAACATTGAAATAGCAGCCACGGATACAAGGAATCCAGCGTCCGGCCTGCCCCTGGATGGCGTATGCCCCGGCCTTGTCCATGGGCTCGCCGCGGGCCACGTAGTCCAGAATTTCGCTCTCGGAGAGCGCCCGCATCGTCACCTCAGTGGTCTCCGACGCAACTTCGGCCTCTGGCCTGAGCTTCCCTCGGGTGACCAGGCTAAGGCCGGTGATGACCTGATGCGTCCGGCCGGAAAGCAGGCGAAGCATGCGTGCCGCATCGGCAGCGTCCGCAGGCTTGCCGAGAATTTCCTCGCCACAGACCACGACCGTATCCGCCCCCAACACCAGCAAGGACTCCCGGCGATCGCCCGCGGCCACCGCAGGCTCAAGGGCCGCTGCAAGCTCGGAAGCAGCTGCAAGCTCAAGAAAGACCGCCTCCGCCTTTTCCCTCGCCAGCCGGGTTGCAAGGGTCACGCCGTCCTCGCCGGCTCGCGGCCTTTCGTCGATTGCGGATGGGCGGATTTCAAAAGAAAAGCCGGCCTGGGTGAGCAGTTCGCGGCGGCGGGGAGAAGCGGAGGCGAGAATCAGCATGGCCCTGGGTCAGGCTTCGCGTATCGGAGCCAGATTCTTCGTCCTCTGATAGGTGTAGCTGATGCGATGAATGACGGTGATGGTCGAGAGCACGGCCAGAACCCAGAGCACCGGCGCCATCACTCCCCAGCGGTCGAAGAGCGCGCCCAGAATAATGAGCACCACGCGTTCGGGCCGCTCCATAAAACCCACCTTGCAGGTGCCGATCAGGGCTTCGGCGCGCGCCCGGGTGTAGCTCACCATCAGCG
This sequence comes from Acidobacteriaceae bacterium, assembly GCA_036267335.1. Classification (GTDB taxonomy): domain Bacteria; phylum Acidobacteriota; class Terriglobia; order Terriglobales; family Acidobacteriaceae; genus PALSA-350. Next base: position 18,860 of record DATAWF010000188.1, read on the forward strand.
ACGTCACCATCACGAAAGCCGCTAGAACCACATAGAAAAAGCGGTTCCCGCGGGCGTAAAACACCAGCAGCCCGAAAAAGAGAACCACGTCACTATAACGGTCGATCACGGAGTCGAAAAAGGCGCCGAAGACCGTCACCTGGTCGGTTTGGCGCGCCACCCGGCCATCCACCATGTCGAAGATGCCGGCGCCGATGATCACTATGCCCGCATAGAGAAACATCCGGATATAGTTCCGCTCGTTAGCCAGGCCGAAGAGCACGGCGGCGACGGTATTGATGATCAGGCCGATGAAGGTGAGCGCGTTCGGCGAAATGCGCGTAAGCGCAAGGCCATTCACGATCTTTTGCAAGATGTACCCGCATCCTTGGCCGAAGGTGCGCGTCCAGGTCATTCTCCCCCGTCGTAAATGGTCGTGAGCTTCAAAATCTCCAGCTCTCGCTTGCCGTTGGGAGTGACCACAACCGCAATGTCACCCACTTGTTTGCCTATCAGGCTGCGGCCGATGGGCGAGGTGGTCGAGATCAACCCTTTGTTGACGTCCGACTCTTCGCTGGTCACAAGCTTGTACTCGATTTTTTCGTCTTTTGTCCCGTCGTAGACCACCACCGTGGAGCCGAAAGCCACGCGGTCTCTGGGAATGTTGGCAAGGTTGACGAGCGCAAGCTCGGCCATGCGCTTCTTGAGCTGGCCCAGCCGTGCGTTCACGAAGACCTGGCGCTGCTTGGCCATGTGGTATTCGGCGTTTTCGCTCAGATCGCCCAGCGCAGCGGCCTTTTTGATTTCGGCCGGAAGATCGTGGGTGAGCTCCCGTTCCAGCTCGCGAATCTGTTCTTCCAACTGTTTCTTGACGTGTTCAGGCATATTTCAGCAATTGGGACGGCCCCAGCCAGGCGTGGCGCCGCTGTCCCTCTTCCCCTCTTTGCTCGATGGAACGCCCCCCGGTTCCCTCCGGTCGCCGGGCAGTGGCGGGTGGGGCGGCATGTGCGAACGCGACCCCGGGAGACAAGCGAGACGTCTTGGCTAGCTCCGGATCTCGATTATACGACGGAGCCGCGTCCGCACAGGCCCTCAGCCGCTTGGCGGCCTCTCGGGGACGCGCCGGGCATCCAGAAAGCTCTGCAAAATCAGAACCGCGGCCAGTTGATCGATCACTGCCTTCCGCTCTTTCGGCCGCCGCCCGGTTTCGTCCAGATATCGATGCGCCTCCGCTGTCGACAGCCGCTCATCCCAAAGGTAGACCGGCATGCCGGTCTCGGCTTCAAGCTGTCCTGCGAAATCTCTGACCCTGGCGCCCTGGGGGCTTGGATCTCCCGATGGGTACAAAGGTTCCCCCATGACGATTTCCGCGCACTCGTATTTGCGCGCCAGCCGCGCCAGAGAGCGAAGATCCTGCCGCAGGTTTTTGCGTACCAGGGTGAGTACGGGATGTGCGGTCAGGCCAAGTTCATCGGAGACTGAAACGCCGATGCGGCGGTTGCCAAAATCCAGCCCCAGAATGCGCGGCGGCCGATTCTTTGGGGATTCGAGTGGATTGCTGTCCATAGTCCTCTATAGACTAAGAGCTTGAGGGCTGAACGGTAGAACTGGTCTCATAAACCCGTTGCGCCTGGTGGGACAGCGTGTGAGACCCGCCACAGAAGCGGGGCTCATGCAGCATCCCAAAGCCGCTGAACTATTTATGAGACCAATTCTAGAGTTGGCGGTTGGTCGCGGCCAAGGCATCCGCTCGAAGGCGATGCCGTTGCCGGACCGTTTGGGTTTCCTCCGTGGGAACAGGAGAGGCTTTTCGAAATCCGGCCCAGCGGGCAGGAAAATCGCATCGTATCGCTGCGCTCGGAATCTAAACCGAGTAGAGTGTTGCATTTTCTGCGGTTCTTTCGCTGTGCGCTCCTGTCCCGGCAGTCGGGCTCTTGTTTTCGTTCGGGATCTTTCTTTCCAGGACCTGTTCGATCGTGAGACGTTTCCTCTCCCTCCTTGTGTTGGTTCTCCTGCTTGGTCTCTCGGTCATAGCAGTGAGTCTGATGCTTCCTGCGCAGCCTTCCACACAGACCTTTGTGGAGATTGCGCCGGGCATGGGGTCGCGCCAGATCGCTTCTCTCTTGGCTGGCCGCGGCGTAATACGCAGCCGCTACGCCTTCGATCTTCTGCGCCTGATACGTGGTGGCAAGCTCCAGGCTGGAGAATATCGCTTTGCCCAGCCCGCGAGCGTTCTCGAGGTCTATGGCCGCCTCCATCGCGGCGACGTTTATTTCCGGACGGTCACCGTTCCCGAAGGGTACAATTTATTTGATATTGCGCAAGCGATCGAAGACGCGCAATTGGGTTCGAAGGAGGCTTTCCTGGCAGCCGCCAGGAAGGACGTTCATCTGATCGCTGATCTCGACCCGGGCGCCACGAACCTCGAAGGTTATCTTTTTCCCGATACCTATCACTTTCAGAAGATGCAGACCCCCGACCAGATGGCTGCGGCCATGGTCAAGCGCTTTCGCGAGGTCGCCGCTTCGATCGGTCTCGCCGGCAACGATCACAAGATCGTGGTTCTGGCCTCTTTGATTGAGAAGGAAACTCCTTTGGCTCAAGACCGGCCGCTGGTGGCGAGTGTCTTCATGAACCGCCTCGCCAAAAACATGCCCCTGATGACCGATCCGGCCGTGATCTATGCCGCCATGCTCGATCATCGCTATCGGGGCACGATCTACGCTTCAGACCTGCGTGCCGAATCGCCCTACAACACCTATCTCCACACCGGGCTCCCGCCGGGACCGATCTGCAATCCCGGCCTTGCCTCGCTTGAGGCGGCGCTGCGCCCTGCCCAGTCGGACTATTTGTACTTTGTTGCCGATGCCGACGGTTCCGGCCATTCACGCTTCGCGGCCAGTCTCGCCGAGCACGAGCGGAATGTAAGCGCGTATCGAAAAGCGCACAACGCGCAACAGGCTCCCTGAAAAGAGCGCAATCAATCAAATTTTTGAAGTTGGCCATTGATGCGGAAAGACAGCTTGAAGTTCGCGGCGCTCCTGTTCCCGGTCCTTTTGACCGGATGCCTGAGCCATACCCGCAAACTGCAACAGGTCACTCTCGCCGGGCCGGTCATGAACGCGGATGCGCTGCAGCTGGTGAATGGCATCAACCAGCGCTACAACCAGATCAACTCCATTACCGTCACCGTCGAGCTCACGCCCTCCGTCGGCGGTGTGCACAAGGGCAAACAGACCGACTACACCTCCTTCACCAGCTATATCCTCATTCGCAAGCCCCAGATGCTGCGCGTGCTGGTGTTGATGCCGGTGCTGCACACCCACGCCGTCGATCTGGCCAGCGATGGAAAAACCTTCACTTTGGTGATCCCGCCCAAGAACAAAGCCATCGAAGGCAGCAACTCGGTCGAAAAGCGATCCACAAATCCCATGGAGAATCTGCGTCCGAATATGTTCGTGGACGCTATCCTGGTCCCGAACATTACTCCCGATCAGATCGTCTCCATCATCAATGAGAGCACCAACGCCTTCGATCCAAAGACCAAAAGGGTCGTCGAAACGCCGGAGTACGATCTCACCGTGTTGAGCCCGCCGCCGGCGAAGACCCCGCAGGCGCCTCAGGTCGCCAAGCCTCTGCGCGTGATTCGCATCAGCCGGCTCACCCTGCTGCCTGCCGAGCAGGATATCTACAACAGCGAAGGCGAGCTCGAAACGCAGATTACGTACGGCCCATACAAGGACTTCAGCGGGACAAAATTTCCCTCAACCATCGATATCAACCGGCCGCTCGACGAGCTTCGGATTCATCTGGCGATTACCAAGGTAGATCAAGTCAATCAGCCGCTCGGCGATGAGCAGTTCCAACTGACGGTTCCCAGCAACTACCAGGTCCAAAAACTGCAGTAGGAAGCCACCGATGAAAGCGCGATGGCTGCAATAGTCGCGGACACGTGTTTTCGCGAACCAGGCGAGATCAGTCCTCACAGCCGCCTGGCGTTGAGCGATCTCGAAGCAGAACAACTCCAAGAGCGCAGTGCCCCTGAAGTCGCCATTCGAACTCGGTGCGTCACAATCTTCGGCGTTGGCGCGCCGGCGAGCTTATTTCTCTGTGTCATCCGATTTCGCCTTCGGTGGCCTATGATGAACATGTCGTCTAAGGGACAGCGCCAACCTCTGCTTGATTGAAAACCATCTAAACATTTGGGTGAATCGGTTGTGAGGAGGTTCCTATGCCAGGGAAAGTTCTCACCGAAAAGGCTAGGCAAGAGGCGCCCCAGGAGAAGCATCTGAAGCCATCCATCGACAGGTTTGCGCGTAAAAATCCAGAGGATGTCCGGCAAGGCGGCAAGCCGGCGTCGCCGGCTGGCATCGAAATGGGGCGTAAGCAAAATGAGTCCGGTGTAATTTGGACTACAGCCATCTTCATGGCCATCTTCCATCTGGGCGCCATTGCCGCGCTTTTCTTTTTCAGCTGGACCAACCTCATTGTCGCCGCGGTGCTTTATGTTCTGGCGGTCAATTGCGGTATCGGCATGGGTTATCATCGCCTGCTGGTGCACCGCGGCTACACGGTGTCGAAAGCGGTCGAATATTTCCTGACAGTCTGCGGCACGTTGGCTCTGGAAGGAGGTCCGATCGCATGGGTGGCGACCCATCGCATCCATCATCGGCACAGCGATCGGCTCGGCGATCCGCACACTCCACAGGAAGGTACCTGGTGGGCGCACATGGGCTGGATTATCACCGGCCGTGCGCTCAATACCGAGACTGCGGCCCTCGCCCATTACGCTCCCGATCTCGCTAGGGACCACGTGCAGGTCTGGTTGAGCAAATACCATTGGGTACCCTTGACCATTCTGGGGATTGGACTGCTGCTGGTGGGGACTCTTACCGGTGGCATCAGGGTTGGAGTAGGTCTCTTCTTATGGGGCATATTTATGCGCGTTACCCTGGGTCTCCATGCCACATGGCTCGTGAACTCCGCAACCCATCTTCACGGTGGGCGGCGCTTTGCAACTCGAGATGAGTCTCGTAACAGCTGGTGGGTGGCGCTGCTTACCGGGGGCGAGGGTTGGCATAACAATCACCACGCTAACCCGGTTTCTGCCAGGCATGGTCTTGCGTGGTATGAGTTCGACCCCAATTACTACGGCATTTGGCTGCTGGAAAAACTGAGGCTCGCGAAGAACGTGCGGATCGCGAAATTCACGCGGAGGGACCCAGGCCAGACAGTGACAACGACCCACATGACAACAACGTCTTGATGGGCTTGTGCGTTGCGTCCAGCCTCCTCACCTGAGGGACACTCTCATACCACTCTCATAAATGACAGACGCTCCCTCGCGATACCCGCGTTACGGGAGGCGAGCAAGATTCTACGAGTCGAACCGTCTCAGCCTGAATTTCTCACATTCTCAGTCAACCCTGTCATCTCGACCGAAGCATGAAGGGTTATCCTCATGCGCAGCGGAGAGATCTGCTATTTGTTTCCCCCGGCCGTCATCCTGTCCTATATCGCCAGGCCTGCGGGTGGCCCATTCAAGCCCGGGTTTGGCTTGATTTGGGGCATTTGCATTTGCTTTTCCTTCTGTCATTTCTCGCGGTTGATCTCGAGGGCCAAAGCCAGCGCATCGCGTCCGGCCGCCGCCCTCACAAACCCCCAGCGTTGATCGATCTCGAAGCGGAACACCTCAAAGCGTGCATTGCCCTGAAGTCGCCATTCGAGGAATTGGATCAGGCATCCGTAGGTAAACGAAAACCGGCTTCTGGGTAGTAATCCGCCAAATACGATACAGTTGCCCAAAGTGCCGGAGCTTGTTGCGCGTGACTCCTCCTCCCTCTTCTGCTCGTTTGACATTTCAAAGCTGGACTGACGAGGATACGGCGCTTGCCGAAGCGTTGTGGTGTGACCCGGAAGTGACTCACTACTTCGGCGGCGCTATGACCAGAGAACAAGCGCGTGCTCGGCTCGATAGAGAACGTGAACGTGAGAACAGCCTCGGCATTCAATACTGGCCGATGTTTTTGCGTGACACGGGTGAGTTTGCGGGATGTGCCGGTCTACGGCCTTGGCAGATGGATCCAAAGA
>DATAWF010000189.1:0-9680 GCA_036267335.1 Acidobacteriaceae bacterium
CAAAGGCTTAATCCACGCCGAGCGGGAAGCGCTCAAAGGCTTAATCCACGCCGAGCGGGAAGCGCTCAAAGGCTTAATCCACGCCGAGCGGGAAGCGCTCAAGGCTTAATCCATGCCGAGCGCGAAGCGCTCAAAGGCTTAATCGATGCCGAGCGCGAAGCGCTCAAAGGCTTAATTGATGCCGAGCGCGAAGCGCTCAAAGGCTTAATTGATGCCGAGCGCGAAGCGCTCAAAGGCATTTTCGCTTTCTGCCAAGAGGCTGCCCTCAATCCGGCCGTGCCGCCGAAACCTCTGGGGTGAGAAACGCCGGGGCCGTGCCGCTCTTCTTTCCCGCGCCGCTCGATCTTAAGCCTGTCTTCATATCTCTCCGCTATAACATTTCCGGAAATGGTATCGACCGAAGCCAGGGGTCCTAAGTGGATTTTTCCTCAAGAAAAATCCACCTGAAGGGACCTCAAAGCTTCATCCGTATTTCCGAAAATGTCTTAAAGTGAGGATCGCGGCTGTCCAGCCCGGTAGACCTAAGTCGCGCGCAATCTCTCTCTGCGCGTCGCGAAGCAGCATTTCCGGCTGACGGTCGTCGCTTTTGTGGAGGAGCACGCAAATGAAGAAGATCGTATTCCTGTATTCAGCGCTGGCCCTGCCGGCGCTGGCCTTTGCCCAGCAAGCTTCGGAGCCGGCCGCGCCCGTCGTCTCCGATTCCGTCGCCGGGTATCATCTTGCTTCGACCATTCCGCTGCCGGGTGAAGGCGGGTGGGATTATTTGGGAATCGACCCCGCAAACCATCACCTGTTCGTCTCTCACGGAGATCAAATCCTCGTCATCTCGACGGACAACCAGCAGGTCATCGGAACCATCGCGCCCACGCCCGGAAGCCATGGCGTCGCCGTCTCCGAAAAAGATGGCTACGGATTTACCAGCAACAGCGGGAACAGCACGGGCCAGCAAGGCATGAGCAGCTTTACCCAGTTCGATCTCAAGACCCTGAAGGTCGTCAAGGAGATCGCGCTTCCGATCGGCGGCTCCGACGGCATCGTGTACGATCCCGCGTCCGATCGCATCTTTGGCCTGACCCACCGGCACAAGGATATTGCGGTCGATGCCGCAACTGGCGCTGTCGTCGGCACCATCGATATTCCCGGCGCGGCTGAATCCGCCGCCGCCGACGGTAGAGGCCACCTCTTCAACGTGATGGAAGACTCGAGCACGTTGATCGATATCGACACCAAGGCCCTGAAAGTTGTGAACCAGTGGCCCCTTGCGCCCTGCCAAGGACCCTCCGGCGTGGCCATGGACGTGAAGACCCGCCGCATCTTCATCGGCTGCCATAGCGGCGGACCGGCCGACAATCCCGGCATCATGGCCATCGTGAATGCGGATACTGGAAAGGTAATCGCCACGGAGCCAATTGGCGGCGGCAACGACGCGGTCCGCTTCGATCCCGGCCTCAAGCTGGCCTTCGCTTCCGTCGGCCAGGGAAGTATCACCATCGTCCGCGAAGACAGTCCTGACTCCTTCACCGTTTTAGGCAATGTCAAAACTGAGACCGGCGCGCGCACGATGGAGTGCGATCCCAACACCCACACGCTCTACAGCGTGACCGCCAAATACGTACCGGGCTCCGGAGGCGGCCGCCGCGGCACAATGGTTCCCGGCTCGTTCTCGCTCCTGGTCCTTCCGAAAAGCGGCCAGTAGCGTGGGAAAAGCAGCGAGTCAGCTCTCAAAGTTCGTGACTCGCAACGGAGCCGGGGTGGGGAGACCACAAAGGCTGTTTGTAGCTCGTTCTCAACGCGTCAAGGATCGTCCCGCCTTCCAAGGCCCGCAGCGCCGGCGCGGCGGAAAGATCCGCAGTTGCTTTTGCTTTTCTTTCTGTCATTCCCGTAGGGAATCTGCTGTTGCCTTTCTTCCGCCCCCGGGTGCCGCTTTTGCTTTTTGCCTGAATTTCTCACAGAGTGTAGCCATAACTGTCATCCCGAGCGCAGCATGACGGTTTTTGTCATGCGGAGTCGAGGGATCTGCTTTTCGGTTAGCAGAGCGAAGCAGCCGGAAAAGCAAGCAAAAAGCAGATCTCTCCGCTGCGCATGAGGACTTTCGCCCTCATGCGTCGGTCGAGATGACAGAACTGCCCGTTGATGAGCAAGAAGTGTGAGAAATCCAGGTTGCCGCTTCACTGACGACTGACAACTATCGACCACGGAACGTGACTCGTCTTATCCCGGCGGCCAGTGCATCGCGCGGCCGCCGAGCACGTGGATGTGCAGATGGTCGACTGTCTGCCCGCCATCGTCACCGTTATTGATCACCGTGCGAAATCCGCGGCCAAGCTTGTGCTCACGTGCAATCCTCGCCGACACATGCAACAGGTGGCCTAGCAGCGCCTCATCGCCCGGTGCAAGGTATGCCAACGATTGAATGTGCTTGCGCGGCAGCACCAGGATATGCGTCGGCGCCTGCGGCCGAATGTCCGCAATGGCGAAGGCCTGGTCGTCCTGGTAGATCATTTTGGCCGGAATTTCGCCGGCGGCAATTTTGCAAAACAGGCAGTCCATGGTGCGTGCGCCCTCCGCGACGATCCTATCGTTTCCTTTTCCCTTTGCCCAAATCCTTAACGCAGCGCGCCGGCGCGCGTGAAATAGCGGGGTGGGCCGCCGGCCTGCCACGGATTGTAATGCGCTGCGAAGCGCTCGCGTTCCGAGATAGGCGGATGGCTGTAGCTCCAGAAAACGACAAAGGGATTGGGCCAGGGATATTCGAGAGATTCCTCGCCCAGCCGTTGAAACGACAGCGCCGCGGTCTTCTGTGGATCGGCCACGATGCCATGCACCACCTCCTGGCCAAAAACGTCGGCCTGATGCTCCTGGGTTCGGCTGATCGAATTGCTCAGAGGCTCGACGGCAAAGGTTAACAATGAGAGCACCAACAGCAGGATCCCCGCTGCCGCCCAATCCTCGAGCGAAATGATTCCCCAGAGGCCGCCATAGCGGGCCGTCAGCCAATGAGTGAGTCGAAATCCAATCCAGAGCGCAAAAAAGGAAATCGCCGAGGCCATCGCCAGCCCGCGCTGAATGTGGTTCAGGACATAGTGGCCCAGCTCGTGTCCGAAGATCACCAGAATCTCATCCGTAGGGCAGTTCTTGATCGTGGTATCCCACACCACCACCCTTTTCGAGGCGCCGAACCCGGTCACATAGGCATTCGCGCCCGTGACCTTCTCGCTGGCGCGCATCAGGTACATCCTGGATGCGGGGATGCGGGTTCCGGTCTTTGCCACCACCCGCTCCAGTTGCGCGACGAGCGCGGGATCCGCAGTCTCGAGTGGCTCGAAATGATTGAAGAGCGGGTCCACGGCCACCGGCAAAATAAAGACCACCGCCAGCTGCGTGGGCAGCGAAAGAAGCCATAGCCATATCCACCAATGCCGGGGGCTGCGGCGAATCAGAGCGAAGACCACCAGGAGCGCCACCGTGCCCACAATCAGCGTGAGCATCAAGGCCTTGCTCCAATCGCCGAACCAGCTTCCCCAGCCTTCGATCGACTGCCCGTAGCTCAACGCGACGTGATGCGCCAGAATGTCGACCGGCAGATTCAGCAGGCTCGCAAGGAGCAGGAGCAACGGAGCAAAGCAAATCCCCTGCAGCCAGCCGCGGCTCGTCCACCGGAAGACCCAGGAGCGAAGGCCGGCGGCCCAGCCGAAGACCAGGATCGCCAGCAGCGTAAGGATGTTCCAGAGGGTTCCGCCGAATTCCAGAAGCGTGCGCCATTCGTAGAGCGACCGCGCGCGGGCGAGCTCCGCCGAAGGAAGCGTGTAGACAAGCGAAGGTTCCGATTGCGCGTCGGATGCCGCCTGAACCGCCTCTGCGGCGCGCGTCGCCATTGCCGGGCGGGAGCCGCTCAAGAGCAGAACCAGAAGGACCAGAGCTAGACAGGACCATCGCCGCTGCATGGGTTTCGCCGGAGCCCTCGTCAGCCTCGCTGAGATCAATTGCGCGATGCTTCGTCTTCGATAGGGGAATCGTGCGCCGGCTTACCCCGCTGGCTCACATGCCCTCCATTCAATCGAATCCAACGGCTCATTTTAGAGCAAAAAGCACAGATGCCGGGATCGGGTGAGATCCAGAGATTTCAATCCAGCCGCACCAGGTAGGCGGCGCCTTCGCTTGGCCGCAAACTGTTCTCGATCTCTACCGCGCGGCTCCTGTCGTCGTTCTCCGGCCGGATACGCACCCAGTAGCCCGTTGGTCCGGCAAACTCGATCACACTGGCCCTCTCGTATTTGCGCATCAAGTGGTCGCGCAGATCCAGAGCACCGTCGCGGCTCTTGAATGCCCCGATCTGGACGCACCAGCGGCCGCCTTCGTTGATCGCCGAAGGCGCGGCGTAAACATCGATCCGCACCATGGCGACTCCGGGCCGCCACACGCCCACCGCCTTCGCCGAGGCCAGGGAGAGATCCAGAGCCCGGCCGGGAACAAAAGGTCCGCGGTCTGTCACACGCATGATTGCGGATTGGCCGGTCGAAACGTTCGTCACCTCGATCAGAGAATTGAGAGGCAGCGTGCGATGAGCAGCCGTCAGAGCATATTGGTTATAAACTTTGCCGTCGGCCGATCGGCGCTGGTCGTAGGGAGGCCCATACCAGCTCGCAAGCCCCTCTTCCGTGCTGATAGGCGAATGGGTCCGGACAAACTCTGCGTCTTCGGGGCTGTCGGCCACTGCCGCCGCTTCGGGAGCTCCTGGAGCTGTTGGAGCGGTTGTTGGCGAAGGTGCTGAGGGCTCTGCGATCGCCGGCGGCGGCGCGGGAGGAAGCTGAGCGCTGCTGCGATGGTGGCATCCCGTTGCCGGCAGAAGAGCCAGTCCGAGCAAAGCCAGGCAGAATCGCGATAGCCGGGAACTGACAGCCCGGCCTTCGCAGGGATTGCCGAAAACATTGCGCGCAGTCGATACCATCAGGCCCGCCGCGGTTCTCAACTCAGATCGCTTTTGCTGCGCTTGTCCAGATAGTCCGCGAGTTGCCGCAGTCTCTCCGCGGCAATCTGCAGTGCCTGAGAGGAGTTTTGCCTCACCCGTGGCGCCACTTCGTCATTGAGGTAGGCAATGGCCTTCTTGACCTCTTCCTCAATGCGGGGCAGCGCCGTTCCCAGCCGCTCGTCGACGCGTCGCCCAAAGGTTTCAAAACGATGTTCCGGATCTCCGGGGCCCGCGTTTTCGCGGGTTGGGTTTCCGCCGTCTGTTGTCTCTGCCATGGGGGATGGCCTCTCCTTTCATCTTCCTTCCGCCGCAACCTGCGGTCAACCGGCCCGCTCCCTGGAGAGCCGGAAGGTGCCTCTCCGATCACCTGATGTTTCAAAAGCGGAACCGTGCATCCACGCGGCTCGGGACGCGCTCTAAGGTAAGGTGATTCCCAGAGTTAAATATTTCCAAAGCCTCCGTTTCGGAAATGAGGACATGCCTTCTTGACCAATTGCCGCCGGCGCTTCCGCCATTCCCCCCCGGCTCTCTTTCTGTCCATCGCCCTGGCGCTTGCGCCTGCCCGGGTGGTCTTCGCCCAAACCGGAATCGCCGCTCCGCTGTCGCCCGCGGCTGACGCCATGGTGCTTCCCGATGCCCCTGTGCCCCAGCAAAACAATCCCCCGCCGCCGCAGCCGGGTTCGGCGATAGCCGCTGCCGCCGCGGCCGTTCAGTCGATACGTCCCCACAACCGCGTCATCGAGCCCGGAGAGGTGGCTCCTCCGCTTTCCGGCAAGCAAAAAGCCATCTTTGCAATGCGCGAGAGCGCCAATCCAATCAACCTTGCGACCTCGCTCTATTCCGCTGGATATGAGCAGCTTACCGGCAGCAATCCCAAATACGGGAGCAACGGCGACGCCTTTGCCTCCCGCTTCGGCGCCTCCATGGCGCACACCGTCAGCATGAGAATTTTTGCCGACGGCTTCTTTGCTACGGTTCTGCGTCAGGATCCCCGTTATTACCGGGTAGGAGAGGGCAACAGCCTTCTGTCGCGGTCCCTGCGCTCGGCCGAGCAGGCGGTCGTGCGGCGTTCCGACAATGGCGACCAGCAGGTCAATTCTTCCGGCTTGGCCGGTCGCGCCGCCGCCGCCCTCCTTACTCTTGCCTATTACCCGCCCGCCAGCCGGAAGGCAGGTGTCGTTCTAAGCACCTTTGGGGTTTCCGTAGCCACGGATGCCGGCGGCGACCTGGTCCTCGAGTTCTTCCCGGATCTGGTTCGTAAGTTCCCTATTCTCAAAAAGATCGAGATTCAGTAAGATGAGTGTTTCGGGCTGCCGCCGCGGCAGCCTTGCCATTCAGGCGACAGGGTTACCGTCCGGCTTCCGTTTTTCGCCATTCGACGGCCGCTCGTTTTGTTTGCCTGGAAAACCCCGTAACCTTATAGATGGTTAAGAATCGCCGGGCGAGTCCGGTTCTCGAGCCCACAGTCGCAAATAGCGCCGGGGTTACTCGAACCACCAACAGCAAGCCCGCGATTGGTTGTTGCATCGCTATATCTCGGGCGGCTCTGCCCACTTTGGTGCGGCAACCGCAGAAAGCCTCGGGCTCCAAGGCCTCGCAGCCGAGAGTTGTTCTTCAGGAGAAAGTCATGTCGAAAGCCGTCAAGTTCGCGGAAAAAGTAGTGACCGTCGCCGCGCAGAGCGCATGGGTAGTCTTTGATAGGCTCAACCGGATCAGTCCCAATCCTTCGTTCACCCCGAAGTGGTCCGAGAAGCCGCTGTTGAAGTCCTACCAGAAGGCGAAGCCGCCCCTCGGATGGCCCCGCACCACGGACTCTCTTTGCCCCAAGTGCGTGCCTGAGATTCGCCAGCAGATTATCGATGGCAAGCTGCCCCACGAAATTCTCTTGAACGAGAAGATCGGCGAAATCAAGGCGCAGATTATCGAGCGCGACGGCCAGATCCTGATGGTCAAGGATTGCCCCAAGCATGGTCATTTCGAAGACGTCATGTCGATTGACACCACCTTCTTCCGTCACCTGGAAGAGGTCTTCCCTGGCCGCGACATTCGCGCGCACAACGACGAAAAGCTGCACAATCACGGCACCTCGACCGTGACTCATGGCCGCGGCTCGGTGCTGACCATCGATCTCACCAACCGCTGCAACATGATGTGCGATCCCTGCTTCATGGACGCCAACCAGGTCGGATTTGTGCACGAGCTGACTTGGGAAGAGATCAAGACCATGCTCGACAACGCCGTGCAGATCAAGCCGCGTCGTCAGATGTCGGTCCAATTCTCCGGCGGTGAGCCCACCCTCTCGCCGTACTTCCTCGACGCCATCGCTTACTCCCGCAAGGTCGGTTACAACTCTGTCCAGGCCGCTACCAACGGCATCGAGTTCGCCAAGAGCAAAGAGCTCTGCCGCGCCGCCGCGGAAGCCGGGCTGCGCTATGCCTATCTGCAGTTTGACGGCATCGGCAACGCCGCTAATTCGCACCGCAAGGTCGGCAACCTCTTTGACGTCAAGCTGCAGGCCATTCACAACTTGCACGAAGCCGGCGTCGATATCGTTCCGGTTACCACCATCATCAACGGCATCAACAACGAGCAGGTCGGCCACATCATCCAGTTCGCGCTCGACAATCCGAAGAAGATCAACTTCCTCAGCTTCCAGCCCGTCTCCTTCACCGGACGCGATGAAGCGGTGAGCGACGAGCGGCGCATGGCCCAGCGCTACACCCTGAGCCACATGGCGCACGATGTCAAAAAGCAGACCGGCCTCGGCGAACCCGCCCGCGACTGGTTCCCCATCAGCTTCATGAGCACCTTCTCCGACTGGGCCGACCTGGTCCATGGGCCCCAAGCGGAGTGGGGTCAGCTCTCCTGCGGCTGCCACCCGAATTGCGGGATCGGCATGGCGCTGATGATCGACAAAGAGACCAAGGAAGCCGTTCCCGTCACCGCATTCCTCAATGCCGACCGCCTCGCCCGCGACGTGGCGAAGATCAACGACGCCGCTCGCGGTAAGTTCCTCTCGATCGCCGGCGTCACTCTTGCCCTGCTGCGCAACTACGATCCGACCAAGTCGCCTCAGCACTTCAAGATCATGGATCTGCTCGCCAAGTTCGATAAGTGCTTCGGCGCTACCGGCCGCAATTACGGCAAAGTCACCGGCGACCGCACCATGGCCGATATCGAGAAGCGCCGCGCGGACCGCTGGAACTTCCTCTTCATCGCCGGCATGTGGTTCCAGGATCTCTTCAACTACGATTTCCGCCGCACCGAGCAGTGCATCATTCCCTACGCCACCCAAGAGGGCGAGATCTCCTTCTGCGCTTACAACACCGGCGTGGGCTGGCGCAACATCATCGAGAAGATGCACATGACCGCCACTCTCACCAAGTGGTACGAGGAGCATGGCCGGCACGAAATCTTTGCTGGCGGCAAGAAGGTCGGCATGAACGAGGCCAAGCATACCCTGGTGCTTAACCAGGAGCATGTGACCGCCGCGGCCAACGACACCCTCGACAAGCTGGGGATCGCCAAGAACGCCCGCGAAGAGAAACTCCGGGCTCGCGACGCCAAGATCAAGCAGGACGCCGAGAATGCCCGCATGTCTCGCCTCTACAAAGAGCATGTCCTGGGCGAGAAGCCGCAGGATAGCTTCGTTCCGATCGATAGCTTGATTGCTCCCGCGCCCAAGGCCGCTGCGCCCCAGGCGAAGGAAGAACCGGTCATGGGCGACTAAAGCAGTTCTCCTGATGATGTCGAGCAGAGAACCGAGCTCAACCAGGAGAAAGGCTCCAATAGCCGCCACATCGAACCGCACCGCAAAGGCCGCCAGCATTGGCGGCCTTTGCTCTTTCTTGGTGACTCGCGACTGCCGGCGTGCTGGGGTGCCTCTCTTTCCGTCATTCCCGCAGGGAATCTGCCGGTGCTCTTCTGCGGCGTCGAAACGTTGGCAGGGCGCTTTGTATCAGGGCGCGACTTTCCGGTCACCGCGACCCCAGCGGATTCTTTCTCCCTTGCGGTATCCGCTTTAGTCGCGCCGCGAAGGCTGCAAAACAGATGGGCTTCACAGGCTGCGGAAAAGCTCCGGGAGTGGTGAGTTTTGTATCAGGGCGCGACTTTAGTCGCGCCGCAAAGACTGCAAACTCAATGCGGGCTTCAGCCCCTGAAGCATGCTTTTCGTCAATTGCGCCACCTGTGTTGAGTTTTTCCGCAGCCTGTTCAGCCCCTGGCTTTTCGTCATTCCGCAATGAAGACTGCCCGATCGAGCTAACCCCGCGATTCCCCAACTGTCCTGTCATCTCGACCGAAGGCGGCGCACAAGCGCCGCCGTAGCGGAGAGATCTGCAGTTTTGTAGCGCACCATAGACCGGGTGCCCCATCGTTCGTCCGCCACAGGCGGACGTTACGTGGGCGAAGAAAGCGGTCTTGTTCCTTGGGGTTCTTCGCCAGTTGTCGGTTTGTCGTCACATCTCCCGTCGTCATTCTGGAGAAACATCCCGAGCAGAAAAATTTTCTTTTCAACGGCCGTCATCCTTGAGGCCCCGTAGCCATGGGCGAGGGGCCGAAGGATCCCTGTATTTGTCTCTCGCCAGCACGCAAACCTGTCATCTCGACCGAAGGCGGCGCACAAGCGCCGCCGTAGCGGAGAGATCTGCAGTTTTGTAGCGCACCATAGACCGGGTGCCCCATCGTTCGTCCGCCACAGGCGGACGTTACG
>DATAWF010000190.1:0-4414 GCA_036267335.1 Acidobacteriaceae bacterium
CTGCGAAAAAACTCAACGCAGGTGGCGCAATTGACGAAAAGCATGCCTCAGGGGCTGAAGCCCGCATTGATTTTGCAGTCTTTGCAGCGCGACTAAAGCGGATACCGCAAGGGAGAAAGAATCCGATGGGGTCGCGGTGACCGCAAAGTCGCGCCCTGATACAAAACCGATCTTTACGGCGCGACTCACGCGGATACCGCAAGGGAGAAAGAGTCCGCTGGGGTCGCGGTGACCGCAAAGTCGCGCCCTGATACCAAGCTAGAGTTCACTTCTTGCACGAACGAATGACTCGGGACCTAGCGTTGACTTGGCCGCGGGAAGTGGGGTACTCTGAAATCCTTGCGCAGGGCCTCGTCTGCCCGTCTGCGCTGGCCCTCGGAAGGATTCGCGAGCGCGCCAGAGCAGCCTGGATCGGGCTAGGCCGTTTTGACAGCCAAGGGCGCTGGTGGGCCTGCGGCGGTGAAATACGGCGGAGCCAAGAGCCCAGTTGATCCTCTCTGCGCCACTCACACGATTTGAATTTGTCGTATGTGGGGAAGAATCGTGAAGGCGCGCGAGCGTCTTTGCCGATGGAAGATTTGGCCGGGACTTCCCCGGGGAACGAGAAGAAGAGATGTCGACATACATTCCGAGCTCGCATGAAATCAGCCGCAAATGGTACGTGGTGGACGCCACGGGCAAGACGCTGGGACGCCTGGCCACAGAAGCGGCGAGCGTGTTGAGCGGCAAGCGCAATCCGAAGTACACGCCGTTCATGGACATGGGAGATCACGTGATTGTGATCAACGCGGCCAAGGTCTCATTGACCGGGCTCAAGAGCCAGCAGAAGGTCTACCGCCGCTACACCGGCTTTCCGGGCGGGCTGCGGGAAGAGAGCTTCGAGCGCCTGATAGTACGGCGGCCGGAGCGGGTGGTCGAAGAGGCCATCAAGGGCATGCTGCCGAAGAATCGGCTTGGACGGCAGATGGGAAGCAAGCTGAAGGTTTACCGCGACGACCGGCATCCGCACGAGGCGCAGCAGCCGGTAGCGCTGGAAGTTGCGGCGCGATAGCCGCAAGGATTCGAGAATAGGACGGACATGGCTGATTTGGTTCAGTACTACGGAACGGGGCGCCGCAAGTCGAGCGTGGCGCGTGTTTTTCTGCGGCCCGGAAGCGGGAACTTTTTGGTCAACGAGCGGCCCTTCGAGGGATACTTTGTGACCGAGCAGCAACGGATCTCGGCCAAGCGCCCTCTGGCGCTGACGGAGCTCTCCTCGACCTTCGACGTGGTCACGACTGTGGCTGGAGGCGGAGTGAGCGCGCAGGCCGATGCGGTCAAGATGGGGATCGCCCGGGCGCTGCTGGAGTTCAACATCGAGCTGCGCAAGGCGCTCAAGGCCGATGGCCTGCTGTCGCGGGATGCGCGCATCAAGGAGCGCAAGAAGTACGGGCAGAAGGGCGCGCGCAAGCGCTTCCAGTTCAGCAAGCGATAACCGTTTGCACTTGGATCTGGTCTTCGGTCCAGCGTCTGAGAAGATTTTGAGCTCTAGAGTATTTTTCCTATTGCTGTGCACCACCGAGGACTGGGAAGTGCGGCTTTTCTCGGTGAAAAGCCGCGTAGGATATCGCAGCTTCGGGATACACCTATAGGGAAAATACTTTACCAGCGCGGGGAATCCGCGCGAATCTTCCCGGCTCGTTCTGATGAGGCGGGCGGGGAAATCAATCCCGGACCAGGTTTTCCGGGATGCACATCACGAGGAGGTCGTTTGGCCACAATCACCATGAAGGAGCTGCTCGAAGCGGGAGTCCACTTCGGGCATCAGACGAAGCGCTGGAACCCGCGGATGAAGGAGTACATCTTCGGCGAGCGGAACGGGATCTACATCATCGACCTGCAGAAGACCTTGAAGATGTTCAAGGAAGCGAGCAAGTTCGTTACCGAGCTGACGTCGCAGGGCAAGGTGATTCTATTTGTAGGCACGAAGCGGCAGGCGCAGGACGCCATTGCCGAAGAAGCCGGCCGCTGCGGGATGTTCTACATCAACCAGCGCTGGCTTGGGGGCCTGCTGACCAACTGGGTCACGGTGCAGAAGTCCGTCAAGCGCCTTCAGGAACTCGATGAGATGGCTGTCGACGGCCGCTACGATCTTTTGACCAAAAAGGAAGTCATCCGGCTGGAGCGCGAGCGCAAGCACCTGCAGGCCAATCTGGCCGGCATCAAGAACATGCGCCGCCTGCCGGACGCGCTGTTCGTGGTCGATTCAAGCAATGAAGCAATCGCGGTCAAGGAAGCCCGGAAGCTGGGCATACCGGTGGTCGCCGTGGTCGATACGAATTGCGACCCCACGGTGGTCGACTATGTAATTCCCGGCAACGACGACGCTCTGCGGGCAATCCGGCTCTTCACCTCGAAGATCTCCGACTCTGTCGTCGAGGGTGTGCAGGCTGCCCACGACAAGCGCGCGGCCGATGCCGGCGTGACCGCCGATGAACATCTGGAAGCCGCTCCCGCGGTCGAAGCCGCCAGCTCCGCAGAAGGCGAAGTCAGTGGCGACGCCGAAGCTGTCGACCTTGAGGCGGCGCTGGGCGGAGGAATTCGCAAGGCCCCCGGTGCGGTCACTACCGCAGACGAACCGAGTGCGGTCGAGGGAACGCTCTAAGGGTTCTAAAAAAGCTCAAGGGGAATTCCCAAGAAGCTCGACAAGAGTTCTCAAGAAGCTCGAGCCGGTGCGAACCGGAGCCGGTTTGCCAGAGTTGCTTTGCCGCCGGCGCCGGCCTTTGCCGCGCGAGCATTGCTCCGCCACTGGTCCGCCTCGCACGAACTTTGAGCCTTTACAAAATACTGAACGAATCCATAGCCGAACCGGCGCCCGCCGGGACAATAGAGGAAACAAGGGATGTCATCCGTGACTGAAAATATCTCCGCCGCACAGGTAAAGGAACTCCGCGAGAAGACTGGAGCGCCGATGATGGATTGCCGCAACGCGCTGCAGGAGGCCAAGGGGGATCTGGAGCAGGCCATCGTCGTGCTGCGCAAGCGAGGCATGGCCTCCGCCGCCAAGAAGGCCTCGCGTACCACCACCGAGGGCGCGGTCGGCACCTACATTCATGCGGGTGGAAAGATCGGCGTCCTGGTCGAGCTCGATTGCGAAAGCGACTTTGTGGCTCGCACCAACGACTTCCAAGAGCTGCTCAAGGATATCGCCATGCACATCGCCGCCAGCGATCCGCGCTATGTCCGCCGGGAAGACGTCACCGCCGACGATCTGGCGCGGGAGAGCGATATTTACCGCACCCAGGCTGCCGCGACCGGCAAGCCGGCGCCGGTAGTCGAAAAGATCGTCGAGGGCAAGATGAGCAAATTCTACGAAGAGGTCTGCCTGCTCGACCAGCCCTTTATCAAGGACCAGTCGGTGGCGATCAAGGACCTGATTTCGCAGAAGGTCGCCAAGCTGGGCGAGAACATTGTGGTGCGCCGCTTTGCACGGTTCAAGGTTGGCGACACTTCCTGGACGGTGGCCCAGACCAAGGCCGGCGGGGAGTAGTTTTTTGGGCGGCTATCTTTCCGCCCGGAAAATGCAATCGAAGGGAAAATATTCAACGAGGGCAGCGGATTGAGCCGCTGCCCTCGTTGTTGCTGGCAGAAGGCCTGGAGCCACCAGTAGAAAGTTTTCAGTAGTCAGTGATCAGTTGTCAGTAGTCAGTGATCAGTTGTCAGTTGCGGTCAGCGCTACGCGCTACCTTCCGGTTACCAACAGCAGATTCCCTACGGGAAGGACAGAAAGAAAAGCAAATGCCCCACTCAAGCCCGAAAGCGGCTTGAATTGGCCACCCGCGGAGTGGCTTCGGCAACAGTACTCTGGCGCTTGCGTTTCCAACTCGACGCGCAACAGCGGCGAGAGAATGGGCCGCCTGTGAAAAGGAAGGACACCAGCAGATTCCCTTCGGGAATGACAGAAAGAAAAGCAAATGCCCCACTCAAGCCCGAAAGCGGCTTGAATAGGCTACCCCAGGAGTGGCTTCTAGCCACTAGCAAAATGCATTCGCGCCGCCTCCGGTCGAGATGACAGAGTGGGAGCAAGCCCAAAATTCCCTCAGCGGCTTCAAGCCGCCCGCGATGAGAGGCTTGTGCGGCAGGCTGAAGCCGTGCCGTTCCAAAGCAACAACAGATTCCCTATCGCATTTCTCCTGAAAAGTGGCGTGGTTACGCCCGCTACGAGCAGCCGTTCTTTGGTGGAGTGACTGGAGGGACCTGTTCTCCGCGCAAAGATCATCAGGAGAAATGCTCTCGCCACCCGGCCGGCCCCGTGGATGTGCGATACTTTCACTGAATGTACAAGCGGATTCTCCTCAAATTATCTGGAGAAGCTTTGGCTGCGGGCCGGGGCTTCGGCGTGGATGCGGACCGCGTTCACGAGACCTCGCTCGAG
>DATAWF010000191.1:0-26916 GCA_036267335.1 Acidobacteriaceae bacterium
AGGGATCTACCTGTTTCGCTCTTACGCACTCCGCCCCATTGCTTGAAAAAGAACGGTACTTCGAATTGGCGGCATTGCCGTTCCAACGATCGAACCCACTCCGGCTGCATGGGGCGAGCGCCAGCACCGCTCTCACCGCCCACAATCATCCAGTGGATGTTCCGAAGGTTGAGAGTGCCTAGATCCTCCAGGAGTGGTTCAACTGACAGGAACCTCACCGCGACGCGCGCTTTTCCTAACTGTGTAATGCGAGGAACACCATGCTTCCGGTCCTCGACGCTCGTCCCCCACCAGATGTGTTCGTGGTTCGCTGCGAAGGAGAGCTGCGAGTTCAAGAGCTTGGCCATACGGTCGGGTCGCTTTGTGAGCACTTGGTAGGTGTGCCAATCGGCTTGGAGCATGACGTCGCAAACCTTTGCGATGAAGTCAGCTGGCACCGCCGGATGGAATAGATCGCTCATCGAGTTAACGAAAATCTTGCGAGGCTTCTTCCACTTCAGCGGGTCATTGAGTTTCTCGGGGACAAGCCGCAGGTCGAAACCTTGCTCATAGGGATGGCCGGGAACACCGCGAAATCGCTCAGCGAAGGTCTTGGCATAGCAGTGCTTGCATCCAGGGCTGATTTTTGTACAGCCACGCACCGGATTCCAAGTTGCGTCAGTCCACTCAATCGAGGATTTATCGGACATTTCGCCTCCTATTCGCCATTGCGGACGTTATCAGTTTCGCATGATTCGCACCAAAACTGTGACGCCCGTATCGATATACTTACTAGCCCTAGGCGCATGTGGAGAAAGTGCAACTTGGTAGGTCTGGACCGCTCGCGCCAGGCTAACTCGCTGACTCGCCGGGCTACGCGTTGAACCTTCTTAGCCCCGCGCGCTCCGCATGAGCCGCAATCTCGCGGTTGATTTCGAGGGCCAGGGCCAGCGCATGGCGTCCGGCCGCTGCCGTTACTCGCGGCGAGCGGCGGCTCCGTACGCAATCCAAAAAATCGCGAATCTCGAGCTGCAGAGGCTCACCGTCCGTCACTGCCGGTTTATGAAACGACAGCCCGGCCCGAGCGGCAGTCGAGAGATCCGGCGCTCTGCCGGCCGCCGCCGCCACGTTGATCACCAGCACATCGCGCCGTGCGTAATCGATCGACACGTATTGGTGCGGCTGAAAAAAGCGCAGCTTGCGCACCTGCTCGGTGCTCACCCGGCTCGCCGTGAAGTTGGCTACCGCCCCGGAGGCAAATTCCAGGCGCACATTCGCAATGTCGACCTTGGGCGAAAGAATCGGCAGGCCGGTGGCGCGTACCTCGGAAACCGGCGAGCCCGCAAAGCTGAGAACCACGTCCAGATCGTGAATCATCAGGTCCAGCACCACGTCGACGTCGAGCGCCCGCGGCGTAAACACACTTAGGCGATGAGATTCGAAGAACATGGGCCCATTGAGTAGAGGCATTACCGCGGATACCGCGGGATTGAAGCGCTCCACATGCCCGATCTGCAAAATGCGATCCGCTTCGTTCGCCTGCCGGACGAGCCCATCGGCTTCTTCGAGGGTCGAGGCGATCGGCTTTTCAAGCAGTACATCCAGGCCCTCGCTCAATGCCCGCGACGCAAGCGCATAGTGCGCTGAGGTAGGCACACAGATCGAGGCTGCATCGAAGTGCAGCCGTCCCGTGCGCCTCGCATCCAGGCACTCTTCGACCGAGGAATAGACCGGAGGCGTGGACTGCGGCGCCGGTCCTCCAGCCCTGTATCGGTGACGGATACGTTCCGGAGTGGCCGGATCGGCGTCGACGATCGCCGCGATCCGCAGTGGCTCCCCTGCTTCTTCAAGCTCCCGGTAGACGCGAAGGTGGTTGCTTCCGAAAACCCCAACCCCAAAAACGGCGACGCTGACGGGTTTGGTCAATGCTCTATACCGTTGTCGGGAGCAAGGGACAAGAGCGCCGCACGGGGTTGAAAGCGCTGCTCACTTGGCTTGAACAGCGCGAAGGCATTTGGAATAGAGATCCAAAAGCTGGTTGACCTGGTCGTCGCGGCCGGGTTGGGAGGAGGCCACAAAGCCGGCCGAGGGCGCAGCCGTGCGCCCTACTCCTGCGGCGCCGGCGATGAATTTCAACAGATCCAATGCGATGTCTTCGGTTCTACGAGGGCCGTTGGCGGAAGCTGCTGCCTGATCCATTTCATTCCTCCGACGCGATGCTAACAGAAACGGCGCCGAGCAGGCCGCGCAGAGCCGGCTCCAAATGCTTCAGCAATCCGCCCACTTCGGCGCGAGAGATTCGCCCCTGGCCCATAACCGCAGCGCCGCCTCCGCGTGCGCCAAAATGCCCCAGCGCGCCTTTGAGAACCACGCCGCAATCGAGGCCAAGGTCACTGTTGGCCGCCAAGACGATCGCGGATGGATCCTCAACTTCGGAGGTCAGCAGCGCGCAGGTTTGAGCCGCCGCCGCTAAGCGCCCCGCCAGCAACTTGAGAAAAGAGGCATCGCGATCGGCGAAACGGCGGATCACCAGCCGCCGGCCACTTTCGCTCGCAATCTCCCGCACCATCCACCTGCTCTCCGCCTCGGCCAGTGCCTCCACCAGGCGGCGCTGTTCTTTGGCGGCAGCTTTGCTTTCTTCGAGAATCCGCTCGACCGCCCCCGGCGTCTCTTCTTTCCCCACCGACAAAGCCATCGCCGTACGATGCAGCAGCGCGCGGTCCAGGCGAGCCAAGCGCACCGCGCGCATGCCGCATGCGAACTCCACGCGAACTTGCTGCTTTGCTCGCTCGACGCCGCGAATCAGCAGGCTTCCGATCTGGGCGGTGGAGCGCAGATGTGTTCCGCCGCAGGCATTCAGATCCAGGCCTTCAATCTCGATCAAGCGAATCTCGCCCGTCCGCGGTGGCAGTTTGCGAAGGCTTCCGGCAGCGAGCAGCGACTCCGCCTCCTCGCGCCCCACCATGCGTATCGCGATCGCGTGGTCCTCTGCGATCGCGGCGTTGGCCGCTTCTTCCACGCGCTCCAGTTCGGTTGTGGACAAGGTGCTTACGTCGAGGTCGATGGTCGAGACTGCCTCCCCCAAATGGAACGAGACGGTGGCTGCCCCCGTTTCCCGCTGAAAAATCGCCGAGAGCAGATGTTGCCCTGAATGCTGCTGCATGTGATCATGCCGGCGGCTCCAGTCGATTTCGGCCCGCACCAGGGTGCCCGCAAGCAGCGGCTTAGCCGTGGTGTGCCAAATTTCTCCCGCCTCGTCTTCCTCCACCCCCGCGATGGGAGCGCGCAATCGCGCGCCGCTCGGCGCCACCGCCTCGAGCACTCCTGTGTCGTAAGGCTGTCCGCCGCTCGTCGGGTAAAACGCGGTGCGGTCCAGCGTCACCTGCCACCAGATTTCACCCCGTCTTTGCGAGACTTGGCGAATGTCGGAGACGCGGGCCTCGAACGAGGCCAGAAAAGAGTCGGTAAAATAGAGGCGTTCGGTCATAGGCTGCAGGTTCATTCCAGGTTCATTCTAGGGCCGCTCTGCCCAGAACGTGCTAGGGCCAAGACGCGCAGTTGCTGCGGGACGCGCGCATAATAGGGAAAGGGAGTTGGGGGTTGGAATGAGGATTTGTATCGCATGGAGTGCCGCGCTTGCCATGAGCGTTGCGCTCTCCGCCTTTGCCAGTCAGACGACGCCCAAAACCTCTCAACAAACTCCCGCCGCGCCGGCAGGAACCATCTCCGCCGGGAGCGCCGCGCCGAAAAGCGGCTCGGCCGCTGCACAGGCTCCAGAGCCCCCTATGAGCGATGAGGACCGCGCCAACCAACTGAGCGACCAGGTAGGCAAATTGATGGTCAAGTGCGTGAACCTGCTGACCGCTCAGGATCCTCTCTCGCTCGACTACTGCAAACAGCAGCGCGATCTGGCGGATCAATATCCCGGACAGTTGCGCGCCGTCGATCGCATGCTGGCTCACGACGAATACGGCATTGCTTTGGCGGCCTTCGATCACAAGCCGGAGGCTCTTGCCGAATTTAACCAGGAGATCTTGCTCCTGCCCAAAGCCGTCAAGCTCGGCACGGTGGAATGGAGCACCGCCTACTGGCATCGGGCCATGATTTACTCGCAGATCGGCAACGAGGACCGCGCCGATCGCGATTATCGCGCGGCTGAAATCAGCTTCCGCAGGGCAGCCAGGGACCAGGGCGGCCATCCCGATCAGAAGATGAGAACGGTTTTGCGGCAGCATGCCGCTCTTCTTCAAAAAGAAGGCAGAACCGAAGCGGCAAAACAGCTTTTGGCCGAAGCTTCCAAGTAAAAGCGGGGTCCGGCTCGGCCGCACCTCGCAAATGGCTCGCCAAAGTCGTTATTTTCGGCCGGGAGCCGAGCGGAAGACCCTCTGGATTCGTCATACTGGTTGGCAAGCCTATTTCTGCTGGTTTTTTGACACTTTTGCGGCGGAGGCTCGCTCCTTTTGAACTCAATGGGCACGTTTGAAGGACAACTCGCCGGCTGGTTCGACGCCGATGCCGTTCCTCGGACCGAGGCCCAAGCCCATGCTGCGGTCACTGAGCTCGTCCACCAGTATTCAGCCACTCTCTATCGCGTCGCCTATTCCGTGACCCGGAACGCCGGTGACGCCGAAGATGTAGTGCAGGAAACATTTCTGCGCGTGCTCCGCCACTGCGAAAAGCTCAACGAGCTCCGTGACACGCGTGTATGGCTCGTGCGGATTGCCTGGAACCTGGTTCTCGACCGCAAAAGAAGAAGCAAAGCGAGGCCCGAAGCCGAAGACATTGACGATCTGGTTCGCGTTCTTCCGGCCAAAGACCGGGCTGCCGACGAGGAGATGATTGCCACGCAAGGGCATGCCCGCATTCTTCGCCTCATCGATGAGCTGCCTGCAAAAGAGCGCGAGGTTTTGCTCCTGTCCGCGATCGATGAGCTCTCCACGGTAGAAATCGCGGGGATCCTTGGAACCACGGAATCCACGATCCGGTCGCGCATCTTCCGCGCACGCCGCATGCTAGGCGGCAAGCTTGAGGAGAAAGCTGGGAACCGATGAACACCGATTCGCAAATCGATGCTGCGCTGCGCCTGATCGGGAGGGCTGAGCCGCCCCAGGGGTTGGAACGGCGGGTGATTGCCCGGCTCGAAGCTCCGCCTCGGGGCTTCACCGCAGTGCATTCCGTTTCTGCGATTGCCATGGCCGCCAGCATCGCCATTGCCGCGCTCGCGCTTGGACCGCTGGCTGGGCAGCTTTCCTCGCACCATGGGGAAACCTCCGTCTCGCCCATCCCGCGGGTCGTGCTGCCGCCAAAGGGGGCCTTCGGTGCCGCATCCGCCGTTCGCGTTCCTTCGAGCGCTGTGCCGGACCTCTCCGTTCCCGCAAACCACGTGCGCGGCCGCGCCCGCTCGGGAAGAGCGAAGGTGCCTCCAGGGATCCACGTCGCCCGTTCCGCCGGGGTCGTTGTTCCGGGCCCCGCAGTCCTTGGCAGTGCGCCCTTGCACTCGCGCTCCTCAGCTACAGCACAGCATTGATGACCAGGTGAACCACCGCCAGCACCGCGGCGCCTATAAACGCCGCTCCGAAGCTCGCAATCTGCAGCCCCGGCGTAATCTTGGCGGCGATGATCAGCATGATCGCGTTGATCACCAGGAAAAACAATCCCAGAGTCAGAATCGCGAAGGGAAAGGTAATCGCCTTCAACAGCAGGCCCAGCGTCATGTTCAGCAAGCCGATGACCAGTACGGCAACCAACGCCGACGATAAGCTGACAACGCGAAAACCGGGGACAAGATACGCGACGGCTAACAACGCCAGGGCACTGAGCAGCCACTTCACCAACAGAACGACCATAACCGTGGTCCTTTCGGGATCCATCGATACTGCTAGGAGCCTGCCATCCTAAAAATCATTTTTGCATCGGGTCTGGAGAGAAGACGCCGGTTCTGACGCCTGATTGCGGCCGGCATTCCCGGCGGGCGACCGTACCCATCGAACGAAGGCATTCCTCCACGTGGAGAACGGTTCCGCTACGGCCTGGTGATCCTGGGCCCTTAGTTTTGTCCGAGCTTTTGCGCCGCGATCCGTCCTGCATCGCCCTTATCGCTCTTGAGTTGAGAGTAAAGCCGGTGGGCTTCCGCCGGATTTACGGTCTCGTAGAGCTGCGCCAGTTGCAGTTGAGCTGCCGTGGCCGGAACTGTCAAGGTTGGTTTCGCGATGAGCTGCTGGTAGAGATCGATTGCCTGCGAGGTCTTGCCGGTTTTCTGGTAGAGGCTCGCGAGCGCAACCTTTGCGAGCGAGGCAAGTCCCGAATCGTAAGAGCCGGCGACTTCCTTCAGCTCGGCTTCCGCCGGGCCGTACTGTCCCATCTCCATGTTCGTGATGCCCTGGAAATACCGCGCATTTTTGCCCGCCTCCAGCATCCCGTAGCGGCTGGCTACAGCCGCGAACTGCTGGTTGGCTGCCTGGGCGCGAGCGGTTGAATTCGCAAAGGTCTTTTCTCCTGGCGGGGCCGGCTCCGCGGACTGCGCCAATGGCGCAGTATAGGTATCCATGGCCTCGCCGAAGCCCAGTTGTGCCGCCGTGGACCGCACGTGGTAAATCCACAACCCGGCGACGAGGATGGTAATTACCACGACGAAAGAAACACCTGCCTGAATGGCAAGCGACCGGTTTTCCCCCAGCCAGCTTGCGCCGGACCGAGCTACCTGAACCAATTTGTCTTGTTTGAGCGCGTGACGAGTCTGAGTGTCCACTCCAGTCCTTCAATGGCAGGGCGGGGATTGAACACCGCCAGCATGCACCGCTTAAGTCTATATCATTTTGCAGCCTCTCCGGAGGCCGCGCACCTATCGGTAGCAGCTCTCTCCGCGCGAGTCTTTCAGAGGGCAAAGCCGGGGCATAGAGGAAACACGCTCTAAGCTGCCCTCACAGGGCCTTCCACTTCGCCACGCTCGATTTTTTCCTGGCAATCGATGCAGAATGGCGTCCACGGCAGCGCCTCCAGCCGCTTCATTCCGATCGCGTTGCCGCAATGCTGGCATTCTCCGAAGGTGCCATCCTGCAGGCGTTCCAATGCCATCCGCACCAGCGAAAGCTGCTCATGCCGGTCCGTTCCCTGGCTGAACAACAGCTCCTTTTGATACGACTCGACCGCCTGGTCGGCTACATCCTGGGTCTCGCCCGACGTCGTACGCCCTTGCAGCACGGCAGCAATCATCGAATGCTCAAGATGTCTCTGTTGGCGGCGCAGATGCTCTTCAAAACGCCGGATCGTTTGCGGATTCTGTTCCACTTCAATTCACTCCTGCGGATAGGGTCAAACTCGTCATCTGGAGTTGGACGCATTTCAGACCGCAATCTATGTCTTTTTTTTTCCAACAGGCCGATTTTTTCTGTCGGCGCCCCCCGTTTCGCCTTTCTTTCAGCGAAGCTGCCACGGAGTTGGCCCCCCAAAGCCGCGCTTGGCGGTCTGCCGGAAAGAATGAAAAACGATATAGTAAGCAGCATGTATGAGGATTTTCACGTCACCGACCCCTGGAGCGGCGAGGACCTGCACTGCCGATGGACGGCAAACGTCGTCGCCATCGCGACCCGTCATGCCGATGCCGTGGACGTCCGGTTTGAAGTAAACGGCCGTCCGGTCTGGATCGCTCTTCCGGCGACGGCCTGGGTTCACCACCGGAAACGGAGCGGGAACGTCATTACGGACCGGCTGGCCGCGCAGGTGGCGGGCCGCTATCTCAAGGACGCCGTTCTCAGCGGCTACGACAATGGCCGCGAGAGGTATGCCATGAGCGCCGACGAGGTTTTAGAGCTGGTCGAGGCAGTCATGAAAGAAGCGCGTCATACGACCTTGTTGCCCGAACTGCCCATAATGCCCACATAGAAGCGGTCGAGCACGAAAACCGTTCCCGCCTTTACTGCTTGCACCCCCCAAATTTTGCTGACTCGCGAACTCGCCAACCGCTGCCTTTGCTTTTCTTTCTGATTGTCATTCCCGTAGGGAATCTGCTTTTCTGCCGCATCTGCCGCTCTTACCCGTCATCCTGAGGTTCCGGAGCCGCAGGATCCCTGTATTTCCTCTCCATCGAAACAGAAGCCAAACCGCTGACAACTGATCACTGACAACTGACTACTTTTTCCTTGTCATCTCGACCGGAGGCGGCGCCAAAGGCGTCGCCGCAGCGGAGAGATCTGCATTTGGCTAGGAGCCAAAAGCTAGAAGCTAGTAGCTAAAAGCTTTTCAGCCCCAAAAACGAACGCCCGGTCCGGAGCTGTCTCCGGACCGGGCAGTTGTTTTGAACGGTGCCCGCTACCGCTTCTTCTTTCCTGCGGTTTTCTTTGCAGCCTTCTTCGGTGCTTTCTTGGCGGCCGCTTTCCTGGGAGCAGCTTTCTTGGCTGCTTTCTTTGCCGGCGCCCGCTTCTTGGCTGCGGTAACTTTGCCTCGTGAGGTCTTGGCCGCGCTCTTCTTCGGCGCTGCCTTCTTCGCAATTTTTTTCATCGTCTTTTTTGGCGCTTTCTTGGCAGCGGCCTTCTTGGGCGGAGCTTTTTTCGCTGCCTGCTTTTTGGCAGCCGGCTTGGCCGCTGCCACTTTTTTGGGGGCTGGAGGAGCCGTCGGCTTCCTCGGCTTTGACTTCTTGGCTTTCAGATCTTCATCCGGGTGGTCTGAAGTCGAGATGTCTTGCCGCACCGGCTTGTTCTCAGCTTCATCCAGATCGTCGATGTCGTCGTCGGAGGAAACAGAAATGCTGATCTCTTCCTCTTCTTCATCGTCTCCGCCAAAGCCCTCTTCTAAATCATCCGGATCCTCATCGATCTCGGGTTCGCCGTCGTTGTATGCGTAGAGCTTGTGCGCGTCCTGCATTTCGTACCTCCAGGGCTTTGGATACTATCGGACTTTTTCAGGTTGTTGCTTGGCTCACCGCGTGAAAATCGCCACGTTATCCTGCGGGCGGATTATAGCAACAGCATGCAACGGTCTGCCAGCGAACGCAAGAGGCGAATGCAATTTTCTCGCGCCGCGCGCGCAGTTGCGCGTCTCACACACGGGAGCGATTCGTTGGGAAACAATTACTTATTGAGCGTGGCAGCGTGCGCTTCGCTTGACGAAGATGCCCTCGCCGGGCTCTTCGATTTTTTCCCCGAAGAAGGGCTGTGGCTCGATTTGCTTCTGGAGGAGTGGCTTACATGCGCCGGCTCGCTTACGTAAAGCGTGCGCCCCGGCGTCACGCTGTTCGAGCGTAGCCGGTTCCAGCGCCGGAGCTGCTGCACCGTCACGTCAAAGCGGTCGGCGATGGTCACCAGCGTATCTCCCCGCTCGACGCGGTACGCCGTCGAGCGGCTGGCGGTCCGCCAGGTTGGCGCGGGCGCCACCGGAATGACCAGCGAATCCGTCCCGCTCAAATCGTCATCGGGCTGTATCTGGTTCACGAAAGCAATCTCGGCCGGCGTCAAATGGTAGTCACGGGCGATGCTGGCCAGGCTCTCTCCCGGCGCGACCAGGTGAAAGCGCCATGAGCCGCGCTTGTCCGGCGGGATTTCGGCGATTCGCTTTTCGAAAAGGTCCTTGGTCCCGACCGGAAGGTGCAGATCGAACGATGCGTCCGGCGGCGTGCTCAGACGCAGCAGGCTGGGATTCAGGTCCGCAATCTCCTGCACCGTGCTGCCCACGCAGTCCGCCACCAGATGCAGGTCGATGCTGGAATCGGTGACCACCGTATCGGTGACCAGTTCAGGGTCGGGGGTCAGGGAATCCAGGCCGTACTGCTTGGGATTCTTCGCCATGATCGCCGCGGCGATGATGATCGGAACGTAGTTTTTTGTCTCTTTGGGTAGTACTCCGCGATGGTAAAGCTCCCAGAAATCGGCATAGCCGGTGCGCTGAACCGAGCGCTGCACTTTGCCCGCGCCCCAATCGTAGGCCGCCATTGCCAGGTACCAGTCACCAAATTGGGCGTAAAGCTCCTTGATGTACCTCGCATAGGCCTCGGTCGATTTCTCCGGATCGAACCGCTCATCCACCCAGCTGGTGCGGTTCAGGCCGTAAGGTCCGTCAGGCAAGAATTGCCACATGCCACCCGCTCCGTAGCGCGAGTTCACTGCCCGGGGCTGAAACCCGGATTCCGCGACCGCCTGGTAGATCAAGTCCTGGGGTAGCCCCGCCTGCTTAAGGACGCGCGAGATCATGGCATGGTACTGATTCGCGCGTTCAAGCGACCGCGTCAGCGTCCCTCGGCCGCGAGAGGAGAAATAGTTGATATAGCTGGCTACCGGATCGTTAATCACCAGAGGAAGATCCGATTGGGTCGTCTTCAGTTCGGCAATCGCTTCGGCCTTGATCGTAGGATCGACCGGAAAAGTCACGTCGTTGGCGATGTCTACCGGCGAAGGCTCGGTCTTGGGCGAAAACCCGGTGCCCTGTTTCAGCGCTTCCATCTCCAATGCGTTCACGCCGTCGACCACGCGGTCGAACTCGGCGCTTAGCACCGCATCGTTTTTGAGATCGAACTGGCTGGTGAGCATGCTGTCCACAGCATGGTCGAAATCCGCTTTTGCCGCTTGTGGCTCGCCGGCGCGGTAATGCGCCAGACCGTTGCGATAATCCTGATCGACAGCATCGATCAAGGCCTGCTCCTGCGGGGTCGCGGGTGCGCCCGCCAGCGTGGAATTCGCGGAGAAGGCTCCGGGGCCGGACGAGCTTTGGCCGCCATTGGCCGCGCTCGCGTTTGCTTCCTGGCTTGCGGTGCGGTTCGCGGCTTGTCCCGCCGCCGGTTTTGACGCCGGCGCGGTTGCCTGCTGCGGGGGCTTCGCCGCCACCGCGGCCCCTTGGGGGGCGCCGCAGCCGGCAGACGTCAGGGCGGCGAGCGCCAGCGCGGAGGTGGGAGCGAGTGCCTTGCGCAGAGCATATTTCACCAACCGGCGCGCACTGTTTTGATCCACGGACGAGACCTGCCCCTGACGCCGGGCTTGGGTGGCATCCCGAAGCAGCAAACCTGTAAATGAAACTCGCTCTAAACCCATGTGAAAAGAAATGCCGCCCTCGATCGGACCCGTCGATGCTTGCGATGTTGTCGACGATCTTCTGAGAACTTCAACTCAGATTCGGTGCTGCGCGGTGGCTTGCTTCGGCCGATCCTGGCGCGCTCTAGAGCTTTCTTGCCGGCCATGGCCGCTTGCGGCGCAGCTTTCAACCTAATTGTATTGCCCCGCCGCCCGCAAGTGTATGACCCGGCCGGGTGGGCCGGTCCGGCCCTTCGACGGGTGGTAAGATCAGAAATCGGCGTGCCCGGATTCCTTTGCCGCCACGTTCGCCAGAAGACCACTCAAGCGCCAGCCGCCACCCAGCCCGAACTCCCGCATGGATAGCAAGCACATTCGCAATTTCGCAATCGTTGCGCACATCGATCATGGCAAGTCCACGCTTTCGGACCGCCTGCTCGAGTTGACCGGCTCGGTCACCTCCCGCGACATGCAAAATCAGGTGCTCGACGACATGGATCTGGAGCGGGAGCGGGGAATCACCATCAAAGCCCACGCCGTGCGCATGAGCTACAAGGCGCAGGATGGCGAAACCTACCAGCTCAATCTCATCGACACGCCCGGGCATGTGGACTTTTCCTACGAGGTCTCTCGCGCCCTCGCCTCCTGCGAGGGAACTCTGCTGGTCGTCGACGCCTCCCAGGGGGTCGAGGCCCAGACCCTGGCGAATGCTTACCTCGCCATCCACCACGGCCTGGACATGATTCCGGTCATCAATAAGATCGACCTTCCCAGCGCCGACGTGCTGCGCACCCAGGAGATGATCGAGTCGACCGTGGGCATCGATGCCACCGACGCCATCCCCGTAAGCGCCAAAACCGGCGTGGGCGTTGGCGAGGTTCTCGAGGCCATCGTCAAGCGTCTTCCCCCGCCAACGGGTGATCCGGAAGCGCCCCTGCAGGCCCTGATCTTCGACTCCTGGTTCGATCCCTATCGCGGCGTGATCGTTCTGGCGCGGGTGTTTCACGGCCGGATGCACAAGGGCATGAAGATCCGGCTCATGTCGAACGGCCGGGTTTTCGACGTCGAGTCGCTCGGAGTGCTCACTCCAAAGCCGGTCGAGATCGAAGAATTGTCGGCGGGAGAAGTCGGCATCTTTTCCGCAACCATCAAGAACGTCGCCGACACCAAGATTGGGGATACGGTCACCGACGCGGAGAGGCCCGCGCCCGCGCCCCTGCCCGGCTTTGAAGATATCAAGCCGATGGTCTTCGCCGGCATGTATACCGTCGATTCCCACGAGCACACGCTCTTGCGCGACGCGCTCGAAAAGCTTCGCCTCAACGACTCCTCGTTCTTCTTCGAGCCCGAGAGCTCGGTCGCTCTGGGATTCGGCTTCCGCTGCGGCTTTCTCGGCTTGCTGCATATGGAGATCATCCAGGAACGCCTGGAGCGCGAGTTCAATCTGGATCTGATCACCACCGCCCCCGGCGTGCGCTACCGCATCACCCTCACCGACGGCTCCGTGATCGAGGTGGACAACCCTTCTCGCTGGCCCGATTCGAGCGAGATTGAGAAGATCGAGGAGCCGGTCATTACCGCCACCATCCTCACCAATGAGGAGTATGTCGGTGGAATCCTCAAGCTGGTCGAGGAGAAGCGCGGCCGCCAGAAGAACTTCGAGTACGCCACGCCCACCCGGGTCATGCTGACCTACGATCTGCCGCTCAACGAGATCGTCCTCGATTTCTACGATCGGCTGAAGACCGTCTCCCGCGGCTATGCCTCTCTCGATTACCAGCTCGCCGGCGCCTGGGAATCACCCATGGTCAAGCTGGACATGCTCGTCTCGGGCGAGCCGGTCGATGCCTTATCGATCATTGTGCATCGCGACTTTGCCTATGAACGCGGCCGGGCGCTGGTCTCGAAGATGCGTGAGCTCATTCCGCGGCAGATGTTTGAGGTGGCAATCCAGGCGGCGATTGGAGCCAAGGTCATCGCCCGCGAGACCGTCTCCGCCCTGCGCAAGAACGTCCTCGCCAAGTGCTATGGGGGCGACATCAGCCGCAAACGCAAGCTGCTCGAAAAGCAAAAGGAAGGTAAGAAGCGCATGAAGCGGATCGGCAAGGTAGACATTCCGCAGGAGGCCTTCCTCGCGATATTGAAGCTGGGCGATGAGCCTGCCAAATAAGAACGCTTCCCGTCCAACCGTCGCGGTTGGGCTTCGGGCGCTTTCCGCTGCCGCGAAACAGCTTTGAACCAAGGAGTCGGACCCCGGCGGTCCCGCCGGCGCAGCCGTTGCGTGAAGGAGACCGCGGAATCGCGTCCCTCATCCCTGGTTGCCGCTCTTCCCTGGTTACCGTTTAGCCTGGATTTCTCGCAGAGTGTAGCCAAAACTGTCATCCCGAGCGCAGCATGACGATTTTTGTCATGCGGAGTCGAGGGACCTGCTTTTGGGCGAGTGTCCTGAGTCAGAAGTTCGTTCGAGGAATGTTCTTTGGTTTTGATCAGGGCACGACTTTGCGGTCACCGCGACCCCAGCGGATTCTTTCTCCCTTGCGGTATCCGCTTCAGTCGTGCCGTAAAGATCGCCAAACAGATGGGCTTTTCAGCCCCTGAGGGCTCCACTCCATTTCGCCAAATTGTTCAATGAACTTCAGACTCACGACACTAGCAGAGCGAAGCAGCAGGACAAGCAAGCAAAAAGCAGATCTCTCCGCTTCGCATGAGGACTTTCGCCCTCATGCTTCGGTCGAGATGACGGAACTGCCCGTTGCTGAGCAAGAACTGTGAGAAATGCAGGTCAGGAGCCCTCCAAAAAGGACGAAATACTAGGGCCCGAAACAGGACCGTTTTCTCGGCTACAGTTCGCCGTAGTTCACGTCCCTGTAATCCTCATTGTGGAAAGCCTTTTTCGGGGTAACTTCGCTGGTGCAACTTCCGCAGCAGCCGCGGTTGCGATCGCAGGGGCCGTAATCAGTTGAAAAGTAATAAGTTACAGCTGAAACAAGAAAAGTGGCGAAACTTGCCCTCCCCAATGGTCACCCATGGGTGAGTGTCCGTCTCAACCTTCCACAATTTTTTCCACAGACAAACGAAAAGACGGCAGGGTGCGCTGAGGGGAAACTTTTGGGCGGGAATTGAAGCGAAATCGCGGAGGGATCCGCAGTCCACGGCCAAGCAGATTGCTTGTCCGTGGACCGCAAGCCAAAACCCTTCTACTTCGGTGAGGTGGCCGGGTGGGTGGTCGAGCTGTGAGTCGTGCTGCTATGGGTTGCGGGGTGCGATGCCGCGGGAGCCGGAGCTGAGGTCGTGGCAGGCGCTGGCACGCCGGACTTGGTGTTGTAGGCGTCGATCACAGCCTTGGTGATGTCCGTTCCCGGAGCGACCCAGAGAACCACTTGCGAGCTTCCGCTGTTCTGCTGCGGAGGCGTGCCGTCGAGGACAACCGTAAAGCCATTCTGCTGCGCGTACGCCTCGAGAACTGCGCCGACCTTCTGCGACAGCGCGGTCAACGCGTCCTGCATCTCGGAGTTCTCGTCGTTCTGGGCGTCTTGCGCTTGGCGGTTCAGGTCCTTGGTCTTGTCGTCGATGGCCTTCACGCGGGCATCCCGCTCGGCATCGGTGAGAGTCGACCCTTTGTCCTGAATCTCCTTCTTGAGGGCCTCGATCTGGTCGTTCTCGGTTTTGAGCGCGGCCCCTTTCGGAGCGTACTTGGCTTGAATCTGTTGGATCGCGCGCTGCCCTTCGTTGGTCGAGACAACAGCCGCATCGAAGGCGACTACGGCTACCTTGCTGGGGCCTGCCGCAACAGCGGGAGCATTGGCGCCGGCGGGCTGAGGTGCCGAAGGTGGCTCGGCGGACTGTGCAGGTGAAACTGCGGCAAAGCTGAATGCGCCAATAGACGCGGCCATGCAAACAACGGTTAGCGAACGCTTCATTGGATTCGAAAACTCCTTCAACTCATGGAACCGGATTGTCCCGCGCCAACCCCGGAAAGCGAGTTCTCGCTTCCGTTCTTACCTCGCGCTTCGAGAGGGAGGGTGTCTGTCCAGGAAGACGGCTGGCTCCTAGGGAAAACATGGACAGAAATCTTCTCGGGAACTGAAGGCATTATAGGGTCGGGCCCGAACAGCGTCAAACTCAGGGATTCAGCCGTTTTTGTTCCCAGGGCGTTCACCAAAAAGCCACCCCGCTGCCGCGTTTCTCAAAGGGGAAATGCGCTCCTTGGCCCCCCATTCGCGGACCGGCCGCGCTTTAGAACGTGGTGCTCACTGTAAGCCGGAAGGTCTTTCTCGGTTCGCGGAATTGCAACAGCGAATCATAGGCTTGGATCGCTTGCGCATAGGTAAAGTCTCCCGCGCCGCCTGACGGGAACATGCTGCGCGTGATCAAGCTTTCACCCTGCACGCTGGTATTCAGCCGCAGCGGGTTGTACGCATAGTAGAGCCGGAAGGGCGCGTTGACGATTGGCAGCATCACGTCGATCTCGCCGCCGGTCGACATGCGGGGCACCCAATTCGTTCCCGGAATCGGCCTTACCCGGTTGATGAAATTGATCTTCTGGCCGCCCTGGCACGCTCCGTTGAAGTAGGAGGTGCAGCCGTAGAGCGGAGCATCGAGGGTATCGGACCCTTCCACGCTCTGCCGGAGCTGGTTTCCGTTGACCGCGGGGTCCAGTCCGAAGTCATCAAAGAAATTGATCGTGACGTGGCTGTAAAGCGGGATCCGGTACTCGAAGTTGGTCGTGAGCTGCATATCGCCGCCCACCGAAACCGGCCGGTAAATCGGAATCGGGATTGTGATATTCCCCAACGTGTAGTTGTTGGGGTTGATCGGAACCGGATTGCCGTCCGGATTGAGCAGCGTAATGTTCTGCCGCACCGGAATAAAGGCGTAAGGAGTCACCGCGCGAACGTCGAAGCCACGTATGTCCGATTCTCCGCCGGCATAGAAACGGTTCGTCGGGGGAGCAACATCGCCGCCGAATCCCTGTACATAAGATCCCTGGACGCGGAAGGCGATGACGTTGTGACCCTGCTTGTCGATCTTCAGCCCATGCACGGGAAGGTACTGAACATAGTTGACGACCGGGGTGAAATACCGGACGCTCCCAAAAATTCCGGCGACCTGAAAAACGCTCGAGAAATTGTGGCCGAAACGCGGCTGGAAGGGGCTCGGTCCCGACGTATTCTCCTGATAGCTGAACGACGCCATGCTGGTGTAAATGCCGTCCAGCGCATTCGGACCCTGAAGCTGTCCGCTGCGGAAGGCCAGTGTCTCGAAGAGGTTGGCTGAAGCCTGGCTGAAGGTCGTGATCGAGGCTCGCGTCCACTGGTAGGTGAAGCCGACCCGCTTGAACGAGCGGCTGCGCAGCGGATAGCTGACCGAGAAGTTCATTCCGGTTTGCGACTGATTGTAGTTCTGGACCAGCGACGACTGTGCCGCCGAGAGATTGACTGACTGTCCCGACACCGCCGAGTAGTTGCGCGCCGAGTTGTAGTCGTATTTGGTCGCAAACAGCGAGAAGCCCAGGCTGATCGGCCGATTCCGCAAATATGGCTCGGTGAACGCGAACTGCGTGTTGCGCTGCAGATTCCCCAGGCTGCCTTGCAGGCTCAGCGTCTCGCCCAGTCCCAGAAAGTTGTTGGTCTGGTAATTGAGGCCCAGGAACGCGCCGTTGTAGCCGCTCAGGCCGCCATTGAGGGCGATCGAATTCTTGCCCTTTTCGTGCACCTTCAGCAGCAGAGAAACGGTGTTGTTGTCCGTGTCCTGGTGGACTTCCGAATCCTGATCGACCTTGAGTGGGTCGAAATAGTCCAACTGGTTCAGCCGCAGAAGGCTCTCTTCCCAGAGGGCGCTGTTGTAGCGATCCCCTTCTGAGACCATGAGCTCGCGGCGGATAACGCGGTCGCGCGTGATTGTGTTGCCCTGAAATTCGATCCGCGAAATCGAGAAGGGATTGCCCTCGTCGATATCGACCCGGATATGCACCTCGTGCTTGGCGTCATCGATATCGGGGTACAGATTGGGACTGAAATTGATGTAGCCCAGCGAGCTGTACGCCTTGTGCAGGTTATCCAGGCCCTTGCTGATCGCCGTTGCGTTGTAAACGTCCCCATCCTTGATCGGGAACTGGGCCCGCAAAACATTCACATTGGTGACTGCTTTGTTCCCGGTGAAGGAGATGCCGCTCAGGTGGTAGCGATCGCCTTCGTCTACCGGCAGGCTGATATCGATGCGCTTTCCTGTCCGCGGGCGGAAAGTGATGAATGACAGGCCGCCTTCGTTGCGGATATGGGTCGTCGCCTCACCCACGTCCGCGCGGAAGTATCCCTTGTCTTGCAGCGCCCGCCGTACCCGCTCCGTGTCCTCTTCGAGCTTGCTCGCGTCGTAGGTGCGGGCAAAAAGGCCCTCGAAGAAAATTGAGTGCGGAAGGCCCAGGGGGCCCAGATTCTTCATCGACTCCCGCAGATAACGTGAACTCACGCGAGTGTTGCCGACGAAGGTGATCTTGCCCACCTTCACTACCGGACCTTCCTTGATGTTGAACGTGATCGAGACCGAGGCCGGGGGAATCTTTTTGACGTCCGGGCGGACCGTCGCGAACTGATGCCCGTGCTCCGACAGCAGCTGCCGGATGATATCGACCGCATGGGCCAGCCGCGCCGGATCGTATTGGCTCTCGGCCGTCAGATCGACATGCGCCTTCTTGAAAGCGTCGAGAATGTCCGAATTCGAAACCGAGTTGTTGCCCTTGTAGCCGATCTCACTGATCGTCGGCCGCTCGGTGACGATGATGTCGAGAACGATGCCTTGCGGCGTATCTTCTCTCTCGATCTGCAGATTCGCGAAATACCCCGTGTTCCAAAGAGAGTTGAAATCGCGCTCGATCGTTTCCTGGTCGTAGGTGTCGCCTATGTGAGAAAAGAGGCGCGCCAGGATCGTCTCCTTGGGAATCCGCCGGTTGCCGATCACCCGGATATTGGAGATCACGTTCTGCGGAGAAGCGCTCGGCGCGGCCGCTGCTTGAGGAGCGGCGCCTTGCTGCGCCCGGGCATTCAAGCTGAACAAACAAAGCAGAAGCACGACGGCTGCGCTGAAAATGCGGAGAAAAACCGGCCGCACAAAGGCGCTTTTCAAATGCTGAGAGCCGGGGCTCCCTGAGTTCGCGGGAAAAATAGGCACACCCTCACTGCTAAAAATCGGATCCTGCTCAGGAAATAGCGATTATATGTGACGGAAGGGCCAGTTCCCAACTCCCGGGCCCTTCCCTGTTCGCCGTGCGGCGCGGCCTTCCCGCGCACTTCGAAATCGGGGTGAATCTGCGCCATGGCGCCGGCGCGTCCCGGTCTCAGACCTGGAGAACTTCTTTCTCCTTGTTCTTGTACATCTCTTCCACCCGCTGGATCTCCTCATCCGTGAGTTTCTGGATCTCTTCGAGCGACCGCCGCTCCTCGTCTTCGGAAATCTTCTTCTCTTTCGCCGCCTTCTTGATCAGCTCGTTGCCGTCCCGCCGCACATTGCGGATGCCGGTCCGGTGCTCCTCCAGCATCTTGTTCAAGTGCTTGACCACCTCGCGCCGCCGCTCCTCCGTCATCGGCGGAATGGGCACGCGGAGCAGCTTGCCGTCGTTCTGCGGGTTGAAGCCCAGATCCGAGGTTCGCAGGGCCTTCTCGATATCTGCAAGAATGCTCGGATCCCACGGCTGGATCAAAATCGTCGTCGGATCGGGAGTCGTGACCTGCGCCAGTTGGTTCAACGGCGTCTCCGTTCCATAGCAGGAGACCCGCACCTGGTCCAGCATATGAACCGAAGCCCGCCCCGTTCTCGTCGAGGCCAGATTGGCGCGAAAATCCACGACGCTCTTTTCCATCCGCGCTTTGAGCTGCGAGTGCACTTCCTTGAGGGCTGGGATGCCCGCCATGACCGACAATGCCATCGTTCTTTTCCTCGTTCTTTCTAAGCCGCGAGACTCCGCGCCGGCTGAAACACACAAACCATTCTTGGGATCATCAGACCAATTGCGGCATCGATGCCACGTGTTCGTGAGCGTGGTACGACGAACGGACCAGCGGTCCGGACTCGACATGAC
The DNA here is from genome assembly GCA_036267335.1 of Acidobacteriaceae bacterium. GTDB lineage: Bacteria > Acidobacteriota > Terriglobia > Terriglobales > Acidobacteriaceae > PALSA-350. Next base: position 19,048 of record DATAWF010000191.1, read on the forward strand.
TGAAGCCCATCTTCAGAGCTTCCTCGCGCATGGAGCGAAATTCCTCCGGCGTGTAATACCTCGCGAGCGGTAGCTGGTCCTTGGATGGACGGAGATATTGTCCGATGGTGAGCACGTCGACGCCCGCCGCCGCGAGATCCCGGAAGACCTGGAGCAGTTCGGCAAGCTCTTCTCCCAGACCCACCATGACTCCGGACTTGGTGACCATCCCCGGCCGGAGTTTCTTCGCATAGGCCAGCAGCTCCAGCGTCCGCTCGTAGCGCGCGCCGGAACGGACCGCCCGGTACAGCCGCGGCACCGATTCGGTGTTGTGGTTAAAAACTTCAGGCGCGGCGTCGACCACCGTCCGGATCGCCGCCAGATTTCCCTGAAAGTCGGGAATCAGCACTTCCACCCGGCAGCCCGGCGCCTGGCGGCGGATCTCTTCAATCACCAGGGCAAAGGCGCGGGCACCCCCAAGAATGTCATCGTCGCGGTTCACGCTCGTGATCACTGCATGCTTCAGGTCCAGTGCGGCTACCGCCTCCGCTACCCGGCGCGGCTCGTCAAAATCGATCGCCTCCGGCCGCCCCTTCGGTACCGCGCAAAAACCGCACCGCCGGGTGCAGGCATTGCCCAGCATCATGAAGGTTGCCGTGCGGTGATTCCAGCATTCGCCGATATTAGGGCAGCGCGCCGATTCACAAACCGTGTGCAGCCCGAGCGACCGCGCCAGCCGCTTCAGGTCGTGATAGTTGTCGCCCATCGGAGCTCGTGCCTTCAGCCAATCCGGCTTGGGCGCCGGACGCGCAGCTACAGCCTCGATCTGGACCAGTTCCATCTCCATCCCGACCACTATTGTACGGCGATGCCTCTCTCCGCGAGGGCTAGGGTCTGCTCACACCACTAGGACGACAGCGCCCGGAGGCAATTTTTTCGAGTTCGAGGAATGAGGAGTGACGAATACCGGACGTCTTCGAACGACGAGTGACAAAGAAATCGCGAAAATTGATCCTGGCCCGGAGCATTGGGAGAGAAAGCGGGACCACAGTTTGTTGTCATCTCCGGATCTGGACCGGTCAAAACCTATCGGACTCCACCTCGTCTGACCCCGTTTTCTCTCCCAACGCTGCTCGCCCCGAGAGTGTGAACAGGCCCCAGTGTCCGGAGTCATTAGTTCGTTCAAGAAGTGAACTTTGGTTTTGTATCAGGGCACGACTTCAGTCGTGCCGTAAAGATCGCCAAACAGATGGGCTTTCAGCCCCTGAGGGCTGTTCTTCGAACCACTCCAATTCGCCAAATTGTTCAATGAACTTCGGACTCACCACCCTAGTCCAGCCGCTCCAGCACTTCGCCGCGGATCAGGTACAGGAAAAACACCAGGTTGGTCAGCGCCATCACGATCCATGAGCCAGCCGGAGCATGGAACAACGTGTAAAAGGCGAAAGTCATCGAGAGGAACGTTGCGCCCAGGCTCAGCGCCCAGCCCCAGCGCTTTCTCCGGATCAGCCCCAGGCCTGCTACCGCGAAAAGCGTCGAAAGCACCAGAACGAAGATCTCCGCGTTCCTGTTTGGATAGCGGTGGGTGAACACTCCCGTCACGCCCAGCACGGCGAGCGCCAGCATCCATAGCGCGATCACCGCCATTCCCGGCAGAGGCGTCGTGCGCGGCGGATTGGCGGGGGAGGAGGGTTTGTTCATAGCGTGTGCAAGTAGGCCATCAGCTCCGTCAATTGCTCCTGGTCCAGATGGCCCGCGAAGGCCGGCATCATGCCTCGGCCCCCTTCAATTGTCTCCAACACCCGCGCGTCGTTCACTGCGAGTCCGCTGGGCAGGTAAGGCTGGCGAAAAAGCCCGAAAAGCCCCGGCCCGTTCAAACCGTGTTCGGAGTCGGCATTGTGGCAGCGGGAGCACTCCGCGAGAAAAATCCGGCGGCCGTGGGCCTCCGCCGGAGTCAGATCGCTTAGCGGTTTTGAAGGCGGCAAACGATGGCAGCCAGAAACACCCGCCAATGTCAAAACGAAAACTGCCGGTAAAATCCTCAAGGGCCTGTCCGTTACCGATAGAGCATGTTCGCTTTAGATGTAAATCAAAAAGCTGTTCTGAACGCGACCGTTCCGCGAAAGAACCGGGGTCCCCGGCAAGCTGGCTTGCTGGGGTGGAAAGAACGGTTGCACAGAGCTGATCCAACCATACCAAGGTAAAAGCCAAAATGCTCTGATACCCGACCATCCGTCCCGCTCAGTTCACGGCCGCGATCGCCGCGACGATCTTGTCCACCGTATCCCGCTCGCCCTCGCCTCCCGCCATGTGATCGCCGCACACGATTGAGAAGGCCACCGTGTCGCCCTTCGCGCCAGTGACGTAGCCTGCCAGAGCGGTTGTCTCCGCCAGGGTCCCGCTCTTCGCAAAGACCTTTCCGGCAAGCGGAGCCTTCTTGAATCGGCTCGCCAGCGTGCCATCGGTTCCCCCCACCGGCAGCGTGGCGCGAAAGCTCTCGCCCCAGCTCTGCCCCGCCGCGTAGACCAGCAGCGAGGTGAAGGCGCGCGGTGTCACCAGATCCATCGGTGACAGCCCCGAGCCGTCATAGAGCATAAAATCCCCTGGCGCCACCCCGGCTCCGATCATGAACTGGCGCAGCACCCGCGTCCCTTCTTCAAGCGAGCCGTCTGTCCCCAGCAGCTTTCCCAGAGTTCGCAGCATGATCTCGGCGTGGAGATTCTGGCTCACTTTGTTGGTGACCGTCAGGTCCTCGCTCAAAGGCGGAGAGACATGCGAGGCCAGAAGAGTGCCCTGATAAGGAGCGGAAACCGTGGCCAGCGAAACCGGCTGCAAGGCCAATGGCTCAAATTGTTCCTGCGCAAAACCGGTGAAGGTTGCAAGTGAGCGATGGCGCGCCTCGCTTCCTCCGATCACCCGGACGCCGCGCGCCAGCAGCATCTCGCGCAGCGACCGCGCGGCATAATCGGCGGGGTCTTCGATCGCCAGCGCCTCGTGGATTCCGTCTCCGCCGAGTGGCGTCTGGCCGTAAATTCGCACCGAGAGTGATCCCGGGGCGCGCTCGATCCCTGCCTGTTGCGCTCCTCCGGCGGAGGTCGTCACCGCGTTTTCAAGCGTGTAATAGGCCGTCGACGGAAGCCACGAAGCAAGCGCCGGCTCACCCGCGGCGGCTCCAGGCATTACGTTGAGGTAGACGGTATTGTCGTTGACGGTCAGGGCTGAAATCGGCGCTCCGTAACTCCATTGCAGATCGTCCCAGCTCCAGCCCGAGCCGTAGCGCTCGTAAGCAAACCAGGTATCGTCTCCAATGATTTTTCCGTCGATGGTGCGGACCCCGCGGCGGACAATCTGGTCGGCCATGTCCTCCAAAGCGGCGAGCGGGGGATTCGGCCGCTCGGTCCGTCCGTCGTAAGGGAGTGTTCTGCCCGAGATATTGGCATCCCCGACGCCCAGAATGACCACGTCGCCGCGGACCTCGCCCGCCGCGTCGGGCGGAGCGGCCGTGACCACGTTCGTGGTGAAGGTAAGCTGCTGCGGCAGCAGCGCGAAAACCGCGGCCGTGGTAAAAAGCTTGGCATTCGACGCCGGGTGAAAGTATTGAGCGTCGTTGTAGCTGTAGATCGATTTTCCGCTCATCGTGACGACGGAGATTCCCCAATGCGCCTGCGCCAGGCCGGACTGCGCGAGCAGCGCGGGAATCGCCTTCGCCAGCGGCAGGGGAGGCCGCCTGCGCGCCGCCGCCCGCTTCGCCGCCGCAGGACTGGCGGCTGGGACGAGCGCGATGGCGAGCACCGCGGCGTAAATGCCAAGGTGGCGGAGAGACAGCAATCGGCTGGGCATACCTGGGCGGAGTGTAACTCAGAGCCACAGCCCACACCCAAACTACCGGGAAATGGTCAGCTTGAAAGACACGGGATTTAGGAGGGACCGCAGTCTCTCGCCAGTACGCAAACCTGTCATCTCGACCGGTGGCGGCGCATCCGCGCCGCCGTAGTGGAGAGATCTGCTTTTGCCTTTGCTTTTCCTTCTGTCATTCCCGCAGAGCATTTCTCCTGATGGTGTGGGCGCGGAGAACAGAGCCCAACGCATTTTTCCTGATGTTGCAGCGTAGAGTGAAGACCTCGACGCGGCCATTCCATCGAAGAATGGCCGCACATAGCAGGACATAACCACTCCATAGCGTCAGGAGAAATGCGTTAGGGAATCGGCTGGTTGTTACCGGAAGGTAGCGCGCAGCGCTGACCATAACTGACCACTGAGAACTGGCCACTGAGAACTGACAACTGACAACTGACCACCGGCTTCTAAAATAGCTTCCAATGCCTTTCACCCCCCGCCGACCGATCGAATGGAAGCTGCGAAGCCGGACGCTGCCTCTTGGGCAGCGCACCCTGGTGATGGGCGTCGTCAATGTCACACCCGACTCCTTCTCCGATGGCGGACGCTTCTTCGCGCCCCAGGCCGCCGCCGAGGCAGCTCTGGCCATGCTCGATGACGGTGCCTCGATCGTCGACATCGGAGGCGAATCCACCCGGCCGGGAGAGCATGAAGCGATTGGTGCCGCCGAGGAGATGGACCGTGTCTTGCCGGTGATCGAAGAGGTGCTCGCTCGCCGCCCCGATGCCATTCTCTCCGTCGATACCTACAAAGCCGCTACCGCTCAGGCTGCGCTGCGCGCCGGCGTCGAGATTGTCAACGATGTGAGCGGTTTGCTCTGGGATCCGGCGATGGCGGAAACCTGCGCCGCCGCTGCCTGCGGCTTCATCCTGATGCACACTCGCGGCCGCCCTGCTGCGTGGCGCAGCCTGCCTCCGCTCGCCTCCTCTGAAGTGGTTCCCCTCGTGGCCCACGAGCTGCGCCGCCAGTTGGAGATCGCGCTGGCAGCGGGAATCGCGCCTGAACGTCTCGCCCTCGATCCGGGCTTTGGGTTTGGAAAAATCGGCGCCGAAAACAATGCGCTGCTCGCCGGAATGGAGCGGTTGCGCGGCCTCGGGCAGCCTCTCGTTGCCGGCCTTTCCCGCAAATCGTTTCTGGGCCGCGTTCTGGCTCCGCTTTACGCGGGACAGACCGCCCCGGTAACCGCCCGGGGAACCGCTTCCATTGCGGCGTCCGCCGCGGCGGTGCTGGCAGGAGCGGATGTATTGCGCGCTCACGATGTGCGCCCCGCTCTCGAAGCGGCGGCGATCGCGGATGCGGTTTTAGAGGCAGCGCGTGAAGCCTGACAGGCTGCGAATTCTGCTTTTCTCGCTGTCATTCTTGCACGAGCATTTCTCCTGATGTTATGAGAGCGGAGAACGGAGCCCGACGCGGCCGTTCCATCGAAGAATGGCCGCAGGTAGCAGGCATCGCCAGTCCATCGTGCTGACTACTTCCTGTCATCTCGGCCAAAGGCGGCGCGAACGGGCTGCAGCGGAGAGATCTGCACGGGTGCCCCATCCTACGCGCTCATTATTTTTGCGCGTAGGGTGGGACACCGCGACTCTCAACCTGACCAACATTCCCCGCGCCGGGTGGCCCATTCAAGCCTGGTTTTGGCTTGAGTGGGGCATTTGCATTTGCTTTTCTTGCTGTCATTCCCGCACGAGCATTTTCCTGATGGTGTGGGAGTAGAGTGGAGACCTCGACGCGGCCGTTCCATCGAAGAATGGCCGCACAGAACAGCCCTGACCACGCCCATCGTGTGAGGAAAAATGCGTTACGGAATCTGCTGTTCGGCCGCTCTCGCCCGTCATCCTGAGGTTCCGGAGCCATAGGCGAGAACCGGGGTCCCCGGCAAGCTTGCTTGCTGGGGTGGGAAGAGCCGAAGGATCCCTGTATTTCTTTTCCGGAACAGAAGCCAAGCCGCTGACAACTGACTACTGACAACTGACTTGGCTGACTCGCTAACCAGCCAACTTGCTGACTCGCGGCTTTTGCTTAAGGGTGTCCTGAACGCCCGGGGGGAACGCGGCTCGCTTCGAAGCTGACGATCTTCCAGCTTCCCGCGCGGGCATTGTAGACGCGGGTATAGCGGAAAGTTCCGCTCACGTCGCGGTCGCCGTTCCGTCCGACGATGTCGGCGCGCGAGGTCACGACCGCGGTATCGCCATAGATGCGGATTTTCACGTCGCTCATATTCATCTCTGTAAGCTTCACGCGCCCGGAGCGATGAACGGCCAGAACGTCAGCCTTGGTTTCCAGGGTTCCGTTGGCGCTGATGCCCAGATAATCGTCGGCCAGCATGTTGTCGAGGGCGTCCACATTGTTATCGAGCAGAGCCTGGCGCCACTGCATTTCGAGCGCTTCAATTTCCCGGTGGGCTCCGTCATGGCGAGGAAATGCCTGAGCCGCTGGTCCGCAGCATAAGAGCAGGACGAGGACCATCGTCAGGTGAACAGTCGCGGAAAAAGGCAGACGGCGCTCGGATCGCGCGAGCATAAGCGTACCGGATGTTAGTCTGGCTGCGAATTTCTAGTCAAAGAGAATAACCGGAGAGGCGCTTTTCCGGGTTGAAAGCCGATTGGCGCACCTTGGATGGCGGCGCCAGAGCTTTTCCCGGTTGCACCATTATGGACCCCTCATCGGCCGCCGCCGCGCCGGAATTGTCGAATTTTTCCGAATTATCAAACTGCGTCAAACGGCGGTCAGGTTCTCGACTTCGCGTTCGCGCATCAGCTGATACAGGCCTCCGACCGCGAACTTTTGAAAATGCGGCGTGGTGCGATGAAACTCCGCTGCCGCCTGGTCCCGGAACTGCTCGTAGATCACAACCGTGGTGGGGTCGGCCTCGACGATATGCGGCACGTAGGTCACGCATCCCGGCTCCTGGCGCGATCCGCGAGCCAGCTCGCGCAACATCTCCGCCACCTGCTCGCTATCTTCGCGGGCAAATCGCATCCGTACGATAAAGCTGATCATGGTTCACCCGATTCTAGAGCCCTTTTTCGTTTGGGGAATGAGCGAAAGCGGCGAGCCGCCTTCGCTCGAAGATCATGCATGCATCGAGTCGAGCGCCTGCGCGAAATCGGGCAGCACGATCGTCTGTTCGCGGTCCGGGCCGGTCGAAACCATGCCCGTTCGGGCCCCGGATTCCTTTTCGAGAAAGCGAAGATAGTCTTGCGCCAGGGTTGGCAGATCCGCAAAGCGGGTGATGCCCTCGGTCGAGCTTTTCCACCCCCGCAGCTTGGTATATTGCGGCTCGATCCGTTCCAGCCCGCTCACGTCGGCGGGAATGCATTCCGTGCGCTTCCCGTCGAGCAAGTAGCCGGTACACACGGGAATTTCGTCCAGTGCGTCCAGCACATCCAGCTTGGTTACCACCAGCCACTCCGTGCCGTTGACCTGGTTGGAGTAGCGCAGCAGAGGAAGATCGAGCCAGCCGCAGCGCCGCGGCCGGCCCGTGACCGCTCCATATTCCTGGCCGCGGTCGCGCAGCAGATCGCCTTCCTGGCCGGCAATTTCAGTGGGGAAGGGTCCCTCGCCCACCCGCGTCACGTAGGCTTTCGTAACCCCAATCACCGTGCCGATCGAGGTGGGGCCAACGCCAGTCCCGGTCACCGCTCCGCCGGCCGTGGCCGAGGAAGAGGTCACAAAGGGATACGTGCCGTGATCGATGTCGAGCAGCGTGCCCTGGGCGCCTTCGAACATCACGCTTTTCCCCGCGGCGATCGCCCGGTTCAGCAGCATCGCGGTATCGGTCACAAACGGGCGTATGCTCTCCGCCGCCTCCGCATACTCGCCGTACATCTTGATCGGGTCGAGAGGATCGGTGCCGAACAGCGCATGCGCAATCGCATTCTTTTCCCGGCAGGCGCTTTCGATATGGGCTTGGAGCAGCTTTCCATTGAGCAGATCCACCACCCGCAGGCCGCCGCGGTTCATTTTGTCTTCATAGGCGGGCCCGATTCCCCG
>DATAWF010000192.1:0-4672 GCA_036267335.1 Acidobacteriaceae bacterium
TCAGCCGCAAAAGCAACGGCAGATTCTCTGCTGCGAAATGACACTGCCCTGCGGGCAGCTTTTAGCTCCTAGCTCCTAGCTCCTAGCTCCTAGCTCCTAGCAAAAAGCAAAAAGCAGATCTCTCCGCTACGGCGGCGCATGCGCGCCGCCTCCGGTCGAGATGACAGTTGTCAGTTGTCAGTGGTCAGCCGCGAAAAAGCGACGGCAGATTCTCTGCTGCGAAATCACAGAAAGAAAAACAAAAGCGGCGAGTCGGCGAGTCAGGCAAAAGCAACTGGCCTAAGGCGGGACTCGGGCATCGCGTCTTTAGAAGATTTTGTGGCCTTTGTTATGCCAATCGTCGGAAGTCTTTTTCATCAGCGGAGGAGTCACCTTGCCCCACGCCGCGTGATCCCAGCTGACCGCCTGCAATCCATCGTGGGCGGAAGAAAACGCCATCGGCGCTAGGGGCGCCTGCCCATCCGCGGGATCGAAGGTCACGTTGATCTGGCTGCCAGCATCGGACCAATGACCAAAATACGTCTGCTCCCCTTTGCCGTAGTCCTCCGTGAACGTTGCGGAGCCGTCGTTTCCGAGGCTGAGACTCATCGAGGGGCCGGGCTTGTCGGGTTTCGCCTGATCCGACTCGTAACTCCCGGCATATTTCGAATATTTCGAGGCGCCGAGAGCCGACAGCGGCAGGAGCAATAAGACCGCGCAGACGCAAAGAGTGCGCGGAAGAAAGCGATGGATCGTGCTCATAGCTCTTCCATGATGCAGCCCCGATCAGGCGATTAGCAAGCAGTTCTCGTGCCCCGCCCGGGCCGCTCCTATCCGCTAAGCCTTTCAAGACACTCCGCTTGCGATCTCTTCGCGCGGAGGTCCTTCTGCCCGCATGCTTCGTACCCGCGGGCTCGACCTTCTTTCAAATGATCCGGCTCAACGTTCTTTAGAATGATCCGATGACATCGAATGCACTCGCCGCCGATCGCGCCCGCAAAATCCGTCTTCTCCTCTTCGACGTGGACGGAGTTCTCACCGACGGCGGAATCTGGATCTTCCCTTCCGCAGCTCCTGAAACATCCACGACCAGCCAGATCCGCCAGATGGAGGGCCAAGGCGGCTTTGCCATCTCTTCGACCAACATGGTGGAAGTAAAGGGCTTTAGCGCCCACGATGGAATGGGAATCTCGCTGGCGCGGATCGGCGGCCTTCAATGTGGAGTGATCACCCGGCGCATCTCCGAGAGCGTCGCGTTGCGGGCCCGGGACCTGCGCATGGAATACGTCTACATGGGCCAGGCGTACAAGATGAAGGCGGTGCGGGAGATCATGCAAAAGGGACAATTCACGCTGGACGAAATCGCGTACGTCGGCGACGACATCATCGACCTGCCAGTCATGCGCGTTTGCGGACTTGCCATCGCAGTCGCCAATGCCCGCTCCCAGGTCAAGGCGGCCGCTCACTACGTGACTCCCCACGGAGGCGGGTACGGCGCAGGCCGGGACGCGATCGAGTTCATTCTGGAAGCGAAAGGAAAGCTGGACGAGTGCATTGAGCGGTACATCGACGAGGGCAACCCGCTCCCGGCATCGATGGAGATCGGCAAAGGCGGCGGCGCGTAGCGTATTCTATGTCTTTGGAAGCGAATGGTTAGCAGGCACGAAAGCAGCCGTTTTGTTTTAAACTTTTGCCCCCGAGGAGCGTCGAACAAATCGATGTTGCATTCCCTGGTCCGCAAACCGTTTTCTTTTCTTTTGCCTCTTCTAGCGCTGGCTCTCCAGATGTCGGTCCTTAGCCATCGGGCCTACGCGCAGCTTCCGGAGAACATCGATGTGGCGGCAAACGTCTTTGGGCAATTCACCGGATCGACCAGCGGCAATGGGGTCAAGGACTCTCCCTCGCGCTCTTCCGGCGCTCTGGCCACCTTCCGGCAATCGTACAAGCCGTGGATAGGCTATGAGGTGAACTACAGCTACACGCGCTTCTCGGAGTTCTACTCGAACCAGCCTTTCGGAGTGCAGGAGAACCTGCACGAAGTTTCAGGAGCGTATCTTGTGCACGGCCCGAAGCTCATAGGCTTTCAGCCCTTCGCCGCGGCCGGTGCAGCGTGGCTGATTTTCGATCCCACGGCAACCGGGGGACAGCGCTTCGCCAAACAGAACATTCCCGGGTTTCTCTATGAGTTTGGCGTGAACTATCCGATCCTTACGGATCATTTTGGCGCGCGGCTCGAGTACCGCGGATTGGAATACAGCACTCCCAGCCTGGGCTCATCCGCGCTGGCCACGAATGCGCGGCGGCAGACCATCGAGCCAACGGCAGGACTCTACGTACATTTCTAGATTAGCTGTTAGCTTCTAGCTTAAGAAGTTGTCAGTGGTCAGTTGTCAGTGGTCAGTTGTCGATATCGGTGACAGATCCCAGGTCTCAAAAGCGAGACCCGGGGCACCCTGGCTGCTCTAATCTGCCAGCGTCAACGTAATCGTGCGGCTGTCGCCGCCTGCGTGCTCAATCGAGATCTCTCCTCCACTGCGTTTGAGAACGCTGGGGAATTTCTCTCCCCACTCGACCAGAACGATCGCATTCTCCGAAGTCAGCTCTTCCAGACCCAGTGTCTGCAATTGACGCTCATTGTCGATCCGGTACAGATCGAGGTGATAAAGATCGACGGGGCGGTCGCCGCCGCCGCCGGCTCGTAAACTCCCTTGATACTCATGGATGAGCGTAAACGTGGGGCTGGTGACCTCGTCGGGGTCGGCCGCATCGATCGCGCTGGCGATTCCTTTGACCAGAGTCGTCTTTCCTGCGCCGAGGTCGCCGCGCAAAATCAGAAATTTCGGTGGCGACAAAAGGGAGGCGATCTCGCGACCGATGGAGATGGTGGCGGCGCTGTTCTCACTTTGAAAGCGGCGGATGCTCATTGCTTCCCTCTCCAGCTTCCTGGAAGCCCCTGCAGCCACACATATCCGGCCGGGTCTTCGGGCCGGAAGCGAAAGGCATCGCCGAGACACGACACCGTGTCCGTCGCCAATACGAAGTGCTGATCTTCACGCCGGACGGCAAAATCCGCAGCCAAACCGTGAAGATAGACGGCGGCGTTCACCGCATCGCCTGCGGCCCGAGGATATTGGGCAATCATCGCAGCGACGATTCCCGTCAAGATGTCTCCGCTTCCCCCCTTCGCCATCCCCGGGTTGCCGGTAGTGTTGACGGCGATCGCTCCATCCGGATGGGCGACCAAGGTTCGCCATCCCTTCAGCACCAGGGTGAGGCGATGGCGCAGGGCGAAATCACGCGCTACTTGCTCGCGGCGGGACTCCACTTCGGCGATCGTGGAGCTTATCAGGCGGGCCATCTCGCCGGGATGGGGCGTCAACACGACAAGCCGATCACGCGCGTCGAGATGGCCGGGATGAGCGGCCAGAATATTCAGCGCATCCGCATCCAGAACCATGGGGACGGTCGCTTTCTTCACGAGCTCCAACAAGAACTCGACTGTCTCCGGGGACTGCCCCATGCCCGGCCCGACGGCCACCACCGATTTCCGATCGAGAAGGGCGTCGAGCGAGCCCACATTGCTGGCGGCGATCTCTCCTTCTTTGCCTTGGGCAAGAGGCGTGGTCATGAGCTCAGGCGCAAACTGGGCGACCGTAGGCAGGGCCGACTCCGGAATGGCGGCGGTGACAAGGCCGGCGCCGGTTCTCAGCGCGGCGAGCGAAGCCATTGCCGGAGCTCCGGACTTTCCCCAACTGCCCCCAATTACCAGAACATGACCGAATTTTCCTTTGTTTGAGTCGGCCGAGCGCGGACGGTCGGTGATGGTCTTTGCGCTTCCAGTCCAAGAGAGGCCGGTTGCGGAAGAGACCGCCTCCTCGGGCGAGCCGATGGGCGCAACTACGATCGGACCCTGCTCCAGGTTTCCGGGAAGCTCCAGCGCGCGGCCTCGCGTGAGCATTCCGAAAGCGTGCGCCAGTTTCGGCGCGGTGAAGGTCACAACCGCATCGGCCCGATAAGCCCCAGCCACCGCGAGTTCGCGGGAGTCCGCATTCCATCCCGAGGGAAGGTCGACCGCCACGACCGGCGTCTTTGGATAGCGCAGCAAAAACTCCCCGGCAGCGGCCGCGAGACCGCGCAATGGAGGCTGAAAGCCGGTGCCGACAACCGCGTCGAGAAAGAGATCCGCCTCGGCAAGGATACTTTCAGCAGCGGCAAGCTCAGCCTCGCTGCAAATGGCGAGTGGGGCGAAAGGAAGCTTCTCGAGCATTTTCCGGGCGTCGCCCTTGATCTGGACGGGGTCTCCGAGTATCGCCGCGCGAACCTCGCAACCCGCCGCCGCGAGATGCCGTGCGGCGACCATGCCATCGCCGCCGTTGTTCCCTTTGCCGCACAGCACCGTGATGCGGCGGCGACCAGGGAGCTCGCGCAAGACAAACTGCGCAACCAAGCGCCCGGCATTCTCCATCAACGACAGAGAAGGCACGCCGAAGCGCTCGCCGGTGAGGCGGTCGGCCATGCCCATCTCTTCGGCGGTAAGAATCTTCATGGAACCCATGATTCCATGCCGGAGGAAGTCGCTGCCAATCTTCGTGAAAATTTAACGGCGGTCCAAGGAAAAAGGCCGCCGGGATTTCTCTCCCCAGCGGCCTTCGGAGTTCGCGGTATTTCGTTACTGAGCGAGGGAGTCGGCAAC
>DATAWF010000193.1:0-12879 GCA_036267335.1 Acidobacteriaceae bacterium
TTTGCGGCCCGGCGGCCCGGGCCTGGGCTTGCGCGAGCATGTTGGGCCAAGCCCCCAATAGACCAGCCCAAACCGCCACGGCCGCGATCATGTAGCGGCTGATGTTCATGTTTGGAATCATAACAATCGGCCTTCCTGGAAGTGGGTTCTGGTTATATTGTCGCCAAACCGGAAGTTACTCCTTGGACGATAGCCTGCCTGGAACCGTTAAATTGACCGGCCGGCGCCGTTTCGAATGTCAAAACGACGAATGTACAGGTCCCGACGCTATGCACAATTTCTAGTGCAATGGCAAAAAATGGCAATCTTTGCCAACCTCCGCGAGCGCGCTTTTCTCGTGTTTGGCTGGAAATCCATAATTTGTTACTAGAGCGCCAATGGCAAGAATATAGCGGATTTTCATTTGCATCCGAAAACTGAGCTTTTCCTCAGCCACGCGTTTCTCTCTGTCATTCCCGCAGGCCCCCGACAACTGACAACTGACCACTGACCACTGACAACTTCTTCCTGTCATCTCGAGGTGGCACGAACGCGCCGTCGTCGTGGAGAGATCTGCTTTTCGCTAACTTGCGAACCCGCTAACTCGCTGACTCGCCGACTCGCTCTTTCAATAGAGCAAGTAACGCTTGCGGACTAACTCGAAGTTGCGCAAGTCTTCCTGCCAGCCGGCCGCGATCTGCTTCGGGTCTTTGCCCGCGAGAAGAGCATCCAAGATCGCGCGATTGACGAGCAGCGTGTCGATCTTCGCGAGCTCGAGCTGCGTTGGATAAAGGCGATAGATCGCAGAGGCGATTTCGAGGCCGGCTTCGGGGGCATCCATCGCGTCGCGGCGCGTGACCGCGATCTCAATCCCATGGCAGAGCTGGCCGGCATACGGATAAGGAGCTTTCGGAGTGAAGCTCACGGGAAGGAAACGCACGCCGGGCAGCGCTCGCGCGTTGAGCGCTTCCGCGAGGTGCGAGCTCCCGGCCTCGTCTATCCACGCCGCGCCCACGTACTCAAAAGGATGATCCGTGCCTCTTCCTACCGAAAGATTCGTCGTCTCGATCAGACCGATGGCCGGGTACAGCGTGGCCGCGGTGAGCGAAGTGAGGTTAGGCGAGGGATTGATCCAGGAAAGTCCCGTCTCGTCGAACCAATCCCTCCTTCGCCATCCGCGCATCGCAACCACGGTAAGCGGCGCGGCGAGATGCCGCTCGCCATTGAAATAGCGGGCCAGCTCGCCGAGAGTCATTCCGTGACGAACGGAGATAGGCATCGCATTGACATAGCTTTCGCGGCCGGGATCGGAGAGCGGGCCTTGGATCGCGCCGCCGATGGGGTCAGGCCGGTCGAGAACCACAATCTCGGTGCCGGTACGTGCGGCCGCTTCGAGGAAATAGAGCACGAGCGTTTCGTAGGTGTAGAAGCGGACGCCGGCATCTTGCAGGTCGATGACGACGGCATCCAATCCTCGCATCGCGTCGAGCGGCGGCCGCCGTGCAGCGTCGGTTGCGCCATACAGGCTGATGACCGGCAGCCCGGTCGTCGCATCGGTTGAATTGTGGATCGTGTCGGTGTCGAGCGCGCCATTGATTCCATGCTCGGGACTGAAGAGAGTTTTGAGGGTAAGGCCGGGAACGGCAACAACGGCGTCGTGCGCAAGGATATCTGCTGTTCGCCTTCCTTCGCGATCGACGCCGGTCTGGTTGGTCAACAATCCCAGACGCAGATGGCCATTGTGTTTTCGCGCCAGCAGTGCCAGCGGGGCAAAACGATCGGCTTCGAGAACATCGATGCCGGTCATGACGCCGGCGGATCTTTGCCCGCTCTCAACCGCAGCCGCGGCGCAGGTCGCGATGGCCGAACGAATTGCGGAGAGGCTGGGGTGCCCTCGAGGATAGACGGAGTTCGAGAGCAGGATGACGTAGGTGTTGCTCGCGGGATCGATCCAGAGCGATGTGCCGGTGTACCCGGTATGTCCGAAGGAGCCGATAGGAAAGAGATTGCCGCGAGGGCTTGAAAATGGAGAATCGATGTCCCAGCCCAGACCGCGCGCCGCGCTTGCTCCTGCGGGCTGGTTGGGGGAGATCATCTGCCGCAGCGTGGACTGATCGAGAGGGAAATTGCTTGGCCGCCCGGCCAGCCGGTCGAGCAGGCTCTGGGCAAAGACCGCCACTTCGTTCGCCGTCGCGAAGAGCCCGGCATTGCCCGCCACGCCGCCCATGCGCCGCGCCGTTTCATCGTTGACCGTTCCTTGCAGCATCACGCCGTGGGCGTCGTACTGCGTGGGAGCAATGCGGTCGCGCCACAAGGCGGGAGGAAGAAAGCGCATTTTGGGCAGGCCCAACGGCTGCGCAATGAACTTCTGCTGGTACACCTCGAGCGAGAGGCCGGAGAGTTTTTCGGCCAGCGCCTGCAGGACGATGTAGTTGATGTCGCTATAGAGAAACCGCTTGCCCGCTTCGGAAACCGGAACGGTGGCGAATGCCAGGCGGAAGCCCTCGTCTTTTCCCGTCCAGGGCGTAGTCAAAGGTAGATCGGGCGGAAGGCCGGAATAGTGCGTGAGCAGTTCGCGGATGGTGATCCGCTCCTTGCCATGCGATGCGAAGGCGGGAAGATAGCGGGCCACGGGGTCATCCAGGCCAAAGCGCTTCTGCTGGTAAAGCTGCATGACGGCAGTTGCGGTTACGAGGGGCTTGGTGAGGGAAGCGAGATCGAAGATCGTGTCTTCGGTCATAGCTTCGCGCGAGGGCCCGAGCGAAGCCATTCCGTAGGCTTTGTGAAAAACGATCTGGCCATTGTGACCGATCACGACCACGGCGCCGGGAAATTTCTTCTGCTGAATTCCGGTTTGGATGATGCCGTCGATCGCGTCGAAATTCATCGTCTGAGAGCGTGCTTGGCAGGTCAGGCCAAGCACAAGGACGAGAGCCGCCAGCAGCCGCTTCATCTCTTAGCTCGCAGCCGCGACGCGCGCGCGTTTCTCGGCCGGGAGGAGCTTGCTTGCCGTCCACCCCACGGCGAAGGTGACCAACGAGCCGGCAAGCACGAACCAGGTCCAGGCGATTTTAGGCAGCGTCAGATGAAATGCGCCCAAGTGAAAGACCAGCGTGCGTGTCTGGAGCCACAGCAGCAAATTTGCAGCCAAGCCGCAGATCATGCCGATCATCGCTCCTGTTTCGGTCGCACTCCGGCTGAGCGTTCCCAAGAGGAAGACTCCGAGCAGCGAGCCGTAGGCCACCGAGGCGATCGAAAGGCCGGTTTCGACCACGTGCCCGCCGCCGCGCGAGAGCAAGGCAAGAACGAAAAGCACCAGGGCCCAGAAAAGCGTCAGCCAGCGGGAGGCGGCCCACCGTTGACGCGCAGTAAGGGATGGCCGCCAGCGCAAATAGAAATCCACCATGCTGCTGGAGCTGAGGGAATTGACGGCTGCGCTTAGGTTCGACATTGCGGCGGCAAGAATCGCCGCGATCATCAGGCCGGCGGCGCCATGCGGCAGATGCTCGACAATGAATGCTGGAAAGATGCGGTCCGGGCTCGCGTCTGCCGTGCCGTTGCCGGGAACGCTGTAAAAAAAGTAAAGTCCCGTGCCAATGGCCAGAAAGAGCGCGAACTGCAAAGCCACGACGACGCCGCTTGCCAGCAGGGCGGCTTGGGAGGAGCGCAAATTTTTGGCGGCGAGCAGGCGCTGAACCATGAGTTGGTCGGTGCCGTGGCTGGCCATGGTGAGAAAGCAGCCTCCCACGGCTCCCGCCCAGAAGGTATAGGTCGTCGTCAGGCTCCACGCAAAGGTCCAGATGGAGGTCTTTCCCGCAGCCGCGGCCGCCGCGTGGATCGCATGCCACCCGCCCGGCGTCAGCGAGCCGAGAATTCCCGCGGTCACCAGTGTTCCCGCAACATACAGGAACATCTGCACCACGTCCGTCCAGATCACGGCGGCCATGCCGCCTTCCAAGGTATAGACCAGCGTCAGCGCGCAGATGACAGAGATCGAGAGCACGTCGCCGGTGCCGATGGCGATGCCCACCACAATCGAAACCGCGAAGACCCGCACCCCTTCCGCCGCTGCGCGCAGAAACAAAAACAGTCCCGCGGTCAGCCGGTGCAGGCGCTCTCCGAAACGCTGCCCGATGACCTCATACGCGGTCAACAGCTCGCCGCGAAAATATCGCGGCAGAAAGAGAAGGCAGACCACGATCCGGCCCAGCAGGTACCCGAGAACAATCTGGAGGAAGCCCCAATTTCCGGTATACGCCAGGCCGGGAACGCTGATGACCGTCAGGGTGCTGGTTTCCGCGGCCACAATCGAAAGCGCAATGGCCCACCACGGAATCGCGCGGTCGGCCAGAAAATAACTTCGCAGCGAGCGGTCTTCACGGCGAAAGCGGAGACCGAACAGTGTGATGCCTGCCAGATAGAGGACGACCAGAACCAGATCGACAGGGCTCAAACGGTGAGGGGCTTGTGCGAAAGCGTTCAGCACGCGCCGGGTCCGCCAAACGTCATTCCGCTGAAGCGACGAATCGGCAGCGTCCCGGCGCCGTGAGCGCGACGGCGGATCGCAGATGGCAACGGACAAGCGCGCGGGGCCCGGAGCTCCAGCATGACAGCAATATTAAGGCTAGCGATGGGGCCAGGCGAAAGGTTCGAGGGAGGGAAGAATCGAATTGGTACTTCGGCCGAGGGTGGAAGGCGGCCAGTGAGTTTTCGAGTTTGCTTATTGCGGTTCAGGATAGGCGCTGGGCTTCGCGGCATAGATCTTCACGCCCATTCCATTGAGACGGCTGCGGCCCTGCTGCGCTTCGGGCGTTTGCGGATAGCGCTGCACCAGAGTTCGCAGCTCGCGGATCGCAGCGTCCTTTTGGCCCAGCCGGAGCAGCGCTTCGCCTTTGCGCAGCTCCGCGGCGGGAGCCTTCGGATTGCCGGCATATTGTTCCAGCACGGCATCGTAGTGCTTGATCGCATCCGCATATTTGCCCTGATGGTTGTCGATCTCACCCAGATAAAACTGGGCGTTGCCGGCCAGCGGATCCTGGGGATAATAACGCAGCACGTCGTTGAACTCGGAGCTGGCGATCGGATACTTCGCCGAGTTGAAGTCGCGCAATCCCCCCTGATAGAGCTGGTCGAGAGGCGGCGCTTGTGCGGCCGGGTTTTGGGGCATGGAGTTCATCGCTTGGGGCATCCCAGGCTGAGCTGGAGCACCATTCTGTGGAGGGGTGCCCGGGGCTCCATTCGCAGGTGTTCCATTCGCGGGAGCTCCATTCGCCGGGGCCGGTTCTCCCGGAGTGGCGCCTTGCTGAGACGGGGCGGAGTTCACGTTCTGCAACTGGCTTTGCAAGGCCTGCAGTTGCGTGGTGAGGTTGGCGATGCGCGTCTTGACCTCGTCCACAGAGTCGTTGAGGGCCTGGATCTGGGTTGAGAGCTGCTGGTTGCTCGCGCCGCTCTGGTCGTTCGTTTTCTGCAGTGCGCTTTGCAGGCTCGCCACCGTGGCCGTCATCTTGTTGACCGCGTCGGTGTCCTGCTGCACCAGATTGACCAGAACGCCCATACGCTCATCATTCGAGGTCTGCAGATGCTGCAGCATGTCTTGCAACTGCTGCACCTGGGTTTGGAGCTGAACGATCTCCTTCGAGACCGCGAAAGCTGGCGAGGCGCCCAGAAGAAGCGTGAAACCGATTGCGCCCGCAAGAGGAAGGAATGATTTCCGCATAAAATGCCCCATCGAGAACCGTGTAGGCCGGTTCCAGGCTTCAGTGTAAATCCCGCGCGGAAGGATGGACCGTGGCGGGAGACGTGGAGTGCACGACCGGCGACGAGCATCCCGGCCGGTCGCGCACCCTTGGCTTTACTTGTCGAGAGAGAAGCCGGCGCGGCGATTCTGCTGCCAGCAGGCCTCGTCATGTTCGGAGCAGAACTGCTTCTCTTTCCCATAGCTCACGACGCGGATGCGATCCGCTCCGATGCCATCGCTCACCAGCGATTGCTTCGCGGAATTGGCGCGGTTTTCACCCAAAGCCAGGTTGTATTCAACAGAACCGCGCTCGTCGCAATAGCCGCCGATTACGATCTTGAGCTCCGGATGCTGCGTCAGATAAGCCGCATCCTGACCCAGCGTTGTTTGCGCATCGGTACGGATATCATAGGCGTCGTAGTCGAAGAAGACTGGTTTGACGTTCTGCTCGAAGACGTCTTCCGTGATGGTCTGGGCGGCAGCGGCCTGGGGCGCCTGAGGCGGAACATTGACCGTCAATCTGGCTGTGGCGTCGGCCGATCCGCCGGGTCCGCGCGCGATCAGGTGATACGTCGCCGACTCGGTCGGTGAAACATTCTGCGTGCCGTAGGGCTTCACCGGTCCCATGCCTTCGATCGAGACATCGGTTGCATCCGTTGTCCGCCAGGCGAGAACGGCGCTCCCTCCGGGTTGGATGGTGTCGGGAGTGACCGTGATGCTGGCGGTCGGTTCCGGCGAGGTGGCTGCGGGTGGGGGCGGAGGTGGAGGGGCTGTCTCCTTCTTGTGGCAACCGGCTGCGATGAGCAGCGAAGCGAAGGCGGCAAGTGAAACCAGGCGATTGCGATGCGGAGTATCCACGGAATTCTCCTTTGGCAGCCTCGCTCTGCGAGACTCGACCTGCTACCGGATCTCCTCCAGGCGCATCTCGCGAGCCAAGTCGAAGCAACGAGCCTTCTCCGCTTGGGAAGGGGCTCCAGCTCCAGTTCGCTGGACACGGTATCGGAAAAGCGGTCTAACCAAGACAAGGCCGGAATCAAACGATACCAGCCACGGACAACAACGTTTTTTGAAGAACACTCGGTATTTCCGAGTTTTTTGTTTCTATCTACGACAACAAACCTGTTTTTACTTCCAGCTCCAGTTCGGCATGGAATCGCCTCCGCCGTGGCTGAGCTGCTGCTGCTCGCTCCCGTCGGCCAACATGGTCCAGATCTGCGATCCATGCTCATCGTCTCTTTGGAAGACGATATGCCGTCCGTCGGGCGACCAGGAAGGAGAGTCGTTGCTGCCTTCGCCGTGAGTGAGCTGGGTCCAGCGCTTGCTGGCGATGTCCATGATGTAAATGTCCCTGCCCCCGGGGGCTCCCGGCCCATAGCTGCGGTTCCAGGAAAACGCAAGGAACTGGCCATTGGGCGACCAGGAAGGCGAAGTCGCATAGCCGCCATCGGTCATGCGCTGCACATTGGTCCCGTCGGCATCCATGATGTAAATCTGCGGCAGGCCGGTGCGCCCGCTGCACCAGGCGATTTGGCTGTTCGTCTTCGGGTTCCAGGTCGGCGAGACGTCGGGGCCCCGGAACGCGGTAATGCGTTTCACATTTTGCCCGTTGGCATCGGAGGTGTAGATCTCCGGGTCGCCCGTGCGGGATGACGAAAAAGCAAGCCGCGAGCCATCGCTGGACCATGCCGGCGAAAAAGGATTGCTGCCTACATCGGGGAAGCTGACCATTCTTCCCAGGATCAGCGAGTACATGCGAATCGCCCAGCCATCTTTGCCGAGGGAGCTGAAAGCGACGCGGCTATTGTCCGGCGAAATGCGCGGGGAAAGCGAAACAGTCCCCAGATGCGTAATTGCGTGGGCGCCCGCGCCGTCATAGTCCATTTCCGAGATCTCTTTGCTTCCGCTGTGCCCAGAGACATAGAAAATATGGGTCTCGGCGATTCCCGGGATGCCTCCTCCCAGGCGGGTAATGATCTCGTCGGCAAACTGGTGGGCGATCAGGCGGGCATTGTCCTGACTCGCGGGCTGATCGTACTGCTTGCCGAGAATCTGGGGCGAGTCGGCATTTTTCGCGTCGAAGAGCCAACCGAAAACCGTTACCCGGCCGTTGCTGACGGCGATCGAGCCGAAGGCCACCATCGCGGCATTGGCGGGCGCGGCAGCCCACTGGGGAAGGTTGATTTGTTGCGGATTGGCCGGCATCACCGGCGGCGCCATGCTCTTCGACACCATGTCGAAGATGCCGGCATTGCTGAGATCGCTGAACAGGGTGTTGTCGAAGGTGGTCTTGAGGCCGGAAATTTGCGGATCGGAGGATGAGGGATTGAAGTTCGCAGCGGCGAGGCGAATTCTCGGCGCTCCCAGGTTTGTTCCTGTCCGGACCCAGTCTTGCGCGACTGCGGGCCAGGAACTCGCGGCGAGAAGCGAAAGCATCACTACGAGCGCGCGCCAGCGATAGAAGCGAGAGAGCAGATCTGTTTTTCTGATTCTCATCCTTATTGCATCCCCTATTCTATACAACAAATTCCCGCTTGCCCGGCTATCGAATGGGCGTATCCCATTCAGAAACAAGGCAGAGGCTTGAGCGCACTTCCAGCACGCGCGCGCAGAAGAAAGTTCTCATTGATGGCCCGGATAAGTGCAGTGATAGAGCACGCTAAGACTGCGTTGGTTGTAACCGGATGGCAGCGGGCCGAAGGTGTCCACGCGCTGGACCGCGTGCAGGCACGAAGAGTCGAGAGAGGGAGAACCGCTGGAGGTTGCGACGCTCGCTTCGCCGCTCGATCCATCGCGGCTAATGCTGAATTGGATGTATACGGTAGCTCCCACCGGCGTGCTGGTTGCCACCTCCTGCAACAGCCAGTTTTGCGCGACCTTGGTCTTGATGACGTTGACATACCAGCCATACCGCGAGCCGAAATCTCCGCCCGCCACTTGGACTGGGCTATTCGCATTGGGGTTGCTAGCCGATGCCTTGGGCAGGTTGCTGGGTGTCGCCTCTCCGTAATTCGCCTTGTTTTGCGGTTGGGGAGGCGGCTGTTGACGGGGCAGAGGTGTTCGGGGCGAAGGTTTGGGCGCCTGTTTGGCGGGCGTTTGCTTCGCCGGAATCGGAATGGCCTCGGGCAGTTGTATCGGGGCGGCCTTGGGTTGCGGAAGGGCCGGAGCTTCGCTCGGGGTTTGCGTTGCGAGAACGTTGTCTGTCGGGGGATGGTCCTGGGGCAAAGGCAGGGCGGCGGAATTGACCATCGTCGCCTGAATGGCCCCTTGTTCGAAATCGTTCGACCCCCACCGGTTGCCATGAAAGAGATTGTGGGCGTACGCGTATCCCAGCAGCAGCCCGGCCACGGCCAGGTGCAGCATGGCGGACTTGGCCAACGACCCCCGAATCGGTATCTGCGTGGGTTCCCGTTGATCCGAGAGACTGTCGTCCGCCCATTCCATTGCGCCCTACTTTTCATCCGTGGTGATCGGCTGGGTCACGATGCTCACGTTCGTGATCCCCGCCTGTTTCACGGCATCCATGACCGACGCGAAGGCGCCGAAGGGCACGCGCTCATCGGCGCGCAGATAGATGACCTGCTGCGTAGAACCCTGCTGCGGGCTGCGTAGCAGGGAAGGCAATTGCGCCAGGTTGACCGGCTTGTCTCCCAGAAAAACATTCTGGTTGCGGTCGATGGTGACTACTAGCCGCTGCTGGGTGATCTGCTTGACCGTGCGGGTCTTGGGCACTGCAACTTCGATGCCGGACTGCAAGACGGGGGCTGTGACCATGAAGATAACGAGCAGCACCAGCACCACGTCGACCAGGGGAGTGATGTTGATCTCGGAGAGCGAGGTCCGTGTCGCGCCGGAATTACTTGTGAAGGCCACGTGCGGCCTCCCTTTCCGTCGGGTCCGCGCCTTGACCTTGGGCGATGTCTTCCAGGCTGTTAACCATCTCGCGCGAGAAGTCGTCCATGTAGGCGCCAAACTCGCGCAGCGAGGAGGTGAGCTGATTGTAGGCGATCACGGAGGGGATCGCGACCAGCAGGCCCGCGGCGGTGGTGATCAGCGCTTCTGAGACGCCCGGCGCAACCGCGCGCAGGGTTGTCGCGCCTTCCATACCCAGGCCTTGAAAGGCGCCGATGATGCCCATCACCGTTCCGAAAAGCCCGACAAAGGGCGAGACCTGCGCGATACTGGCAAGCCAGGTCAGCCGGCTTTCAAGAACCGCGAGCGAGTCCCCAGAAGCAATCTGCGCCGCGCGCTCGAGCGCGGCGATGTTGCGCGGAGGTCCAAAGCCACCCGTCTGCCGGCGGTACATTTCATAGACGTCATCGAAGATTTTGACCAGGGGACTGGGCCGGAACTGATCGCTAACGGTTGCAATCTCCTGCAGGCGGCTTGCCTTGCGAAAGGAGCGCAGAAAGCGGCGGCTCTGCTTGCGGGCGCGACGAAACTGCGAGGACTTCGCAAGGATGATTCCCCAGGAATAGAGGCTGCTCAACCCCAGAACCGCCAGTACCACCAAGGCCACTGGCCCGATATGGTGCAGCATGTCGAGAAGAGCGCTGATTCCGGTGCTGGGTGGAGAGGCGGGCGCGGCGTTCGCGTCGTCGCCCTGGAGAAGCCAGATGGCAACATGAGCGAGATGGATCATTTCTGCCTTTTACGTTAGCAGAGATGAGCTTATGAACCAAGTAACAGCCGGGATTCGGAGGAGGCCTGGTGAGGCGGGCTCGTGCTATGCTGCGCACAATCCCGAGGGGTGCGCCGATGCTGCTCGAACTGCGCGCGGAAAATTATGCCGTGATCGACCATGCGATTGCGGAGTTCGGTCCGGGACTGAATTTGCTTACCGGAGAAACCGGCGCGGGTAAATCGATTCTCGTGGATGCACTGGCCCTGTTGCTGGGCGAGAAGGCTTCCTCCGATGTGGTGCGTCACGGTGCTGATCGCGCCGTCGTGGCCTGCGTGTTTGAGAGCACGCCCGGTGCGGAGGCCCTGCTCGACGCCAATGGAATCGACGCCGACGAATCGGAAATCATTCTCAAGCGTGAGATTCAGGCCAACGGCAAGGGCCGCGTCTACATCAACAACCAGCCGGCAACGGTTGCGGTGCTGCGGCAATTGGCTCCCGAACTGGCTCTGGTCCATGCGCAGAGCGAAACCCTCGGAGGTTTTGACCAAGCCCAGCAAAGGCTCTTGTTGGACCGGTTTGCAGGCCTCGAAACCGACGAAACGGGCGCGGCCTTTGACCGGTGGCGCGAAACCGGCGCGCAACTGAGCGAGCTCGAAGGGGATGAGCAGAGCCGCTTGCGCCAGGCGGACCAATGGAATTTCGAGAATCGCGAGATCGAAGCCGCGCAGCTCAAAGAGGGGGAAGACGACGCTCTCGAGACGGAGCGTCGGGTTCTGGCCAATGCGGAAAAACTTTATGCTGCGGCGATGAGCGCCCACGAGCTGCTGTATGAAGGCGGCGGCTCGGCGGAGGCCGCATTGCAGACCGCGCTGCGCCATCTGGAAGAGCTCGCGCGTTACGACGCCCGGTTTCAGGAGGCAGTTGAGCAAGTATCATCGGCGCGGGCGGTCCTCGGCGACGTGAGCGGATCGGTCAGAGATTATGCCAATCATGTCCAATCCTCTCCCGAGCGGTTGGCGGAGATCGGCGACCGGCTGGCGCTGCTGGACCGGTTGAAGCGAAAGTACGGAAAGGATCTGGCCGGTGTGATCGCTTATGGCCACGAGGTGGAGCAGAAACTCTTGAGCGTGGAGAACCGCGAGCAGGTTCTGCTGGAGCTTCGCGCGCAACAGGAGCGGGCCGCTGCTGCGTATCGCGCGGCTGCAGGGCGGTTGAGCGCGCGACGGAAAGAGGCTGCGGGCAAGCTTGCCGCCGTTGCTGTTGCCGAAATCAATGAGCTGGCGCTCAAAGCCCGTTTCTCGATTGAGGTGACGCCCCAGGAGCGCGAAGAATCCTGGATTCGCCAGGGATGGGACGAGGTCGAATACCGTATCGCGACCAACGCGGGAGAGCCGCTCAAGCCGCTCACGGAGATCGCCTCCGGCGGTGAGATGTCACGCGTGATGCTCGCTCTCAAAGTGAGCGTCGAGTCCGGGGCGGGCAGCAATTCCCGGCGGAATAAAAAGACAGCAGTTCCGCGGACCCTGGTCTTCGATGAGATCGATATAGGGATCGGCGGCCGGGCGGCGGAGGCGGTAGGGCAGAAACTGAAGACTCTCTCTCGTGCGCAGCAGGTTCTTTGCGTCACCCACTTGCCGCAGATTGCGGCCTTTGCCGATCAGCATTTGACGGTTGAGAAGCGGGAGCGGCAAGGGAGAACGAATACCGCGGTTCGGCGGCTTACCGAGAAACAGCGCACCGAGGAACTGGCGCGGATGTTGAGTGGGGCAAAGCTGACCGAGACCTCCCTGCGCCATGCCGAGCAGATGTTGAAAGTGAGCTCCTGAAAGCGTGGAAACCCAGCCGGAGGCAAGACTTTACGCTCGCCCTGCCGGGTCATGCCAAAGGGGGCGAACTCCTTGATTCCTCTTTAGGTTGAGGGCTCCCGGGCGCGGTATACTGTTCCTTAGGTGACAAGGACCCCCTATGAAGCCACTCTCTCAAAGCCAGCCTCAGGAAAAGCGTGTCCTGCTGCTCAAGCCGCGTGGATTTTGCGCCGGTGTCGTGCGCGCGATCGATGTGGTCAAGATTGCTCTTGAAACCTTTGGGGCGCCGATTTACGTGCGCAAAGAGATCGTCCACAATCGCTTCGTTGTCAATGAGTTGGCACAGAAAGGCGCGATCTTTGTCGACGATATCGACGATGTGCCCGCGGGCATGCGCGTCATTTACAGCGCGCATGGTGTTTCGCCGGCCGTGCGCGAGCACAGCCAAGCGCGCAAATTGAAAGTGATCGACGCCACGTGCCCCCTGGTCACCAAGGTGCACGTGGAGGCCGTCAAGTTCGCCCGCCAAGGCTACTCGCTGGTGCTCATCGGCCATCGTGATCACGATGAGATCGAGGGCACGCTCGGCGAGGCCCCTGAAGTTACCCAGGTCGTCTCGAATGTCGCTGAAGTGGCGGCGCTTGAGGTGCCCGACCCCAACCGGGTCGCGTATCTGACGCAAACGACTTTGAGCCTGGATGAAGCGCGTGACATCATTCAGGCGCTCAAAGCAAAGT
>DATAWF010000194.1:0-7257 GCA_036267335.1 Acidobacteriaceae bacterium
TGTAGTGCGCTAGTGTCCTGAGTCAGAAGTTCGTTCAAGAAGTGAACTTTGTTTTGTATCAGGGCGCGACTTTAGTCGCCCCATAAAGGCCTTAAAATCAATAGGGCTTTAGCCCCTGAGGGCTGCTCTGCGAACCACTCCAATTCGCCAAATTGTTCAATGAACTTCAGACTCACCACACTAGAGCGTTTTCACTTTAAGTGTTTACAAAAATAATGCCTCGTACGTGGCCGTTTCATCGAAAAACGGCCACTCCTAACCACTCTCTCCATGTCAGCGGAAAAGTGAAAACGCTCTGAAGCATTTCTCCTCTAGGTGTATCCCGAAGC
Source organism: Acidobacteriaceae bacterium (assembly GCA_036267335.1). Classification (GTDB taxonomy): domain Bacteria; phylum Acidobacteriota; class Terriglobia; order Terriglobales; family Acidobacteriaceae; genus PALSA-350. The sequence continues at coordinate 330 of DATAWF010000194.1, forward strand.
TGCGACGCCCTAAGCAGCTTTTTACCGAGAAAAGCCGCACTTCCCAGGCTTTTTAGTGGTGCATCGCAGTAGGAGAAATGCTCTTAAAGCATTTTCGAAAATGGTGTATCCCGAAGCTACGGGTCCTTAGTAGATTTTTCCTCCAAGAAAAATCCACCTCATGGGGACCTCAAAGGTTTTACAGTATTTCCGAAAATGCCTTAAAAGCTTTAACCGCTCTTAACAGCAAGAGAAAACCGCGGTTTTTCGCTGCGATCCGATCGCTGCCCGCCAGGGTAGAATGGCGAGGCTCGCCTCTCGGTCCGCGTTTTTCTTTCCCGAGGGGCGCGCGAATGCAAGCGTGGCGCTCACCGCGACGCTCGACCGGGATTGCATGAGAACAACGACAGAGCAAATGGTGGAGCGCGGGATACGGTTCTCACTCATCAGCATCGCCGTGAATGCCTTGTTGGCGACGCTGAAGTGTTTGACTGGCCTGGTCGGACACTCCTTTGCCCTGCTTGCTGACGGCATTGAGTCCTTTTCCGATGTCATCAGCTCGTCGGTCATTTATTGGGGACTACGCTTCGCGATCAAGCCTCCGGACAAGGACCACCCCTACGGACACGGCAAGGCGGAGCCGGCCGCAGCAGTCATGGTGGGCGTGGCCCTGATCCTCGCTGGTCTTGGAATCGCCGTCCAGAGCATCATCTTGATTCGTACGCCGCATCCCTTGCCCCGCGTCTATACCCTCTGGGTACTCCTCTCGGTGGTGGCTTTGAAGACGGCGCTTTCCCGATACGCCCAGGGACTAAGCGAGAAAATCGACAGCGCGGCTCTCAAAGGGGACGCTCTCCACCATTTCAGCGATGCGATTACTTCGGCCTTCGCCTTCGTGGGCATTACTGCTGCGCTGCTGACAGGCAATCCCACTGCGGATGATTGGGCTGCCCTGTGCGCGGCGCCGATCATTGCATTTGGGGGATGGCGCCAAATCCGGCGGCCGCTGGCCGAGCTCCTCGATACCGCCCCCCCACCGGAGATCGAGCAGCGCGTTCGATCGGTAGCCAAAGCTGTGCCTTCCGTGATCGGCCTTGAGAAGTGCTTCGTGCGCAAGGTGGGCTTCCGATATTACGTCGATCTTCACGTCGTCGTCAGGGGCGATCTCACGGTGCGGGAGGGGCACAGCATCGCGCACCAGGTGGAAAATCGGGTATTGGAACGGGTCTCGCCGGTTTCGGCAGTGATGGTGCACATCGAGCCCGAAGAAGAATTGTTAGCGAACAAAAGAGGGCGTCGCGCCACGGGAGAAACGGAGTAGAGAAGTCTTCCCGCCGCGGGACGCGGCGGGAAGAGATTCGTTGAAAATGGTTGTGATTATAAAGAAGCGCGGTTGTTTGCGTTGGCGCTGCCGATCGCGAATTGGATGTCAGTGCCCTCGTGGATCTTCACGTCGCTCTTCGTGCTTGACACCAGCATGCCGGAGTTCGCACCGGCGATGCTGCTATGAAGATCGATCCCAGGCGTGACTCCGTCCTGGTCGATTTGCAGCGGGCCATTCGTCCATGCGTGACCTGGCTCTACCAGGTGAGCCACGGCGTCGGGGGTACCGTTCACGATCCCGACAATGGTCGCTTTGATCGGCACTGTTTTACCATCCTTCAACTGCGCCTGATCGAAATTAAAGGACAAATGCGAATCGCCCTGCTGCATGTTGTCCGCCACGATGTGGCCGACGAGGATTGAGCCGGAGGACAGCTTGGTTCCATCGGTGAGATGGATTGTATTGTCGAGCCGGGCACGCACTTCGGCCCCGGCATGCGCTTTGTCGGCGTCCAGGTTATGGAGAAGGGAAGCATCGGCAGAGACCATCTGTGTCGCTGCATTTGCGGCTGCCGGGTCTGGCGCGGCGACGGAGGAAGATTGCGCAACGCCATACAGCGGCAAGGTCAGAATCATAGTGGCAAAAGCCAGCAGACTTGAATTCGATTTCATGGCAGTTCACTCCCAATAAAAGTTGAGATGAAGTTATCCATCGCGCGCATCATTGCGCGCACGGAGGCATCTTCCTGCATGCCCTGGTTCTCGATTGTGAAGGGTCCCGCTTCGCGAATCTGTAATTTGAACTATTGCGATTCGTCTACCAGGAGCGGTTACTGGCCATTTCGATCGACTGCGTCACAACAACGTGCACACAAAGATTAGACAGAAGTCCGGGCAAAATAGTTTCTAAAAAGCGTCGCGGAAAAGCGCGTGGAAGTCCAATTTTTACAAATCGTTACAATTGCGCGGGCAACCAGCCGCAATGCGCTATTCGGGTTGGGTGGAATAAGGAGGGAATTCTTTTTCCAGGCGCCGGACTGCGCGGTCTTTCAAGCCAATCCATCCTAGATATCCGAACTGAGCAGCGAACGCGAACACATAAGCATAAATAAGATGACGATGAGCCATAGACTTTTCCCGTTTTATTTGGTGAGTTCGAGCGTCGCTTCGAGCGAGTGCAACGCTGCGCGCTGCTCGGCCATCTGGCGCCGGCGCTCGATGTTGTAGCGAAGGCTGGTGAGCAGAATTCCCCAGGCCAGCCAGGCGGCCCAATTCCACAAGAGCGGCGGCCACATGCTGGCGTCGAGATTGCCCGTCCCAATGACCGGTCCTGGATGCTGCGTCCGGAACCAGCGGGTCGAGAAATAAACGATCGGTACGTCGAGATAGCCGAAGATCGCGAGCACCGCCGCCAGAGTCCGCATCTGATCGCCATCGGCAAAGCGCCGCAGCAGCAGATAGCTGATATAGATGAGATAGAGCAGGAGGGTGCTGGTGAGCCTCTCGTCCCACGTCCACCAGATGCCCCATACCGGGCGTGCCCAAAGCGATCCTGTCACCAAGCCCACGGTACAGAAAACCACTCCCATTTCCGCTGAAGCCAAAGCAAGAGCGTCTGCGCCGAGAGCGCGCAATGGATTGCTCCGGCGGGCGGCGAGATACACGATCGAGGCACAGAGATTCACCGCGAAGAAAACTCCCATGCCCAGCCATGCGGAGACATGGTAGTAGAAGATTCGCTGGATGTTCCCCATCGTCGCTTCGGTGGGTGCGACGTACATTGCCTGATAGAAGCCGTAGCCGAGAAGCACGGCGGTAAGGGCGGCCCAAGCCCAGCGGAGGTTCCTCATGACACTCACTCCCGTTCCTATAGTAGAGCATTTGCGGCGCCCGTGACGTTTGCCGTCGGGGAAGAGCGTTTCCTGGTTTTTTTGAACGGCTCCTGGCACGCCCCCGGAGGCGCTTTACTCGGCATTCAACACGATACGGAAGAGCAGCAGGCTGGCCGTGGTGAAGATGGCGTTGTATCCAATCAGAAACCGGATCCAAAGCCCCGGATCGGACTCCCCGGTCAGGATTCCGGTTGCAGCCTGCGCCATTCCCAAAAGGGCCGGAAGAAAAATGGGGAGGAGAAGCAGCGGCAGCATCAGCTCCCGGTTGCGGGTGCGGATCGAAAGCGCGGCGAAGAAGGTTCCGTTGATGACCAAAGCCCACGTTCCGAGAGGCAGAACAACAGCGAGCAGCCATCCGTCGCCGACCGGGTGCAGATTGTAGAAAACCGTGAAAAGGGGCGCCAGAACAATTTCAATAACTGTGACAAATAAGAAATTGGCAATGGCCTTAGCCAGAAAGAGTGATGCGGCCGGCGCCGGCGCCAGGCGTTGCGCATCGAGCATCTGGTGGAGCACTTCGCGCGCCCAGGCCTGATTGAGGGCGGTGACCGAAGCGAACAGTATGGCGGCCGAGAGAATCCCTCCCGCGATCTGGCGCGAAACCAGCTGGGTGGGGTCGAAGGCCAGGCTGAAAAGCACGACCACCAGAAGCGCGAAAAAGAGCATGGAGTTGAGCGCGTCTTTCGATCGCCACTCGATACGCAGGTCCTTGGCCAGGTGAAGAAGAAGGTAGGGACGGCTCACGCGGGCTCTTCCCCCAACAGCCCGCCGCCATCCTCCTTGCGCAGGCCGGCAACGGCGGCTCCGGTCGCCCGCAAATAGTCCCCGGGCGAGAGCAGAATCTGCATCCCGCGCAGCCCGGCGGAGACGGAGATCAGATCGAAGCGCTCGATTGTCGTGTCGGCAAAGGCGGGGAAGTTCTTGCTTGCGCCCAGCACCGTTACGCCGCCGCGGATGTAACCGGTGAGAGGCTGGAGATCTTTCAGTCCTACCATCGACGCTTTGCGGGCTCCCGCAGCGCGGGCGAGTTTTTTGAAGTCCAGCTCTGCGTCTCCGGGCAAGACGGCAAAGGCAAACTCGCCCGGCGCAGTCGTGACCAGCAGAGTTTTGAAAACCTGCTCCAGGGGCAGCCCGATTTTCCGCGCGACCGTCGCTGCCGTTAGGTCTTCCGGGTCCACTTCATACTCACGGATGGAGTAGGCGATGCCGAGATTGTCGAGAATGCGCACCGCGTTGGTCTTTTTCATGCCGGTTGGGGCCTCATGCGGGCGAGGTTGTCGCCGCAACGCAGACTCCTCCCTCAGCCGCCGGGCCTGCGGCAATCGAGGCCAAGCGCCCCGCTTCCATCGTGAGGACCTTGTCAGCCAGCGGAACCGCGAGCTCGCGCTGGTGGGTCGTGAGGACGATGCACCGTCCCTCGTCGCGCAGCCGGCCAAGCAGCAACAGCATCTGGGACGCGCTCCGGGAGTCAAGGTTCGAAAACGGCTCGTCTAAAAGAATCAGCTCGGGACGAGCGATCAGGACCCGGGCCAAGGAGGCGCGCTGGCGCATTCCCTGGGAGTATTGTCCTACCGGGCGGAGCAGTGCAGGATCGAGGGCGACTGCTCCTAACGCTTCTTCTGGAGTCCAGAGAGCACGGCCGCGATAAAGCCCGGCGAAGTAGCGCAGATTTTCAACGGCTGAGAACTCGTCGTAGAGCATGGGCGCGTGGCTCATGTAGCCGATGCGGGCCCGGATAGCGCGCTGCCTCTCCTCCGAATTTTGCTGTTCGTCGCCCTCTTCCTCGGGAAAATGCCGTACCCGCCCCAGTGTCGGCTCCAGCAGCCCCGCCAGCACGCGCAGCAGGGTCGATTTGCCCGCGCCATTTTCTCCTAAAAGCACATAACAGCGCCCGCTCTCGAAGATTGTCGAAACCTGCCGCAGCGCGGCGAATCGGCCGAAGAGCCGCGACACATTTTCGAGTTGCGCTACGATTGTTGGCATTTTTTGCCGGTCAGGCCTACCTGTGGAGTATAGAACTCCCCAGTGCTCGAGGAAGCGCCGTACGCAGACCGGTATGGCGGGCGAGGAAGCGGCGATTTATTGCCGGGCCGGAACTGCCGGCGACGTCAGGGCCGCCGTGTGCGTGGGCTGCGCCGCCCCTGGAGTGTTGGCCGGAGCATACTTTGAGGCGCATTTGGCCTGGAGCTGCGTGGCGTGAAAGATGCCATCGCGGCCCAGCGTCCCGATCGCCAGGGCCTGAGCGTCGTCCTTGAAAGTGTCCGGCGGCGGTTCTTCCCCTTGATAGTTCACCTTGAGCGTACGGCCCTGCTCGCTGAGGACGAACTGCGCATTGGCGCCGTTGCGCTCAATGGTGCCGGGAGCGACGTTGCCGGAAACCCGCAGATGGCGCGTGTATGCCTTGTTTCCCATCCCCTGAAGCTCGGAAATGGTGACATAGTAGGCCTTATTGTTTTCAATTCCCGTGATAGCCAGGTAGGCGATCGAGCCCAAAATGATGGCCACGGCAACGGCGATACGCAACGTCTGCGAATTGATTTTCATAGACTCCTTCCAGGTTAGGAGCGAGGCATGGCTGCCGTCAACCTGGCCGCGGAGAAATTGCCGCGGGTTTGGGCGTCGAAGCTCCGCGCCGCTCGGGTCAAGCGAGGCATCCGGCACCACCGGTTCTATAATCGTATCCACAAATCGCAAGCGCGGCTTGTTTAGAAAGTCCTGGCGACGGTTGGTTTCCGGGGTCGAGCGGCCGGCTCCAGGCGCAAGGAAATTTTTTCTCGAGGTGACGGCATGAGCAGCAATGGAAACGGCCACAACGGCTTGGCGACTCACGAAATTCTCAAACCCCGCGCCGAGTGGCTCGTGAAGCGGAAAGAAGAAGCTGCGCGTTCTGGGGACGCCAATATGTCCCAAATGCATTTCGCGCGCCACGGGCGCATCACCGAGGAAATGGCCTTCGTCGCGGCGCGGGAGAAGCTCCCGGTCGAACTCGTGCGCAGCGAAATCGCCGCCGGCCGCCTCATCATTCCTGCAAATATCAATCACCCCGAGCTCGAGCCGATGGGCATTGGCGTTGCGACCCGATGCAAGATCAACGCCAATATCGGCAATTCCGCCGTGACCTCGAATATCAAAGAAGAGCTCGACAAACTACACACCGCCGTAGGCTTCGGCGCCGATACCGTGATGGACCTATCAACCGGCGGCGATATTCCCGAGATCCGCGAGGCAATCTTGCGCCACAGCCCGGTGCCGATCGGGACGGTGCCGATTTATGAAGCTCTGAACCGGGTGAAGAAGCTCGAAGATCTCAATATCGATGTGTATCTCGAGGTCATCGAGGAGCAGGCGCAGCAGGGCGTCGACTACTTTACCGTTCATGCCGGCGTGCTTATTCAATACGTCCCGCTGGTCGCCAAGCGGATTACCGGTATCGTCAGCCGCGGTGGCGCAATCCTCGCCCAGTGGATGACCCACCATCACAAGCAGAACTTCCTTTATGAGCACTTCGATCGCATCGTGAAGGTGATGGCAAAGTACGACGTCAGCTTTTCGCTGGGCGACGGCCTTCGCCCCGGCTCGATCGCCGACGCCAGCGACCAGGCCCAGTTTGCCGAGCTGAAAACCCTGGGTGAGCTCACCGGCAAGGCCTGGCAGAGCGATGTGCAGGTCATGATCGAGGGTCCCGGTCACGTGCCTCTCGACAAGATCAAAGAGCAGGTCGACAAAGAAGTCGA
>DATAWF010000195.1:0-15065 GCA_036267335.1 Acidobacteriaceae bacterium
GAGAACCAGAAAGATTGCCGAGCGAGTCAGCGGGCCAACCACAGGCTGGGGGAGAACGACTTCGTTTAGCTCCTTGGGCGTATCCATCGTGCTCTTCAATCTCGATCCATAATCATTTTGACGTGCACCGCACCCCGGATCGCACCGCATGGCTCGCGGTGCAACGTTCACACCGATTCACCCTCTTTTTCCCCGCCGGACATGGAAAGCAGGCCGGCATCCACACAGCGCTTGAGAACCTTTGGCATCTCGGAGGGAGAGATGAAAAGGCTTTGCGCCAGGCTTTTGGATGTTAGCAGTTCATTCTAAACGGTGAGTTTCAGAGAAGTTCCACCCCGCGCCGCTTTGCAAGGCAATATAGGCGCGCGACGATCTTCGCCTCGGTGCCCCGGTTGCTGCAGGACCTCAGCACCTACGGCATGTGTCAATGCTCGGGACGCGAGGTCGATACACCTTGCGGTGGAATCGCCTGGGGTTTCACGCTAACTGTGTTGCGATGCGGCGCAATGGCCGCCGGCGGTTCCAAAACTATGCCACGAGCGAGCGGCTGAATGGGATCCCGCGTAAGTTCGCAGCGTTGCAGGCCCCCGCAACCATGCGAATTTGCTGTCGATCCCTTTAGAGCACAGCTATTGACTCAGCGGCATAAAGTGCGCCGGCAGCCAGATCGAATGCGCTTAATGATTGGTGGAGGCGGCGGGAGTCGAACCCGCGTCCGAAATCGTTGTCAGGAGAGAGACTCCATGCTCAGTCGGCTCCGAAAATTTCGCATCGCTCGCTTAGGAACCGACAAGACGCGCGCGGCGCTAGTCCGGGAATCTCGCCGCCAGAGCTCGGACCGCACCCCGGAAGCCAGCCTGCTGTGCGACGTCCCTTCGCAGCCCACAGGCGAAGCAGCGAGGAACGGCTACTTAACTAATTAAGCAGCAAGTGCCAGTTGATTGTTGGCAATTATGATTTTCCAGGCGATTACGGGTGCCCAGACCCCGGCATGCCTCTCGACTGCAATCGATCCCGTCGAAACCGTGACGCCCCCATTTGGGTGAACAGCTACGGAACAACCGGAGCGATCGAACTGCTCCTCTTCACTCCTTAATCGAATTCAGATCAATCTTCTCAAATTCCTGATGCAGGATGCCGGCGCGAATCTGCGCGACGCTCTTGCCCGCCAGCGTCATCTTGTACGCGTAGTAGCCCTCTTGCGCGCAAGTCGTGCATTCGGCCCCATGCATCCCCTCAAAACAACTATGCAGGCTGCTGTGCCCGAGCGCACGGTCGCAGCGGCAGAGGCAGGGAAGCTGGTACAGCACCGTGCTTACCTTCGCCGCGTCCCGATACACCGCCTTCTGCCATGGATAAACAAACGCTGGTCCCGTCAATTGCGTGCCGTGCAGAAGGGGCGGCAAAACAGTTCCTCTCGCGGGCGGAGCGGCATGGTAGGCAGGAATGTCCTCTGCCGGGTTCGACCATTGCGCATAGGCCGCAACAGCCAGCAGGCTCACTGCGAGCGAGGTAGCAATCCGCAAAACCGGTACGCGTTGCCGAATGGCTCTTGCAATTCTTCCCATGAAAGCCCCAAGCAAAATATTCTATGCTGCGCCAACGATTCGTTCCGTGCCGCGGGGCGTGCATTCGCGCCGGTGCGAGTCGAAGCAAAGGCCATCTGAAAATCAAAAAAAAGACGGCACGAACGGTAAATTGTCCGTGCCGGGAGGCCAGTGACGCAACTTAATCTTTTCAGCCCTACGGGAGATTCCATCTCCACCGCAAGGTAGAACCAATATATCAGATGCAGATGCCAAAGGTCACGCTTCGAAAATTACCGGGAAACAGAAATGCTGTGACTGGAGGCATCCCGCGCTTGCTACAACCTTATAGACGCAGCGCTGGAGGGAAATGTTGCGTTGATTTGCCGAATTTGATCCGGCAATCAGCCGAAACCATGCCCCTGCGGGATATGATGGCCTCATGGTCCAGCAGAATGAACAACTTGAGGAACTGGCCCCTGCCGGACAGGAGGGCTCGGGAAGCCGCCGGAAATTCTGGCGGACCGGCCTGCTGCTTACAACTTCCGCGGCTTTAGGCGGAATTGCCGTAGCACTCTGGAACCGGAGGAGCCTGGAGCGGATTCGTCAGCAGGCTTCCACTCAAAATTGGCCCCGCCACCCTCCCGAAGAAGTGGAGTGAGGCTTACGCCAAAAGTTGCACCGCTCCGGCAAGACGGAGATCGTTTTCGGTCAACCCCCCGGCATCGTGAGAGGTCAACGCCAGTTTGACTTTGTTGTAGCGGATATCGATATCCGGGTGATGTCCGGCGCCTTCCGCCCGCTCGGCGACCGCGTTTACAAACCTCATCGCGGAAACAAAATCCGCGAATTCAAAAGTCCGGATAATTTCCTGGCCTTCCAGTCGCCATCCAGGCAGAGACTTCAGCCGGTCAGAAACGACGGTGGCACTCAATACGCTCATAGCCTCACCTTGCCTGGGAGATGTTTCGGGCCTTGTTGTGCCCCTCGCCTAGCCGAAGGGATTGCGCAGCTTGCTCGCTGCGTTTGCCGCGAACGCGAACGGTGAGAAGCGCTTGGCGTGGTGGGTGATCTCTCCACGCAAATCCTCCCAGATCGCATCCGGCATATTGAGATAAGATGCGACAATCTTCGGATCGAACTGGGTGCCGGCGCACCGTTTAATCTCTCCGCGGGCAGTGGGGAAGCTCTTCGCCTTGCGATACGGCCGGTCGGAAGTGATGGCGTCGAGCGTGTCGGCAATGGTAAAGATTCTCGCTCCGAGCGGAATCTGCTCTCCTTTGAGGCCCCGTGGATAACCGGTGCCGTCAAAGCGCTCCTGATGGCTGTACACGATCTCTGCCGCCTCTTGCAAGAACGGAATCTTCCGCAGCATTTGATAGCCGAGCGCGCAGTGCTCGCGCATCACCTTCTGCTCCTCCGATTGCAAACCACCGGGCTTGAGCAGAATCGCATCCGGGATCGCCATCTTTCCGATGTCGTGCAGGAAGGCTCCGCGAGCAATCACCCGGATCTGCTCGGCGGTGAGCCCGAGGTTGCGGGCCAGCGCAATCGTGAAAGCCGTCACTCGTTTGGAGTGGCCCTCGGTTTCGGCATCCTTGAGGTCGAGAGCATCGCCAAGCGCCTCCAGCGTGATGTCATAGGAGCGCTCCAGATCCGCCACCATCTGATTCAGCATTTCGGTGCGCGCCGTCACCAGTTGCTCAAGGTTCTGCCGGTACATTGCGTTTTGCAGCAGCAATCGGCGGTATTCGACCGCTCGCCTCATAGTGCTTAGCAGGCGGCTTGGCTCAAAGGGTTTTATCAGGTAATCGTAAGCACCATTGCCGAGTGCGGAGACTGCGATAGGCAATTCTCCCTGAGAAGCGAGAATCACCACAGGAATGTCGGGGTGAGTTTGACGAACCCGGCTCAGCAGCCCGAGCCCATCTACACCGCGCATGACAATTTCAGAAACAATCGCGTCGAAGGGGGAATCGTCCTCGAGCCGGTTTACTGCATCCCGGCTGCCATCGGCCAGCACCGCGGTATACGAGGAGTGCTCGAGTACCGCAGCAACTGCGAAAGAGTCTTCAATGCGATCTGGAACCTGGTCATGGGTTCCGTGGCTGCGTGCCCGGCTGTGGGTCTCTCCGTGTACAACAAGGATACGCGCCACTGACGCCATGGGTTTCCTCAAGAAGCAGAATGCCGGCTTTCAGCCGCTGCCCCTATGAAGGTGCGAAAGCCGGCCACCGAAAATCCAATCTTTCGCAGAGCCTAGACAAAGACCAGCACACCATCTGCCGAAATACCGCGGGAGCCGGAAAAACCGCGCGATAGGAGCGATGCGCCATACGGCCGATGGATCACGGTTTCTGTGGAATCGTCGCCGCGGGGCATTTTCCGTCTTCGAGTGTATCGTCCATTTCGGGTCCCGGCTACACTCGATCGAGAGAAAACCGCTTCTTGTACAACCCGTTACACCCGCTCCCCATCAAAATGCTTTCGCCGTTGCCCGGGGAGCGCGGAACCCCGGCCGCTCGATCTTTTTTCCGGTGTCGAGTTTCCACTCGCCATTCTGCTATGGTTCAACTAGCATCATTAGAATTTCGGCGAGTGACTTTTGGGCGTCGGTTCGTCACCTGCCTGCATGGGTCCCGGAGCCGCTTATGTTGAATCGTGAACGCGATCTATCCTTGCTGAGAACCGAGGCCGCCGCCACCCAGTCGGTTGAGCAATCGGCGGAGCAGAGCCAGCGGGATATTTTCGAAAGCCACAGGCATCGCGTTTTTTCCTTAGCTTTTTACATGACCGGCAACGAGCTTGAAGCGGAAGAGATCCTCGGCCAGACCTTCGTTCGCGCCTTTCAGCGCCAGCAGCGTCCGGGCGCTCAGGAGATCGACGCGTCCTTGATTGGGGAGCTTCACGGCAGGTTTAGTCTCAAGGCGCAGTTGCCTCCGGCCACTTCCTGTGGGGAAGAGAGTCTGACGGGCCGGAACGTTCGCCGCTCCGATCTCGAAGCAGCGTTGTTGGATCTGCCGCCAAACGAGCGCCTCCTGTTTTTGCTGCGCGACGTCGAAGGCATGGCCCCCACGGCCATTGCCGGGCTTCTCGGCATTCCGCTGCCCGAGCTCCAGCGGCTCTTGCTCTCCGCCCGTCTCCGCCTTTGCCAAAACCTTTCGGCTTCGTTGGGTTCTGCTCCCGAAGAAGAAGCCGCCTAGGGTTTTTCTCCTATAGGTGTACCCCGAAACTCCAACATCCTGCGCGGCTTTTCACCAGGAAAAGCCGCACTTCTCAGACCTTTGGTGGTGCATGGCAATAGGAGAAATGCTCTAGGGTTTCTCCTTCGCCGTTTGAGCTGACGCGCTTTGATTTCGGCGCTCCTTCGCCCACCCTGGCTTGATGGTCTGCCTGGCTCTTCCGAGCGCGAGCGCGTCGGCGGGAACGTCTTCCGTGATGCATGATCCGGCCGCCACATACGATCCCGGGCCCAGATGGAGCGGTGCAACCAGCGTGGAGTCACTTCCTACAAAGACGCCGTCTGCGATGGTGGTCACGGTCTTTTCGTATCCGTTGTAGTTGCATGTAATCACCCCCGCGCCAACGTTGACTCCCGCGCCAATCTGCGCGTCGCCCAGATAGGTCAGGTGATTGGCTTTCGACTTTTTTCCCAAGCGGGTTTTCTTCACTTCGACGAAGTTGCCGACATGAGCTTCCTCGCCCACCTCGCTGTCCGGCCGAATATGCGCGAAGGGACCAATCACTGCTCCATCCGCGATGCGCGATTGAGCAATCACGCAGCTATTGCGGACCAGCACGCGATTGCCAAGGGACGCGTTTTCGAGCACGGAATACGATCGAATGCGGCAGTCCTCTCCTATCGCGGTTTTGCCCAGCAACTGCACGAAGGGCTCAATGACGGTATCAGGTCCCGCCACTACATCGGAATCGATGACCGTCGTTTCCGGGCGGAAAATCGTCACCCCGTTCGCCATCAGCCGCTGTGCGTTGCGCAGCCGTACTGCCGAGTCGAGCCGCATCATCTCTTGGATCGTATTCGCTCCCAGAACCTCTTCGGCTGAATCGCAGCGGATGGCCACAACCCGCTCGCATGCTTTGACAAAGATGGCCGCCATGTCGGTCAGATAGTATTCGCCATGCGGATTGTCGGTGTTGAGCCCCCGGATTGAGGCCGCCAGCGGGGCGCGAGCAAAAGCGTAAATGCCGGAGTTTACCTCCCGCACCGTCGCTTGTTCCGGCGTGAGGGATTTCTGCTCTACGATTTTGAGTACTTCTTCGGGGTGCGTGTTCTTGCGGATGACGCGCCCGTAGCCGCAGGGGTCCTCGGGGATCGCCGTCAAAATAGTCATCGTTGCCCGCTGTTCCAGGTGAAAATCGCGCAAGCGTGCGATGGTCTGCTGACGAATCAACGGAACATCGCCCGAGAGCACAAGCAGATGTTCGTAATCTTTCACCGTTTCGAGAGCCTCCTGGACCGCGTGGCCGGTGCCGCGTTGCTCCCGCTGGCAGATGCAGGTCACTCCTAAGCCGGCAACCGACGCCTGCACCTGTTCTGCCTGGTGACCAATGACAATGTAGATATCGTGGGCGGGGACAACCTCAAACGCCGCATCGATCACGTGGCGAAGCAGCGCTTTCCCCCCGATCTCATGCAGCACCTTGGCCCGTTTCGATTTGAGCCGCGTGCCTTTGCCTGCAGCTAAAATCACGATTGCGAGACGCATCTGACTTCCTTCTTTGTTCATAACTGGGACCCGGTCCGGTCGTGCTCAGCCATTCCACTCTTCAGCATTGTCCAACCCCCGTTGCCGCGTCGACCGTCCGTGGAAGAACCCCTCGCGAGCACAAGACCTTCACGCCGGCCGGTGCGGGATCTTTGTGCTACTACCCCGGATTCCTGGGCTCATTGATTTTGTGAGTCGGGCCTTTTCAACTGCGGGCCGTTGTCGGGTGAGGAACTGGGCGATCCGCTGGCAACCCTCGAAGTCTTGATGCTCACAGCCGATTGCAGACGGAAATTTACGATCGATTCCGACGGTATCTGTACCTGCTGGCCGCGGGTGATTCCGTTGGTTCCGGCGCCGATGCCGCCTCCCGTGGCCGCGCCGATCGCCGCGCCCTTACCTCCGCCGGCGATCGCACCGATCAAGCCGCCCAAAACTGCGCCTGCGCCAGTCTTCACCGCGGTATTCTTTCCCCGGCCCGTCCCCTGCTTGCTGTATTGATCCGTAACCAGCGCGATCTCCTGGTCATTGGCATAGAGTTTGGTCAGTTCGATCACGAGCTCCGAGCTGCCGGAAAAATGACCGGCATCTTTTGCACTCACAACTCGGCCTACGATCGAGGCGCCCCGGGGAGCCGCGACCATGCCATCGACGATCAGATCGGCGGCCAGCGATCCGTGAAAGACGGAATCCGTCTGCGTAGACCCGCTATCCAGCGTATCCGTCATGCGGACCGGAATCACCGTTCCAGGGTGGATCGTCACTGTCTTAACCACCGGCGCCGCAGGAGGTGGCGGCGGGGTCACAGTCTGAACGGCCTCCGGAGGAGCAGTCTGAGCCGGCGGAGGAGGGGCCTGAGCTGGTGGAGGAGCCTCCATCTGTCCCATCTGCTGGCTGGGCGGCGCGGGAGCCGGCCGGTAAGCCGGCCGCGGAGCCTCCTTCGGCCGCGGAGCTTGAGCAGCGGTCGCAGGCGGCGGCGCCACCGTCAGGTTATTAATGACCGTTTTTACCCCAGCAACCGAGCCGCTATCGGCGGCGGCAAGTGCGCGGGAGGCATCGTTCGCCGCAACTCCGTTCAAGGTCGCAACCGCATTGGCGACAGCTACCTGAATATTTTGTCCCGCGAGGGCCTGCTCGGCCTGGAGCTTGTTTTGGATGTCGTTCGAAATCTGCTCGTCGCTAGGCTGTGAGGCAGAAGGCGTCGCAGAAGGCGCTTCCTCGGGGCCTTTGCTGGCTTGTTTGCAACCTACTCCGAACGCTAGCACTGCGCTCAGAGCACCAATCGAAAGGGCGCATGGCAGGGACAATCGATTGCGCTTCATTCTTCCTTCTCCGCTTTCTCCGCGAACAGATTATTGTACCGTCGCGCTGAGTTCGCGCGAGCCGGAGCAGCACTCTTTGTGCGGAAGGGCATCTATTGAAACAGCGATCGGGCAAGAACCTTTCATGATTTGCTCCAGAAGGGTTCATTTGCTACCATCCGGGTCTCGGGCACAGCTCCAGACAACGTAAGGAGATAGAGTCATGTCAGAAGAAAAACAGGGCAGCGGCGGTTTCGGCTGGTTTCTGATCGGTCTGGGCATCGGCGCAGCAGTCGGTGTTCTCTATGCCCCCAAAGCCGGGGTGGAGACGCGTGACGATCTTCGCCACGGAGCGCGGGAAGGTGGCGAATATCTCAAGCAGAGGTCCCGTGAGGCGGCAGATCAAGTCAACAGCTTGGTCGATACCGGAAGAGACCAGGTCAGCGACTACGTCGATCGGGCCAAGCAGGCCGTCGACCGCGGCCGTTCGCAATGGGAAACGTATGTGGACCGTGGCCGCCAGGTCGTCAACGACCAGACCTCTCGCGTTTCAGCCGCGGTGGACGCCGGCAAGCAGGCCTATAAATCGTCCACGGCTTCGGCCGCAGAGGAAAGCGGAGTCTAAGCGCAAGATGCTTTCAGGGTTCGCCGCAACGCTGTTCCGGATCGCTGCAACCGGCAAGAGCGGCCTCTGACGGATCGGCGTAGACGTCTCAATCCAGCAAGCCTTTGAGCCGCAGCGGGAGCGTGGACACAACATGAACGAAGCAACGCTGATCGTCTTTACCGTATTTGCCGCCGTCATCACGGTCAGCTTTGTCATCCAGACTATTTTCTGGGCCGGCATGTTCGCCGCCGTGCGCAAGAGCCAGGAAAAGCTCCACGCCTTAATTCAGGATGTTCGAATCCACGCCTTGCCGGTGCTGAACACCACCCGCGTTCTCATGGATGACCTTTCTCCCCAGGTCAAAACGATCGTCTCCAACGTCGCCGAGACCAGCGATCACGTGCGTAACATGTCGAAACAGGCCAATGGCGTGGTTGAAGACGTTGCGGCCCGCGCCCACGCTCAGGCGGAGCACGTCGATCATATGGTGCAGGGAACCCTCGATCAGATCAGCCAGGCAGGGTGCAATCTCCAGCACGGCGTTGCCGCTCCCATGCGGCGCCTGAATGGAATCGTCAACGGCGTGCGCGCCGGCTGGAGCGTGCTGCGCCGCAAGGATCCTCCGGGACCGGATGGCTCCGATGGCGACCTCTTTATCTAGAAAAAGTTCAGTTTGCTGCGGCGAGCCAAGGCGAGGGAGGAGCGGCAGGCCCGAAACCCGATCCGGATCAGGCGATCAGACGATCTGGATCAGACAATCCAGCCGCCCCCTAGAACCTCGTCCTGCTGGTAGAACACAGCGGCCTGCCCCGGCGTCACTGCCCGCGCCGGCTCATCGAAATTCACTTCGACTTCATCGTCCGCCACCAGCTGAATCGTTGCTGGCGCCGGCTCATGGCGATGCCGGATTTTGACCTCAGCCCGCGCGGAGTTGCGCAGCTCCGCAATCGAAATCCAGTTCAGCCCTCGTACCCGAAATCTGGTGCGCAGCAACTCCTCTTCGCCGCCGATCGTCACCCGCTTGCTCTCGCGCTCGATCGCGAGAACGTACAGCGGCGAGGGAGATGCGACTCCGAGGCCCTTGCGCTGCCCGACCGTGAAATTGTGGATCCCTTCGTGGCGCCCCTTCCGTTCCCCGGTTGCTGACACCAGCTCGCCAGCGCTATCAGGCAGCGTCTCGCCCTGCTCCTCCAGATACGCATCGATGAAGCGCTTGTAGTCGCCCCCAGGGATGAAGCAAATCTCCTGCGAATCTGGCTTGCTGGCCAGACCCAGCCCGAATTCCCGCGCGAGCTCCCGCACCTCCGGCTTGGTATAGCGGCCGAGAGGGAAGAGAGTGCGCGAGAGCTGCTCCTGTGTCAGGCCAAACAGAAAGTAGGTTTGGTCCTTCGAGCCATCGGCCGGGCGGCTTAAAATCCATCGGCCGCGCCGGGCATCAAACTCGTTCCGGGCGTAGTGTCCGGTGGCGACTTTCTCCGCCCCAATCTGCCGCGCAGTCGCAAGCAGCTGATCGAACTTGAGATGGTTGTTGCACAGGCTGCAGGGAATCGGTGTCCGTCCAGCGAGGTATTCGTTTACGAAAGGACGAACGACATCGCGCTCGAACCGTGCTTCGTGGTTAACCACATAGTAGGGAATGCCGATAGTCTCGGCGACGCGCCGCGCATCGTAGACGTCGTCGATCGAGCAGCACCGCCCCTGCACCTGCTCCGGCATGCCTTCCTTGCCCGCCAGGCGCCGCTGATTCCAGAGCTGCATGGTGAGCCCGACCAGGGGATATCCCTCGGCCTTGAGCATGGCGGCCGCGGTAGAGGAGTCCACTCCCCCCGACATCGCCACAGCGATCGTGCTGCGCTCCGTAGCCATTAGCCCGCCAGCGCCTCGTGCCGCCGATACACAGGCGAGAGCTCGCGCAGGCGGCTTACTTCTGCGGGAATAAGGTTGAGAGCATAGTCAATCTCTTCCGCCGTTGTTTGCTTCTGCAAACTCATGCGCAAGCTGGCGCGGGCGCGGTCTTGCGGCACGCCCATTGCCAGCAACACGTGGGAGGGTTCGGTCGAGCCGGAAGCGCATGCCGCGCCTCCTGAAACCGCTAAGCCTTTCAGGTCGAGGGCTATCACCAGCGCCTCTCCTTCTAAATGGTCGAACCAGAGGTTCGTCGTATTCGGCACCCGGGCCGCGCCCCCACCATTGACGCCCGTTTCATCGATACCCGCAAGCAACTCGCGCTCCAGTCTGTCGCGCAGCACGGCTATCCGCGACGGGCCGCCGTTGTGCAGCTCTTCGACCGCAATCTCAGCCGCCTTTCCCAGGCCCACAATCCCCGCCACATTCTCGGTTCCCGCGCGGCGCAGCCGTTCATGGGCTCCCCCAATCATTTGCGGCTCAATCCGCGTGCCCCGGCGCACGAACAGCGCTCCCACACCCTGCGGGGCGTACAGCTTGTGTCCCGAGATCGTTAGCAGATCGCACCCCATCGCGTGCACGTCCAGGGGCAGCTTGCCTGCGGCCTGCACCGCGTCGGTATGAAAATAGACATCGGCTTCCGCGGCGATCCGCCCGATCTCTTTGATCGGTTGCAGAACGCCCGTCTCATTGTTCGCTGTCATCACGCTGACAAGCTTGGTCGCCGGCCGCAAAGCCCTGCGCACATCCTCGGGATCGACAACACCCTGACCGTTCACCGGCAGAAAGGTGACCTCCGCCCCGCGATCGCGCAATTTTTCGGCGGCGTTTAAAACCGCATGGTGCTCAATCGCGCTCGTGATCAGGTGATCGCCGGGATGGACCATCCCAAAAAGCGCAAGATTGTCGCCCTCGGTGCCGCCACTGGTAAAGACAATCTCCGCCGGGCGGCAATGGAGCAGGGCGGCGACGCTGGCCCTCGCGCGTTCTACGGCTGCCCGCGCTTGCTGGCCGCGCAGATGGATCGACGACGCATTCCCGAATTGCTCCAGAAAATACGGACGCATCGCATCCAGCACCTCGGGCAGAAGAGGCGTCGTGGCATTCGCGTCAAGATACACATGCCGCACGAGTGGAAACCCTCTCTTCTATTGTACTGACCGCAGCCGAGGGGCCGCTTTCCGCAGCCGCGGTATCCGTTTCAGTCGCGCCGCAAAGGCCCCGGAATCAATGGGAGCTCATGCCCTCAAGGAAAGTTTTTGGTTCTCGATCAAGCGGCGAACGGCAACAGCGATGGAGAGAAAGGAGAAGCGTCGAGACCGCGATCAGCGGCTGGCGAGCGGCACGTACTTGGCCGGGTATTCCGGCCCGATATACTCGGCGCGTGGCCGGATAAGCCGATTGTCATCAAGCTGTTCGATGACGTGAGCTGCCCACCCTGCGATGCGGCTGACGGCGAAGATCGGGGTGAAGAGGTCGATATCGATGCCCAGGGTCGTGTAGGTCGAAGCGGAGTAAAAATCGACGTTCGCATTCAGCTTCTTTTCCGCCAGAATGTACTTTTCGATGCTGCGCGACATGCGAAACCACTTGGGATTTCCGGAAGACTCGCCCAGCTCCTCCGACATCTTGCGAAGATGAGTCGCCCTGGGATCTTCGGTGCGGTAGACGCGATGCCCGAAGCCGGAGATTTTCTGCTTTTGGGCCAGCAGGTTCTGCACGTATTGCACCGGATCAGCGCCCTCTTTATCGATCGAGAAGAGCATCCGCATCACAGCTTCATTGGCGCCGCCGTGCAGTGGTCCTTTGAGAGCGCCGATCGCACCGGTAATGGCCGAATGCACGTCGGAAAGAGTCGCGGCAATGACTCGCGCCGCGAAGGTCGAAGCGTTGAGCTCGTGATCCGCGTGCAGAATCAGCGCAACATCCAATGTTTTGGTGGCCGTCGCGGACGGTTTTTCGCCGTTCAACATCCACAAAAAATTCGCCGCGTGGCTGAGCGACTTGTCCGGCTCCACAACCTGCTTGCCCTTCCGCAGCCGGTCGTAGACTGCGACGATCATCGGGATCTGGGAAGTCAGCCGGAAACTCTTCCGGACGTTCGCGTCGTGTCCCGTCGCGCTCTCGTCGGGATCGTAGAAGCTCAGGGCGGAGACGGCAGTGCGCAGAACCTCCATGGGGTTCGCTCCCCGGGGAAGCGAGCGCAGCAGGTCGAGTATCTTGGGGTCGAGCGAACGGGCCTCTACCAGCTTGCTCCGGTAATCGTTCAGTTCATCCTGCGACGGAAGCTTTCCAAACCAGAGCAGGTAGGCGGTCTCTTCGAACGTCGAGTTTTCGGCAAGCTCGTGGATGTCGATGCCGCGGTAGGCCAGCACCCCGGCGTCGCCGTCAATCCAGCAAATACCGGAGTTGGCCGCTACTACGCCCTCGAGTCCCTTCCCCGCTACTGCCGTCGCCATCGCTTCTGATTCCTCCCGCTCGCCTTTGCGGCTAATTCAAGTTATATAGCATTTTCGTTCATTTCGTGACCCCGCGGAAGGTTCCGAGAGTGGGATTGCGGGAACGGCTGTCCACTGGACGAAAGCTCAGCGCGAAACCCCACGATCCGGTGCAAAGGCTTCGAGCGAGACCGCTGGGCTCTCCCCCCGAATCATCTGCGCCAACACCGCTGCAGTGGCCGGCGCAAGAAGAATCCCATTGCGGAAGTGCCCCGTCGCCAACCAGTAGTTCCCGTCGTCTCCAGGGCCCCCAGCCGGTCCAATCACCGGCAGATCATCTGCCGTGCCCGGCCGCAAGCCCGTCCATCTTTCGACCACCGGCGCTTGGGCCGCCGGGGGCCAAATCTCCGCCGCTTGCATCCGCAGCCGGTCGAGAGAGGCATGATCGATTTCCCGATCGAAGCCGGCCCGTTCGACGGTCGCGCCTATCACCACCCGTCCATCTCCACGAGGAACCAGGTAGATCTCCGGAGTGCGGACGACGCAGGCGAGCTCCTGCGGGTCTTCCAGGCGGATGGTCAGCATCTGGCCCTTCCGCGGCTCAACGATCGGCTGGGCAGCTGCTTCTCGGGCTTGCTCGTCGCGCGCTTCGGGCATCACGCCGGCCGCCCATGCTCCGCAGCAGTTCACAAAAATCCCTGCGCTGAGGGTGCCGCTGGAAGATTCGATTTCAATCCCCCCCGGCTTCCAACGGACAGAACGGATCTCGGCTTTTTCGTCGATGATCACGCCGGCATTGGCCGCAGCCGGTGGAAGCGCGGCGCACAGGTCGCGAGGGTCCAGGCTCCATTCCTCGAGCCAGAGAAAGGAGCGGCCCTCCGCGGCCAAGGAGCCTACCTTTTCCCGCGCGGATTCAATAGAAATGGGCCGGCGAGTCGCGGTTTCGCTGCAGTGGAAGCTGCCGCCCCGCCGGGTGGCCTGGAGTGCGTTGCGGGTTCGCACCGGCACGCAATGCCCGGAAAGATGCTCGATCCGGCGAAGGTAATTTGGGTAGAGATCGCGGCTCAGCCCGGCCAGGGGGCTGAGTTCTTCGGGGTTTTCCGGATCCTCGGCAGCCAGCATGCCTGCAGCCGCCCATGAAGCCTCCGCCATGGCCCGGCCACGCTCGAGCACCCGGACACGGAGGCCCGTTCCGGCCAACTCGATGGCGGTGGATAGGCCGATGATGCCGCCGCCCCCGATGACAATGTCGGCGCTTGCCACAGGTCCATTGTAGGATGAACAGCGTCTAACGCTTGGGCACGGGCAGCTCTGCTGCTCGCGCCGTACTGCGGGCCCGACGAAAGAGGAGGCACGATGAGCGACGGAATAGAGCAGGTCGAAAGGACGCACTCGGGAGTCTTTATCGGGATCGTATGCTTTGCCGCACTGGCTTCTCTGGCCGGGTTGGTCTGGAGCTATTCTCTCCAGACCCGGTTGAGCAAGACGGAATCGCAGTTGATCGCGGCCCAGCAGCAGAACGATCAATTGGCGGCGCAGCTCAAGGATACCGACGCCCGTTTGCGCATAACTTCAGAGAGCGCCGGTTTGACCCAGCGGCAGCTCGATGCCCGCGCGAAGGATTTGCTCAAGAAAGAACAGGCCGACGATGCGCGCCTCGAACAGGAACAGCAGAATGCCCAGGCGTCTTCGCAAAAGCAGATTGGCGCCGTTTCGGGCGAGGTTTCGAACGTCAAGACCGATGTCGGAGGAGTCAAGACCGACGTCGCTCAGACAAAAACCGAGCTGGCCAACACCGAAACCAAGCTGCAGACTGCAATTGGCGACCTCGGAGTGCAGAGTGGCTTGATCGCCACCAACGCCCAGCAGCTGGACGTCCTGAAGCACAAAGGGGACCGTAATTATTACGAATTTACTTTGGCCAAAGGGAAAAAACCGACCCCTCTCTCCGGAGTGAGTCTCGATCTCAAGAAGTCCGATCCCAAGCACTCCCGCTACACGCTCGCCGTGTATGCCGACGACAAGACCATTGAGAAGAAAGACCGCGGCCTCAACGAGCCGGTGCAGTTCTATACGGGCAAAGACAACTTCCTCTACGAAGTGGTCGTCAACCACATCGACAAGAACCAGGTTTCAGGCTATCTCTCGACTCCGAAAGGAGCGCCCGAGCCGCTTAAACCTTAAACGGTATCTGCTTTCCGCGCAGGCGAGGGTCAGAAGGATCCCTGGTTTTGTTTTCTCTATTTCTTGGTGGTTCGCGGTCGGGATGAAAGACAGCCCGTGCTGCTTTTGCTTTTCTTTCTGTCATTCCCGTAGGGAATCTGCTGTTGGGTCACTTCGAATGTTTTTGAAGGGTACGGGCTTCACAGGCTGCGGAAAAACTCCGGGAGTAGTGAGTTTTGTATCAGGGCGCGACTTTGCGGTCCCCGCGACCCCAGCGGATTCATTCTCCCTTGCGGTATCCGCTTGAGTCGCGCTGCAAAAGCAGAAAAATCAATGCGGGCTTCACGGGCTGCGGAACAACCCCTAGGGTAGTGAGTTCTGTATCAGGGCGCGACTTT
>DATAWF010000196.1:0-7172 GCA_036267335.1 Acidobacteriaceae bacterium
AAGTGCGGCTTTTCCTCAAGAAAAGCCGCGCAGGACATCGCAGCTTCGGGGCACTCCTCTAGGAGAACGGCTCTATTGGCCGGCGCTGGCGGGTTGCTGGCTCTGGAGCTGCTGCGCCATTTGCAAATGGGCGCTAATGACCTGGGCTCCTTGGGTCGCGATGTTCTTCATCGTTGGATTCTGCGTAGTGTCCGCCTCATCCTTAAAGCTCTGTAAATCATGTTTGTGGTCGTTCACCATGTCGGCGGCATACGCCTGGTCGAACTGCGGCCCGGAGAGCGCCGAGAGTTTGTTGATCGTGTTTTGTGCTTTTTTGTCTACTTTGTTGGGCGCGGAAACACCCAGTTGCTGCGCAACAGGTTTCAGGCTGTCGTTCATCTTGCCATGGTCGTCGATCATACGTTGGGCAAATTGCTTCACCTGAGGGTTGCTGCTCTTTTGCAGGGCCAACTGCCCTAGTTGAATTTCGGCGACGTTGCCTTGCATCGCATCTTTCACGAACAGGGTGTCCTGCTCCTGTGCTTGCATGTTGTTCATTTGCGAGTTCATTCCAGCTGACTGGTTTTGCATCTCTTGCTGGCCCGGAGAGCTTTGTTGTGGCTGCTGTTGCGCTCCGGATGCTCCGCCACCGGATGCTCCGCCACCGGAAGCTCCTCCGGCAGCCTGGGCACCAGCGAAGCCTGGACAAAGCAAAAGAGCGCCTGCCAGCGCCGCGGTTCCCCTGAGTGTCGTTCGCTTTGCGGGTTTATGCATGGGGGATCGTTCTCCTTTCCTCTTTGATTGGAGAGGATACGGGTAGCGCGGGATGCCCAGCACCCAGACCACGATATGCTGAAAGGAAATGTGCCCCGAACCGATTGCGCCCCCCGTTGCCCGCCGCCAAACGACTGAAGCCGTTCACTTTGGACACACGCTCAAAGACGACTACGGATGGCTGCGCGAAAAGTCCAATCCTGAGGTGACGGCCTATCTGAAAGAAGAGAATGCCTACACCGCACAGGAGATGAAGCCAACCGAAGATCTGCAGGCAGGGCTCTACGCGGAGATGGTCGGCCATATCAAGGAAACCGATGAATCGGTCCCTTTCCGTGAGGGCGAATACTTCTATTACTCCCGAACCGAGCAGGGCAAACAATACCCAATTTATTGCCGCAAGCATGGCTCGGTTGAAAATCAGGAAGAGGTGATTCTCGACGTCAACCTGCTGGCGCAGGGCCAGGCGTTCATGGCGTTGGGAGCCTTTTCGGTCTCGGATGACGGCAATTTGTTGGCCTACTCGTCCGATGTGACCGGCTTTCGGCAATACACGCTTGCGGTGAAGGATCTACGCACGGGCATTCTCGGCGCCGACACGGCGGAGCGGGTCGGGTCGGTCGCCTGGGCAAGCGACAACCGTACACTCTTCTACACCGTGGAGGATGAGGAGACCAAGCGCCAGTTTCAGCTCTATCGGCACAGTCTCGGGGAGGCGCGCGAGACCGATGTTCTGGTCTATGAGGAAGCCGATGAGCATTTCAATATCGGCGTCGGACGGACGCGCGACGGAAAATATCTCATTCTCAATTGCTCCAGCCACACGACAAGCGAAGAGCGTTTTCTTCATGCCGAAGATACGGGCGGAGATTGGAAGCTGATCGAGCCGCGCCGGGAAACCATCGAATACTACGCCGATCACCGCGATGGACTCTTCTATGTGCGGGTGAACGATACCGCAAGAACTTTTCGTCTGGTAACCGCTCCGGTTGCCAATCCCGGCCGCGGGCAATGGAAGGAGAGGCTTGCGCATCGCGACGATGTGATGCTTGAGGATTTCGATCTTTTCCAATCTTTCGGTGTTGCCGTCGAACGTTACGAGGGGCTGCCGCGCATGCGCGTCTTCTCACTCGGGTCAGACCAGGACCCGGAGCAAGGCTTCGCCACGGCTGCGCGCGAAATTCTCTTCCCTGAGCCGACCTACAGCGCCTATCCCCACACAAATCGCGAGTTTTCGGCGACTCGCTTCCGCTACGGATATCAGTCGCTGGTGTCGCCCAACTCGGTCTATGAGTTCGATACCGAGACAGGAAGATCCACGCTTTTGAAAGAGCTGGAGGTTCCGGGCGGCTTCGACCGGGCGAATTACCGCTCGGAGCGCGTCTTCGCCACGGCACCGGACGGGGTCAAGATTCCGATCTCGCTGGTGTACCGGCGCGAGAGCAAGACCGCGGGCCGCAATCCTCTGCTGGTCTACGGCTACGGCTCTTACGGATATCCGCTGCCGGTGAGCTTTAGCTCGAACCGCCTGAGCCTGCTCGACCGGGGCGTCGTACTCGCCTACGCGCATATCCGCGGCGGCGGAGACATGGGCAAGCCCTGGCACGACGCCGGACGCTTGCTGAACAAGACCAATACGTTTACCGACTTTGTCGCGGTGACGGAGTTTTTGATCGCCAACGGCTACGGCGATGCCGAACGCATCGCCATCGAAGGCGGAAGCGCCGGCGGCCTGCTGATGGGCGCGGTGAGCAACATGCGGCCGGAGCTCTATCGCGCAGTCGTCTCACACGTACCCTTCGTAGACGTGATGAACACGATGCTCGATGCCAGCCTTCCGCTGACCGTGGGCGAATATGAAGAGTGGGGCGATCCCAACCAGCAAGAGTATTTCGAATACATGTTGAAGTATTCGCCTTACGACAATCTCGCGCGCAAGGCCTACCCCGCGATGCTGGTAAAGACCTCGCTCAACGACAGCCAGGTGATGTACTGGGAGCCGGCAAAATACATTGCCAAGCTACGGACGCTGAGTACCGGAAATCGCACGCTGCTTCTCCACACCAACATGAGCGCAGGCCACGGGGGAGCGTCAGGCCGCTACGACTATCTCAAGGAGATCGCCTTCGATTATGCCTTTGTGCTCCGCGAGCTCGGAGTGGAAGAAGATCTGAGGGGCGGGTCGCGCGGAGGATGGTCTAGGGAGAGATGAAGCCAAGGAACAAGAGCGCTTTCTTCGCCCACGTAACGTCCGCCTGTGGCGGACGAACGATGGGGCACCCGGGTTCCGTTTCGGGGAAGAGTCAAAAGCATTCGAAGTGATCCAAGAATAGAAAAGGACAAATACAGCGATCCTTCGTCGCCCCTCGCCTACGCTCGGCGCTCCTCAAGGATGACGACGGTTGATGGGGAAACTTTTTCTGCTCGGGATGTTTCTCCAGAATGAGGACATGGTGTGAGGTTTGAGTGCGGAAACCTTCCCTCAGCGGCTGAAGCCGCTCGCTATATGCGGTCTTTATGGCCCGGCTGAAGCCGGGCCCTTCCCGCACCCGGCAGGAGGGCGAGAGTAGCGGGACGATGTGTCGAGCCTCGTTAGAAGAAAAACCCAAGGACCAAGAGCGCTTTCTTCGCCCACGTAACGTCCGCCTGTGGCGGACGAACGATGGGGCACCCGGGTTCCGTTTCGGGGAAGAGTCAAAAGCATTCGAAATGATCCAAGAATAGAAAAGGACAAATACAGGGATCCTTCGTCGCCCCTCGCCTACGCTCGGCGCTCCTCAGGATGACGACGGTTGATGGGATGGCGCTGGTCGCGGGGGAGGAGGGCTCTTAAAACCAAAACCAGCTTCTCGCGTTCAGATCGAATAAACAACCTATTGAAACTTCATATCTAGCGCGTCAAGAAATCAGCGCATGAAGCGCATCAGACCGGTAGGCGGCAGGTCGGGCGCGAGGAAGCCGGCCGGTTCGCCTGCGGCTCGGGCGAAAGCTTCGGCGGCGAGGCATCCGCTGCGTACCGCCCCTTCCATCGTGGCCGGCCAGTTGGTCATGGTCCAGTCGCCGGCGAGAAAAATTCCCGGCCAGGGGCTTACCGCGGCCGGACGCAACGGGTCGAGTTGCGGCCGCACCGAGTATGTCGCGCGGACTTCTTTGACGACGGCCGCCTTCACCAATCGCGCTTGCCGCACTGCGGGAAAAAACTCGCCCAGCTCAGCGACAGCGAGATCGATAATCTCCTGCCGCTCGCGTTCCACGAGAGATTTCGACGCGCTCACGACCAGCTCCACATAACTGCCGCCCTGCGCGCTCCGGGTGCGCGGCTGAAGATGGGATTTGTGAAACATCCATTGAATTGTCCGGTCGAGCAGCATGGCATGCTCCAGATCGGTTATCTCGCGATCGAACCAAAGATGGATGCCGGTAATTGGCGAATGTTCGAAGGCCGTGAGGCTGGAAGAGAGGTGCGCAGCCCCGGGATTTTGAGGCAGCATGGGCAAGAGCCTGCTCATTCCTTCAAATGCCAGCGCAAAGATTACGGCGTCGCTCGAGTAGCTTCCACCCGGCGTCGCGACTGTCCACTGCCCATCTTCGAATTGCGAGAAGCCTTCCGCAGAGGTGCGAAGGAGAACCTGCCCTCCCCGCTCCTCGATGTATCCGGCGGCATGAGCGTAGAGCTCGCTCAGCGGAATCGACGGCACTCCCATCCTTCCCGCTGCCGGCGATTCGAGGAGGGACATGCGGATGACCTGCCCGGCATACTTCACGGAGATGCGATCCAAATCTTCGTTCAACGCACTGATCAGTATCGGTTTCCAGAAGTGTTCCACGGCGCCGCGTGTCTGGTGGCGCCGCGCAAGCCAGTGGGCGAAATTCTCATCCGAATCCGGAGGCAGGCCGCGCAGGAATTCGCTCATGCCGCGCATCAGCGCCAGCTTGTCGGCTGCGGTGAAGGCGGGCGCCCGCAAAAAGGCCGGGAAGGAATGGAGCGGCGCGGGAAGAATGCCGGGCTTGAGAACACTGCGCCGGCCGCCAGGCTCGACGAGGTGGATGGCATCGAACCAACGAATCGCATCGCTTACTCCCAGCCGGCGATAGAGTGCGATCAGGTTGGTGCAGTGGCCCAGCAGCACATGCTGGCAATTGTCGATCACTTCGCCGGTGCCGGGATGCACGTAAGAGGATGCGCGGCCTCCGAGATAGGGGCGGCGTTCGAGCAGGCGCACGCGATACCCGGCCCCGGCGAGCGCGCAGGCAGCGGAAATGCCTGCAAGTCCCCCGCCAACCACGGTGACTGACCGCGGATTCTCTTGGGCGCCGCTGCGCAGATCCGCACTCGCACCAGACTTCGGATCCCGCTCTATGGCCAGGCTCAATGCCCTTCTCCCCTCGAATGCCGAAGTCCGGTAACCGGCGCGGCCAAGATGCGCGCGCATAGGCGCTCAGGCGTTCAGCCGGTACGCAGCATCGTCTTCAAAATGCCCCAGCCGAGAATCGCCAGCTTTTCGTAGACCGGCACAGATATCTTCGCAGAAAACACATCGAAGTTCCGGCTCTCAATCCGCACGAGAAGCCGATGGTAGATCGTGACGAGGACCCAAAGAGCCGGGCGGCTGTCAGGAGCAATGAGAGGCAGCAGCATGTGCGCCGATTGATAGAAATCCTCGGCGCGGCCGGCCTCGATTTCGAGGACTGCGCGCTGCGCCGGGGTCAGATTTCGCCCATCGGTGATGCGTAGAAATTCCTCGGGAGCGACGCCGCGGCGCTCCAGATCCTCCAAGGGAAGATAGAGCCTGCCCCGTTCCGCATCCTCGCGCACATCGCGCAGAATATTCGTTAATTGGAAAGCGACGCCCGTCTCTTCCGCGAGCTTCTCCGCCCGCGAATCGCGATAGCCGAAGATACGGATGCAGACGAGGCCAACGACAGACGCGACCAGATAACAGTATTGGTAGAGATCGGTGAAAGTGGGATAAGTTGCGAGGGCGGCCGGCAGCGGCCCATTCGCGGCGGGCGATTGCTGAGCCGAAAATTGCTGACCCAAAGATTGCTGAACGGGGGGCGCCGCCTCCCCCCGGTCCGCCACGTCCATCAGATCCATTGCCGTACCCGCGACCAGCTCTTCGAGCAGTGTCTCGGGGATGGCAAAACGGCGCTGCGCGTCCATCAATGCGACAAATACAGGATCCGCAGTGGCCCCGCCCGCCAGGGCTGCACGCCATGCGGCAAGCCACTGATCGAGGGCGACCCGGCGGGATGCCCGCGACATCGATTCGTCATCGGAGAGATCGTCGGCGCGGCGCATGAAGGCATAGACCGCGCAGATGGCGTTGCGCTTCTCAGACGGCAGCGCAACGAAGGCGTAGTAGAAGTTCTTGGCCTGTTCCCGGGCGATCGCTCTACATGCCGCGTAAGCGTTTTCCAGCTCCGGCGTCACGCAGCCTTCCCTCCGGAGAGGGGGGCGAGCAATTTTCTGCTAAGCGCGCTGAAGAGGAGGCGCAGCTTTCTCGATTTGGTGATCGCGGGGCGCGAGCGGAGCACGTCATATTGCTGGCGCTCGATCGCGCGAAGAATCTCGAGGCCGCCGCGGCTGAAGAGATCGAGATCGAGGGCCAGCTCACGGTCGACCAGCCGGCTCAGCGGGGCGCCGCGGAGAAGCATTTGGCGGGCATATTCCACTTCATAGCGGAGAAGCTCACGGAAGGCCGGGGTGGCGACACCGCCGGCAATGACCGACTCTTCCACTCCGTAGCGGCGCATGTCGTCCATGGGCAGATAAATCCGTCCCTTACCGTAATCGACGCGGACATCCTGCCAGAAGTTTGCGAGTTGCAAGCCGGTGCAGGTCTCGTCGGAAAGAGCGAAGCGCTCGGCATCGCGATAGCCGCAGGCGTAAAGCACCAATCTCCCGACGGGATTGGCGGAATAGCGGCTGTAGTCCAGCAGAGCTTGCATGGCGGGAAAGCGGGTCACGGTCTGGTCCTGGCGAAAAGCAACCAGCAGATCGGCGAATGGCGCTTTGGGAATTTCGCAGACCCGGATTGTTTCCGCCAAGGCGACAAAAACAGGGTGGCGGGTCTCTCCCCGATAACAGGCATCGAGCTCCCGTCCCCAGAGATTGAGCAGGGCTAGCGACTCTTGCGCATTGCCGACCTCGTCGCCCAGATCATCGGAGATTCGACAGTAGGCATAGATGCTGTGGAAATGCGGCTGAAAGCGCTTAGGCAGAAACCAGGAGGCCACATGAAAGTTTTCATAATGCGATTCGGCGAGCTTGCGGCAATAGGCTCGCGCCTCCTCGAGTGTCGGCGGCCGCTCGGGGATACGGTACTCGACGGGCAGCGCGGCCCAGCCTCGCTCTGCCAGCTCGTCCGCCACTGCCTGATTCTGCGGCATATTGTCGTTTTCTCGCGCGCTACCCA
>DATAWF010000197.1:0-2599 GCA_036267335.1 Acidobacteriaceae bacterium
AAAGAAACTGGAGCGGCGGCCTGCTGCGATCCCGCGCTGCGCTGTTGCGATCCCATCACCAGAAATCTGTACAGCGGCTCGGAACAAGACACGCTACCCGAAAAAGCGGTTCTCGCTTCGCTTGGTTGCGGCAATCCCACCGCCTTGATCGACCTCAAACCGGGAGAAACGGTGCTCGATCTCGGTTCCGGCGGCGGAATCGACGTTCTTCTCTCCGCCCAACGGGTTGGCCCGACGGGAAAAGCTTATGGCCTTGATATGACGGACGACATGCTGGCGCTTGCGCGGGAAAACCAGCGCCAGGCAGGTGTCGCGAACGTGGAATTTTTGAAAGGCGAGATTGAGAGCATTCCCTTGCCGGACAATTCGGTTGACGTGGTGATCTCGAACTGCGTCATCAATCTCTCTTCCGACAAAGACCGCGTGCTTCAGGAAGCATTTCGTGTGCTTCGTCCCGGAGGCCGTTTTGCTGTTTCCGATGTTGTGGTTCGCGGCCAGGTTCCGGAGGCGGTTCGCAAAAGCATGCTGCTCTGGGTAGGTTGCATCGCCGGTGCGCTGGAGGAGTCCGAGTATCGCGCCAAGCTCCAGGCCGCGGGATTTGCCAATATCGACCTTGAGCCGACTCGAATCTACAACATCGAAGATGCGCGGCAATTTCTCACCGAAGCAGGTGTTGCGGTCGATGAAATTGCGCCGCAGGTTGAAGAAAAGTTTGTCAGCGCATTTGTCCGCGCCGTAAAGCCATCGGAAATCCACAAAGGATGAACGGCGTGCCGCTGCACTATAACGTTTTGTTCCTATGCACGGGCAACTCCGCGCGCTCCATCATGGCGGAAGCCATCCTGAATTCCAAAACGGGAGGGGTTTTCACCGCTTACAGCGCAGGAAGCCATCCGTCAGGAACCGTTCGCGCCGAAGCTCTC
This sequence comes from Acidobacteriaceae bacterium, assembly GCA_036267335.1. GTDB lineage: Bacteria > Acidobacteriota > Terriglobia > Terriglobales > Acidobacteriaceae > PALSA-350. The sequence continues at coordinate 924 of DATAWF010000197.1, forward strand.
AGGCAAGTTGAACTTGCCGGGATCTCTACCGTTGGTCTGCGCAGCAAATCCTGGGATGAGTTCGCAGCACAGGATGCGCCGGCGATGAATTTCGTCTTCACGGTTTGCGACCACGCAGCAAAAGAAGTCTGTCCCATCTGGCCGGGGCATCCGCTGACCGCTCACTGGGGAATTTCCGATCCAGCGGAAGTCAAGGGCACGCCGGATGAAATCGCTCGGGCATATAGAGACGCCTTTTCCATCCTCGACCGCAGAATCAGCCTCTTTCTGTCTCTGCCTCTGTCAACCCTCGAAAAGATCGCGATTCAAAGAGAGATTGACAACATCGGAGCACAATGACCGCCATTTTGCCGAGGCGTGCAGTCGCTGAATTCATTGGAGTTCTGAACGCTAAACTTAGAACCCAGTCCAACACTGAGACAACCTAAACCAAACAACCCCGCCATCCGATCAACTCAATGTGACCCACGGAAATGATTCTGGAGAGGGATGGGACCTCAAGCTCACCGCTCTCAGCGCGGACGAGCCGGAGCGCCTCGTTCGCTTCCTCACCGGAGCCTTGCTCGCCTGCGGCGGATGGGTGCTCACCCGCACCACGCAGGGAAACCAGGCCGCCGAGCTTGATTTCGAGTTTGCCCGCGCCTCCTGCGTAGAAATTTACGCCGTCCTCATCGCCGCCGGGCTTGACCTCAGCCGCGACTCCCATCTCCAGATGACCGAACTCTGCCACTGCACCAAAAACCTCATCGAAAGCCGCGCCTTCGAGATCGCCCGCGTAGACCTCGTTGTTTACCACAATCTGGCCAAACAGCCCCGCGAAGAATACGAACCGGCCCTCGTAGGTTAGGCAAGGGATCAAACCTCCCGACCAAAGGGAGTGGCCAAACGAATAAATCCCAGAATGGCGCCGTAGGCGCAGTTGCCTGGACGGCCAGTCCACGGCTAGTCCTAGGCTTCGACCAGCCCGTATCGCCGCTGCCACGCCTCTTTCAACCGGCTCCCGACGCGCTGCCGTTCCGCCTCCGTCCCCTCCGGTTTTTCCACGAACCGTGCCGACTCTTCTTTGGCTAGTTCCAGCAGCGCGCGGTCGCGCAACAGGTTGGCCACGCGAAAGTCGGGAAGCCCGGCCTGACGGGTGCCGAAAAATTCGCCCGGCCCGCGAAGCTGGAGATCGAGTTCGGCCAGCTCAAAACCATTCTGGGTCCGAACCATCGCTGCCAGCCGCTCCTCAGCCGCCGGGGAAATTCTCCCGCCGGTCATGAGGATGCAGTAAGATCTGGCCGCGCCGCGCCCCACCCGGCCCCGAAGCTGGTGCAGTTGTGAAAGCCCGAAGCGCTCGGCGTGCTCGATCACCATCAGGCTGGCGTTGGGAACGTCCACCCCGACCTCGATCACGGTGGTCGCGATCAGCACATCGATCTCGCCGCGCTGGAACCGCCGCATGGTGACCTCCTTGTCATCGGAGTTCATGCGGCCATGCAGAAGGCCCAGCCGAAGCCCCTGGAGATGAGTCGTCCGAAGCGCCTCGTACATCTCCGTAGCGGACTTGAGCGAGGGCTTCTCGAACAGAGATATGTCTTTTGTTTTATATGAAGTAGTTTTTTTTATGCGGCCTTTTTGGGCCTCTGTTTCAGGCTCCGGAGGAGCAAAATCCAGCTCCGGCTGATCGTCCTTCG
>DATAWF010000198.1:0-11680 GCA_036267335.1 Acidobacteriaceae bacterium
GCAGCCGGACAAGCAAGCAAAAAGCAGATCTCTCCGCTAACGCATTTCTCCTGACACTGTGGAGTGGTTACGCCCGCTACGAGCAGCCATTCTTCGATGGAATGGCTGCGTTGGGCTCTGTTCTCGGCTCCCGCACCTTCAGGAGAAATGCTCTTCGCATGAGGACTTTCGCCCTCATGCTTCGGTCGAGATGACAGAACTGCCCGTGGATGAGCAAGAACGGTGAGAAATCCAGGCTAAAGCAGGGTCACTTCTATTGTGAGCTGGTGAGCTCTGAAAATGGGCTTCAAAGCGGCTCAATGCTTACCGGTTCGAATTCCTGCTCTCCGGAATCGAGCCGGCACAGCCGTTCCCGGATTTCGTCCCGCAACGCTGCGGGCAACAGGCCGCCAAAGTATTCGGGATAAGGCGCGAGCCGCCGCAGCGCGGCTTCGAGCAGCCGGCGCGTGCCCAGCAGGTTTCCCCGCTGAAGGTGGTGGAAGGCAGCTGTAACCTGGATCAGCGCCTGCAGGAAGGTCTTCTCCGGTTCGGGCGCGCACAGCCATGCGGTTTCCCAGGCCTCATGCGCGGCAAAGAACTGCCGCGCGCGGTAGAGGCGCAGGCCTTCCTCCAACTCGCCTTCTCTCCAATCCACATGCACTCCCGTGGCCTGCCCGGATCGAGAACCATTCCGCGTGCCGCTTGCTCTACCATCGTATCGAGAGAGTCCAACCATGGCCGCGACCCCTGAAAATGCGATGCCGCAACGAATCGCCGCCGCCGGGTCGGAGCCTGGTCCGGAACTCGTCGAGATTCCGGCAGGATGGTTCCTGATGGGTTCGAATGCAGGTCAGGACGTCGAAGCGCCGGTACATCGCATCTGGGTCGATCGCTTTCAGTTGGCGGCTGCGCAAGTCACGGTCGAGGAGTATGGGCAATATCTGGATGCGACCGGAAAGGCTCCGCCGCCTTTTTGGGGCGAGCCGCATTTTCGCCATCCGCAGCAGCCGGTGGTTGCGGTTTCCTGGTTCGAAGCGGCCGCCTATTGCGAATGGCAGTCTGCGCAGACCCGCATCCGCTACCGTCTGCCTACCGAGGCGGAATGGGAGCGTGCGTCGCGCGGCGGAGCGGAAGGGCATCTCTTTCCCTGGGGCGATGATCCGCCATCCTCGCGGTCCGGCTACAGCAGGCGATGGCTGGAAGGCCCGGAGCCGGTCAGGCAATCCGAGCCCAACGGCTACGGCCTCTTCGAGATGTGCGAGAACGTGCACGAGTGGTGCAGCGATTGGTTTGCTGCGGGTTATTACGCTTGCTCCCCGGAGCGGAATCCGCAGGGTCCGGCGGAGGGCGTGCGAAGGTCATCGCGCGGCGGCTCGTGGCGCCACCAGATCAAAATTGCGCGCTGCTCGGCGCGCTCCAGCATTCCCCCGGAATTTCAATATGCGGACTACGGCTTTCGCGTGGCCTGCGACGCAGAGTAGCTCTGCTCGCTTTTGACATATGCGCCATTTGGCATTCATGCTAGTGACAAATGGCAAATCATCTTCGTGCGGTCGTCGAGGAATTAGGCGGGAAGCGAACTCTCGGCCGTGTTCTTGCGAGCGAGGACGACATGCGCGATGCCATTCGCGAAGGTTTTCCTTCCGCTGTCATGGAAAGGCTCACGCGAACTTCAGGCCTGACATTGAAGGAACTTGCGGATGCACTGGATCTTTCACCCAGAAGCTTGCAGCGCCGGCGGCATAGTGGGAGATTGGCGCGCTATGAATCTGACCGGCTCTACCGGTTTGCGCGGATCCTGGCCTTGGCTGGCGAATTTCTTGGTGACCATGACAAGGCCATCCACTGGCTGAAGCGCCCCAACCGCGCTCTCGGAGGGATTGCTCCCGTGGCGGCCCTGGATACCGAGTTGGGCGCGCGGCAGGTCGAAAATATCCTCGGACGTATCGCGTATGGCGGAATCAGTTGAGCCGTATCTATCGGGTGCTGCGCGATAGGTATGCGGGAAATCCCTTCCACGGCGAAGGAGCCTATCGCTACGGAGGCCGTTGGTCGAGTTCCGGCACCCATTTGAGTTACACATCGGAACATCAGTCTCTTGCGCTTCTCGAGTATTTCGTTCACGTCGATAACGAGGATGCCCCAACAGATCTCGTCCTTGCGGTTGCGGAAGTTCAGGACCATCTGCCGCAGGAACGGGTGAAAGTCGCGCAACTTCCCGCAAATTGGCGGAATCCGGTTCCTCCGCCGGAGTTGGCTGCGATCGGAGACGAGTTTGCGCGCCGCCGAGAGGCCTGCATCCTGTTGGTGCCGTCCGCGCTGGCTTCCACGGAATACAACTGGCTCGTAAACCCAAGCCATCCGGATGCCAACAAGATCGTGCCGCTGGCGCCCGAGCCCGTGAGCTACGATCCCCGCATGTTCGGGAAAAAACGTGCTCCACGCCGGCGCTAGAGAACCTAGGGCGGATTTCTCTCACACTTTCTGTCGTTGAGGGGGGATGACGGCGAGGTTGCGAACAGCAGATCCCCTACCGCATTTTTTCCTGACACGTGGACGTGGTCATGGTTGTTCTGTGCGGCCATTCTCCGATGGAATGGCCGCGTTCGGCTCTGTTCTCTTCTCCAGCACCATCAGGAAAAATGCTCCTTCGGGAATGACAGAAAGAAAAGCAAATGCAAGTGCCCCACTCAAACCAAAACCGGGCTTGAATGGGCCATCCGCCAAAACTGTCATCCCGAGCGCAGCATGACGATTTTTGTCATGCGGGGTCGAGGGATCTGCTTTTGGGCGAGAGCGAAGCAGCCGGACAAGCAAGCAAAAAGCAGATCTCTCCGCTAACGCATTTCTCCTGACACTGTGGAGTGGTTACGCCCGCTACGAGCAGCCATTCTTCGATGGAATGGCTGCGTTGGGCTCTGTTCTCCGCTCCCGCACCATCAGGAGAAATGCTCTGCGCATGAGGACTTTCGCCCTCATGCTTCTGTCGAGATGACAGAACTGCCCGTGGATCAGCAAGAACTGTGAGAAATCCAGGCTAGGGCTTCGCGGCCTGGGCTAGCAGAACCGCACCCGCTCCCAGCAAGACGAGATAGGCCCATTTGAGAAAAGCATCTCCATGCAGACGGCGATTGATGGCTCTTCCGAGAAAGATTGCCGGGAGCATGGCCGGTAGAGAGAGCAGAAAGTAGCGGGTGACGCGCGCTGTCCAGAGGCCGGCGAGCCAATAGCCGGCCATGCCGGCGAGGCTCGCGGGAAGAAAATATCCTTGCAGCGTGGCGCGAAAGTTCTTAGGAGACCATCGCCGCATTCCTCCGTAAATGGCCAACGGCGGCCCATTCATGCCGTAAGCACCGCCCATCACTCCGGCGAGAAAGCCGCATGCAGCGAGCCAGACGCGGCTGTCGGTCTGGAGCTCCGGCGGCTTCGTGACCGCCAGAGAGTAACCAGCGAAGGCCAGAATCAGGAACGCCAGCACCAGCTTGACGGCGTGCTGATGGCTGCTGGTGAGCAGCCAAAGGCCGGCGGGGATGCCAAACAGGGTCGAGATCGTCAACGAGACCGTGCTGCGCAGATGGATTTCTCGCCAATCCTGGGCCACGATGACGGCGGCGATGGTGATCGACACAAGCACGGCAAGAGGTGCGGCCACCTGGAGGGGCAGACAGAGGGCCAGCAGAGGAACGGCAAAGAGAGCTTCCCCGAATCCCAGCGCCGAACGAAGCAGCGTTGCCAGAAAGATGACGAGTAAAACGTAGAGGGTGGTTGCGGTCATGCCCCGGCCGCGTTCCTTGGCCTCGCCGCCATCCTCAGGAACCAGGGCAAAGCAGGAGAGAGTTTGCCGGTGCGTTGTCGCAGACTGGGGGCGGCAGGATCTTGCGAGACCGGCTCCCATGGAGACCCTTGCTCGGAACAAGGGGAGAAAAGCCTTCACGCTGGAGATTGCGGAGGAAAGCTTTCGCTGGCTGCGTGGCCGAACTCCTGCCGGTTGTGGCTTGAAGGGATCTGGTGCGCCCGGAGAGATTCGAACTCCCGGCCTATTGCTCCGGAGGCAATCGCTCTATCCAGCTGAGCTACGGGCGCACAGACTCCAGCATACAATACCGGCGAGATAAGGACGGCTGCTGCTTGGAGTTCCGGGAAGCGGCGCTGGCGCTACCAGAGCCGCCTGACCCCATACGCCTCGAATAGGCTCTCGTTGCTGATCACCGGAAGATTTTCCGCGTGCGCTTGGGCGATCAGCATGCGGTCGAAGGGGTCCTTGTGTGGACCCGATAAAAGGCCGCCTCGGATGCCGTGTTCCGCCGAGACGGCCAGCAATTCGAAACCTTCATTTTCCATGTGCCGGTGAAAGTCTTCGACCAGTGTTTCTGCCGCCGGCAATTTTCCCAGACGAACTTTGGTCGCAATCTCCCAAGCCGATGCAGCGCTCACGATCAGGGTGTTTTTTGTGTCGGCGATGATCGTGCGCGCGGTCCGCGTGAGTGCGGGATCGTCCGTGAGCCACCACAACAGCGCGTGGGTATCAAGCAGCGCTCGCAAGTCAACTACTCCCAGCCGGAGAGCTCGTTGTCGGGAAGGGGCTCAAAAAATTCCGATCCCACCCGCAGCATTCCTTTGAGTGATCCCGGCTGGCGTTTGCCGTTGACCTCACCCATTGGAATCAGACGAGCGACCGGCTTCGAACCACGGGAGATGACGATCTCTTCCCCTGCCGCGGCTGCGCGAATCAGCCGCGAAAGATTGGTTTTGGCCTCGTGGATGGTGACAATGCTCATAGATATTCCTTAGCTAGATTAGCTTAGTCTACCACCCCGGTTCATTCTTTTGCCATAAGCCATGGGGGAGGCCGATCGCGGCTCTCAAAAAAATACGTCTTGACCGCTTTCACTCTATTTTATAGAGTGCTCTTACTTGTTATGGATGACCGGGCGCCTCCCCAGCCTGCGGGCGCAAAAAACGATCCCAGAGGAGAAAGCGAATGACAGATCAACTCGAAAGACAGGATATTGAGGAGCGCCTTGAGCAAATTGAAAAAATGCTCCTGGAGGGCCGGAGCAGCGTTCAACGCGGGGGCTGGGGACTCGTGCTCTGGGGCGCAGCCTATCTCATTGCAACGGCCTGGGGAATGCTGACGCGCGAATGGTCGCTGGCTTGGTCGACGACGATGATTGCGGCCGCATGCATTACAGCCGTCATTGCGAGAGCCAAGGCGAAAGGGGTCCGCTCCTTTGCCAGCCGGGCGTTGCGAGCTATTTGGGGCTCGACAGGGGGCGCATTGTGGGTCTTTTGTGGTGCGATCTCGGCAAGCGGGCATTGGGAACTTCACTCCTTCATAGCAGCGATTTGTGTCCTGGTGGGCGGCGGCTATCTTGCCACCGGCATCTTTCTGCGCTGGCATGCCCAAGCGCTCCTAGGCATCCTCTGGTGGGCTGCCGCAGTCGCATCTTGCCTCGTGGCCGGTCCGCAACAGATTGGCTGGATCTTCCTCGTCATGGATGTAGCCATGATCGGTTTCGGAACCTATCTCATGATTTTGGAATCTCGCGCAACGCGTGCGATGAGGCGAGTGGCGCATGCCTGATCTGCCGGATCTCGATCCCGTGATTCATGGGAAGCTGCGGCTGGCCCTGCTCTCGCTGCTGGCCGGAGTGGAGGAAGCGGAGTTTACCTGGCTGCGAGAGAAGACCGGTTCGACCGACGGCAACCTGGGAGCGCACTTGCTGAAGCTTGAAGAAGCGGGCTATGTGGCTATCGAAAAGAAATTCGTTCTCCGCAAGCCGGTCACACTGTATCGCATGACCGAGCAGGGCCGGGAGGCCCTGGTCGCTTATGTTCGCGCGCTCAAAGAGCTTCTCGGCGCGGTGTTGGAGGCCACGTGAGCTGCGCCACTTGGTTGCAAGCAAATGTGGGGTGTCGCGGGCCTCTTGGCGCGGGCCGGAGCATGCACCCTCGATTCTCAAGAAAGCGGTGCGCGGGCAATGGGATGGTAGCCATATGACAGGACCAAAATCTCGCTTCATGGTTGTTGCGTTGATATTCGTCGCCGTATCCCTTTTCGGAGGAAGGTCTCTGGGGGCGCAGTCGGTCGCGACATCTCCATTGCCCGCGCAGGCGGCAGGAGCGAAGCCAGCGCCGGAATCGGAATGGCAGAAGGCGGCGGGCGGGTCGATGCAGTTCGAGGTCGCCTCCATTCGGGAGAGTCCTTCCCAGAGCTTGTATCGGGCGAATGTCAGCCTGGATCCTTACGATGACAAGCCGCCGACTGGAGAACTGCTTTCAGCGAACGCCCCTCTAGCGGCATACATCATCTTTGCGTACAAGCTTCTTAACACCAGCCAATTTAGAGATCTGATAGGCAAATTGCCCGGGTGGGCGCAAACCAACTATTTCGACATTGAAGCGCGCGCCGACGGCATGCCGACAAAAGACCAGATGCGCCTGATGATGCAGGCTCTGCTTCGAGACCGCTTCAAAATGGTGACGCATGTCGAGACAAAGCAGCGTCCGGTGTATGCACTGATGCTGGACCATCCGGACAAGCTGGGACCAGGACTGAAGCCGCGCCCCGCCACGGAAACCTGTGCAGAAAGGGCTGACAAATATACGGAAGCGGCCAAAGACGAAACCCATCCTCTCATTTGCGGCGTCGATGCCTGGCAAGAAGACGGCCAGATGCATTTCAGGCTAGTGGACGTAACTATGCCGCAGGTTGCATCCATGTTGAGCGGACTGGGAAGCTTTCACGGAGACACGGGTCAGCGGCCGATTGTCGATGCATCCGGACTGAACGGCCGTTTCGATGTCGATCTCGTGTTTGCCATGCCTCAAGTGAAGCAGGCTATGGATAGTCAGCCTCAGGCCGAAGGTCCGAGCGCCATTCAAGCAATGGGGGCGCAGCTCGGTTTGAAATTGGTGAAAAAAGATGCTGCCGTAGATACCTTCGCAATCGATCATATCGAGATGCCCACGGCAAATTAAAAACAGCCAGGCCTGCATTCACACATCCTTCGTGGAAGAACTGCTCGCTGTTGTCGGCGACTTCACAACGCGGGACACTTGATCTAGGAAACCGGGGCCCGGCCCCAAGGCGGCGCAAGAGATGAAGAAGCTTCTCGTAATGATCGCGATTGCATTTCTAGCGGCTACAACTCCAGCCCATGCCCAAAGCGCTCCGGCCACTCCCGCTTTCGAAGTTGCCTCCATTCGTCCCTCGCAGCCTTCCGGCACGAACCGGATCGACGTGGGACTGCACATGGACGGCTCGCAAGCGCGATTCGGCTCGCTGAATCTCAAGGAATATGTCGCGATTGCCTACCGGGTCACGCAGAGCCGCGTGACCGGTCCGGATTGGATTGCGGAGCAGCGCTTCGACATCCGCGCCAAGCTGCCTGATGGCGCGACGACGCAGCAGATTCCAGAGATGATGCAATCTCTCCTGGCCCAGAGATTCCAGCTCAAGGTGCATCGCGAGACCAGGAATCTGCCGGCCTATGCGCTGGTTCTGGGCAAGAAGCCGCTGAGTCTCAAGGAGGCAACGCCGGACGCGGCGCAGCCCGGAGCACAAAGCACCGTCAATGTTGCCGCCTCGGGAAGCGCGGCCGGCGTCTCAGTCGATCTGGGAAACGGAAGCTCATTTACTTTCGCCAACAATCAGTTTGAAGCCAAAAAAGTCAGCATGGACATTTTGGCGTCGCAGCTCTCGCGTTATCTCGACCGTCCCGTCGTCAACATGACCGGCCTCAAGGGGAGCTATGACTTGACTTTGGGCGTTACGCCCGACGATTACCGGATTCTGCTGATTCGGTCGGCGGTCAACGCCGGCGTGGTTCTTCCTCCGCCGGCGCTCCATCTGCTTGAAGGCGGTCAGCCCGAATCTCTTTTCGATGCGCTCGATCAGCAAGGTCTCCATCTTGAAGGCCGCACCCTGCCGCTGGACATGATTGTTGTAGACCAAGCGCTGAAGATGCCAACGGAGAATTGAACGAGAGTACGCCCAGGCCCTTCGGTTTTCGGGAGCAGTCGTTGGTGAGCCGGCAGCCGGAATCAATCGATTTCGCTTCACGCGGAGAATCGAACGATACGCTAGGGCGTTTTCATTTTCGTCTGACATGGAGAGAGTAGTTAGGCGTGGCTGTTTTTCGATGAAACGGCCGCGTACGAGGCATTGTTTTTGTAAAGACTTCAAGTGAAAACGCTCTATCGCCTTTTGCTTCTTGGATTGCGGGAAAAAGGATTCTCGATGCCCACGCCTACGATCCGCCGCCCGGCGTCTCTGCGCTGCGAGCGAGTATGATTCCGCCGTATGAGCGAGAGCGAAAAAATAGCTTGTGTGCGAGTCACTCGTCGTGCGGCGCTGAAGGCGGGGCTTTCCGCGGCGGCACTCGCGCCGTTCGCCGAAATCGTGAAGGGCGAAGGGGGCGCGATCGCAAGAAAGAACAGGATTCACCAATCGGTCTGCCGCTGGTGCTACCAAGCCACTCCACTGGATCAGCTTTGCTCATTCGCGGCCGGGATCGGCCTAAAAGGAGTCGATCTGCTGCAGCCCGACGAGTATGAGGTTCCGCGCCGTTTCGGCCTCATCTGCACCATGGCCTATGCGGGCGGCGGCCAGATCTCCGATGCGCTCAACCGGCCTGAGCATCACGCTGAAATCGAAGCCGGCTTTCGTGCGAATCTCCCGCTGGCCGTGAAGGCGGGCATTCCCAACGTCATCACGTTTTCGGGAAACCGCCGCGGCATGGCGGATGACGAGGGTGCGCGGAACACCATTGCCGGCCTGAATCGCGTGAAGAAGATCGCTGAAGATCAGGGCGTCACCATCTGCATGGAACTGCTCAACAGCAAAGTCAATCACCCGGATTACATGGCGGACCACACGGCCTGGGGCGTGCGCGTGGTGCAGGAGGTGAACTCACCGAACGTGAAACTGCTCTATGACATCTACCACATGCAGATCATGGAGGGCGACCTGATTGCGACCATACGCGAAAACATCGCGTGGATCGGCCACTTTCACACCGGCGGGGTCCCTGGGCGGCACGAATTGGATGATACGCAGGAGGTGCAGTGGGACGGAGTGATGCGAGCGATTGCAGCCACCGGCTTCCACGGATATGTCGCGCACGAGTTTCTTCCGCTGCACGATCCGTTCACGAGCCTCCGGGCCGCGGCGGACCTCTGCGATGTCTAGGGCCTCTTCACCGGCCGGTCATGAACTCCTAGGTCTTTTCCAACAAAAAGCGAACGTAGAGCCACTCACCGGTGCTGAGGGCGCCAAACACAGGCGAGCCCTCGACGCCGGAGAAGTTGCGGAAGGTCGACCGCAGCCCGGGGGGCACCTGTTCCTGGATCGATTCCGTATTCCGCTCGCTGGTGATCCCAAGCGCTCGAACGACATTGGAGGTGATGTCCTCCTCTTCGACGATCGAGAGGCCGCATCGTCCAAGCTGCTCGCGAAGGGCAAGGATGTATGGCCTGGGTCCTACATCGGCGAAGAGAAAATGACCGCCCTCGCGAAGCACCCGTACGACCTGTTCGAGAAAACGCTCTACGGAGAGGTAGCAGTGGCAAGACTCGACGTTCACCACGGCATCGAAGGACGCCGCGGGAAATGGAAGCTTCTCCGCATCGCCCCGTTTGAACGAGAGGGTGCTATGGCCATGGCGCCGCCGGCAGAAGGCCACCGCTCTGCTGCAGAAATCGACGCCGGTCATGGAGCGAGGGCGAAAATGTCTATGCAGAAACGCCGATCCGCCGCCGCGGCCGCTGCCCACTTCCAAAACATCTTTCCCGCGCAGATCGGTGGCGCCAATTACCCGGTTGTAGAGCTGCGTGGGAAGGCGGTTGCATTCCTCGGAGGGCGCCAACTCGAGGGCTGCGCCGGCGGTGTCGTGCGGGGCGTACCCGAAATTCATGAAGGTCAGGTCGTCTTCGGCCTTGAAACTTACCAGTTGATACCAGACTTTGGTGTTGAACTTCTGTATGGCGAGGCGGGCACGGCCCCAAAGGCCGATCCTTTCCCGTTCAAGGCCGAAAATCCGCGGATAGGTCCGCTTCTCTTTGTAGAGCATTTTTGCTTTCTGTCTTACCGTGCGCCGGGCAGGGCAAAACCAAGGGGGTCCAGGTTTGGACTTCAGAAAATAGAAAAGGTTATGAAATTGACGCTGGGAGTGTCGGGGCGAGCGTATTCCCGGGAAGCTCTTTGGTCAAGCAAAAATCTTCGATGGCCCAAATCTGCGCAAGAAAGTCGAGGACGATCCGGCCAAACCCGAAATATCCGCTCACCGATTCGCATGTGGGCTATCGCTTCAACGGGTGAAAACCCCCGGTCTGCGGCCGCAATTTAAGATAGAAGAAGCCCTGAATCCCGCGGCGAGGAGAATTCATGAACTCTGCGGAACGCAAGCTTCCATTCTTTGAGAACTTCGGCCTGACCGAGCGTCTGCTGGAGCGCTGCCTGGGCGAGGCCCTTTCGGCGGGCGGCGACTATGCCGATCTCTATTTCGAGTCGATCGCGTCCACATCCATTTCGGTCGATGAATCTCTGGTCAAGTCGGCGAGCCAGGGCGTGAGCAGCGGATGCGGGGTTCGGGTGGTTGCGGGCGACCGCACCGGCTATGCGTATACCGATGATCTATCCGCAGACCGGCTGCTGCGCGCTGCGCGCACGGCCGCGTTGATCGCGAGCGGTCCGGCCAAGCAGCCCATTGCCGGTTTTCGTGAGACGGCGAAGAGCAGCCTCTATCCCGTGCCGGCTGCCGACCTCGATTCGGCGATCGCGCAAAAATTGGAGCTGGTGATGCGCGCCGACCGCGCGGCCCGGGCCTTTGACAGCCGAATTGTGCAGGTGCGCGCAGGATACAACGAGGAGCTGCGTCACATTTTGGTTGCCGCCTCGGACGGCGCCTTCGCCAGCGACACCCAGCCTCTCTCCCGCATGAGCGTCTTCGTGATTGCCCGCGACGGCGCGAAGAATGCTCGCGGCAGCTCCGGCGGCGGCGGCCGGGTGGAAATCGACTTTTTCGCGGATGAGAAGTCCCCGGAACATTTTGCGCGGGAAGCTGCGCGTCAGGCCATCTTGCAGCTTGACGCCGTGCCCGCACCGGCGGGTGAAATGGAAGTGGTGCTTGGCCCCGGATGGCCCGGCGTGCTGCTGCATGAGGCGGTAGGCCATGGCCTCGAAGCGGACTTCAACCGCAAGAAAACGTCGGCTTTCGCCGGACTGATCGGCCAGCGCGTGGCCAGCTCCAAGGTAACGGTGGTCGACAACGGCACACTGCCTTCACGGCGCGGCTCCCTGAATGTGGATGATGAGGGTTCGCCAACGCAGGAGACGGTGCTGATCGAAGGCGGTGTGCTCAAAGGCTATTTGAGCGACAAGCTCTCGGCGCGACTCATGGGCATTGCCGATACCGGCAACGGACGGCGCGAAAGCTATCACCATATCCCCATGCCACGCATGACGAACACCTATATGCTGGCCGGCGACGACAGTCCGGAGGATATTTTGCGCAGCGTGAAGCGCGGGCTCTATGCGGTGAACTTCGGCGGCGGCCAGGTGGACATCACCAACGGCAAATTCGTTTTCTCGGCCTCGGAAGCCTATCTGATCGAAGACGGCAAGATTACAGCGCCGGTGCGCGACGCGACACTGATCGGCAACGGCCCGGAGGCGCTGAAGCACGTCTCGATGGTGGGC
>DATAWF010000199.1:0-4846 GCA_036267335.1 Acidobacteriaceae bacterium
AAGATTGGAGCCGGGTCCGCTGCATCGATCCCGATGCGGACACCGAAATGCTCGAAGCCCTGGAGATCGAGGTTGCGCGCCGTCTCGACGACCAGGACCGCGGGAGCGCCGGCCCCGTCCATGCGAAACCGGTGCTCGAAACCCTCGAAGACTCTCTTTCGAACACTCTGCAGATCACTGAATCCAAGGCCTTTCTCGCGGAGAGCTTCGCCTCGGGACTCGAAGAATTGATCGCGCTTTATGTCGAGACGGCAAAGCGCGAGCGCAGCCGCAAGCGCAGCGGACGGACCGCGATCCAAGCGGCGATGCGAACGCAATTTGAGCGCGCCGGAGTCTGGGCGCTGATGCGCAAGCAGATTGCGGTGGCAAGTTACACCCGCCCCGGCGACGCGCTGCGCATCGACTGCGGCTACCGGCCCAACGGCGTGGTACGGATGTTCCATGCGGTCATCCTGGAGACGGAGAGCGATGCCGCCAAGGTGCTGGCCTTCAGCGCCGAGGCCATCCGCAAGGGGGTGGAGCGAGTGGAAAAGGCCGCGCTCGAACTGACCGCAATCGTCGAGCCGCTGCGCAAGAGCGCAGACGATGAGCCGGGAGAGGATCGCATCGCCCACTACCGGTTCGCGGTCGACACAATGGAGGAGCAGTCGATCCGGGTGCTCACCACCTCCGACCTTCCGCGCGTGGCCGAGACCGCGCGCCGGGAATTGCGAGTCTGACGAGTTCAGTTGTCAGTTGTCAGTTGTCAGTTGTCAGTGGTCAGTGGGCAGTGGGCAGTGGTCAGTGGGCAGTGGGCAGGAAAACCGCTCAAGTCGGCAAGTCAGCAGTTTTTTTCTGAGATTGTGGAATGACAACTGGTCCTCACGCGCGGCGGGGATTCTCGTCCGCGATGTAATCCTTCCCAGGCGAGCTGCCCGTACCGAATAGACCGGGTGCCGTCTCAGAAAAATGCGGAAAGCGTTTCCGGCGAACCCCTCCGGCTGACCCGCCGACTTGCTGGCCCGCCAACTTGCCGACTTGCCGACTCGCTGACTCGCTGACTCGCTGACAACTGATAACCGAGAACTGACAACTGACCACCAGAATCTATAATCGGCTGCATGACCAGCTCTCCGGCTCCGCTTGTCGGTGTCATCATGGGCAGCAAGAGCGATTCCGAGACGCTTGCGCCCTGCCTGGAGCTCCTGCGGGAGTTCGGGATTCCTCATGAGGCGCGCATCGTCTCCGCGCATCGCACGCCCGATTGGCTTTTCGAATATGCTTCCGGCGCGGAGGCGCGCGGACTCAAGGTCCTGATCGCCGCCGCCGGAGGAGCCGCGCATCTGCCGGGAATGGCCGCGGCCAAAACCATTCTTCCCGTTCTGGGTGTTCCGATCGCCGCCACCTCGCTCAACGGCGTCGATTCCCTGCTCTCGATTGTGCAGATGCCGCAAGGCATTCCCGTGGGAACGCTGGCGATCGGAAAGCCGGGAGCGGCGAATGCGGCCTTGCTGGCGGCGGCGATTCTCGCAACAAGCGATGCGGCGCTGGGCAATCGGCTGCGCGCTTGGAGAGAGGCACGGGCCAAGGAAGTGCTCGCTCAAGAACTGCCCGGCTACGAAATGCGCGGCCCAGGACTGGCGGGATGAGCCCGATTCTGCCCGGCTCAACGATTGGAATTCTGGGAGGGGGACAGCTCGGGCGGATGACCGCCATGGCGGCGCGTGGGCTTGGCTACCGAATCCAGGTAATGGATCCCGATCCCTCCTGCCCTGCGCGCTTTGTGGTCGACGCCTGTTTCCAGGGAAGCTGGGACGATCCCCGCGCGGCGGCGGATCTCGCGCGCGGAAGCGATGTGGTCACGCTCGAGATCGAGCAGATCTCGATCCCTTCCCTCGAAGCCGCCGGACGCCACGCTCCGGTGCGCCCGTCGCTTGCCTTGCTCGCGATGGTGCAGGACCGCGGCCGGCAGAAACGATGGCTTGCGGAAAACGGATTCCCGCTGGGGCCTTACCTGGAAGTTCGCTCCGCGGCTGAGGTCAGCGCGGCGCTTGCCGAGCTTGGCGGCCACATCTTCCTCAAGCGAACGTATGGAGGGTATGACGGGCGCGGGCAGCTCAAGCTCGATCTCGCGCCGGAGGCCAGTGCGGAGGAGAGGCAGATTACGGCCGCGAAGGCCTGGAAGGCGCTGGGGGAAGCGGATTGTGTCGCGGAGAAGGCGCTCGATCTCGAGCGCGAGATTTCGGTCATGGCCGCCCGCTCGCCCGGCGGAGAGATTCGCGCCTTTCCCGCGGCGACGAACCACCACGAGCACCAGATTTTGGCCTGGAGCGTGCTGCCCTCCTCCATCCCGGAAAGCCTCGAACTGCAGGCGCGGCGGATGGCTGTCGCCATGGCGGAAAAGCTGGCCCTCGAAGGACTGCTGGCAGTCGAGATGTTTGTCACCAGGGATGGCGGACTCTACGTCAACGAACTGGCTCCGCGCCCGCACAACAGCTACCATGCCAGCCAGCGCGCCTGCGTCACCAGCCAGTTCGAGCAGGCAGTACGAGCGGTCTGCGATCTACCCCTGGGGGATGTGGAGATTGTGCGGCCGGGAGCGATCGCCAACCTGCTGGGCGATCTCTGGATCGGACGGGAACCGCAGTTCAGCCGAGCCCTGGCAGTTCCCGAAGTGCAACTGCATCTATATGAGAAGCACACCCCGCGGCCCGGGAGAAAGATGGGACATCTTTCGGCGACGGCGGCCACACCGGAAGAGGCGATCGCCCGGGTGCTCGAAGCAAAGAGCAGGTTGTAAGGCGGCGAGTCAGCGACGACTCGAGCTATTAGCCTCTGGCTTTTAGCTTTTAGCTCGCAGCAACTGCAGATCTCTCCACTACGGCGGCGGGTTTGCGGCAGATCCCAGGCAGATGACGGGAAGAAAGCACCGGCAGATCCCCCTTCGGGAACATAAAGAAATGCAAAGGCGGATTGTCTGCTGACTTGCGACTCGAGCTATTAGCTTTTAGCTTTCAGCTCCCAGCAAACTGCAGATCTCTCCACTACGGCGGCGCCTACGCGCCGCCTCCGGTCGAGATGACAGGAAGAAGTTGTCAGTTATCAGTGGTCAGTTGTCAGGGCTTGGCTTCTGTTTCGATGGGAGAGGAAATACAGGGATCCTGCGGCTCCGGAACCTCAGGATGACGGGTGAGAGCGGTAGATGCGTCATACACGGGAATGACAGAAAGAAATGCAAAGGCGGATTGTCTGCTGACTCGCTGACTTGCCAACTTGCTGACTTGCCAACTTGCTGACTTGCCGACTTGCTAACTTGCCAACCCGCTGACTCGCCAACTTGCCGCTTCACCCGATATCTTCGTTCCAGTTTTCGAGATAGGCCTTCAACTCGGCCATGAACCTGCCCGCGTCCGCGCCGTCGATGATGCGGTGGTCGAAGCCCAGGGTTAGCCGGATGATGCTGCGGATCGCGATGGAGTCGAAGCCGTTTTCATCCGTCATGACGGTTGGCTCTTTGAAGAGGCCGCCGACGCCCATGATCGCCGATTCCGGCTGATTGATGATGGGCGTGCCGAACTGCTCGCCGAAGATTCCCGGATTGGTAATGGTGAAGGTTCCCGAAGAGGTCTCTTCCGGCTTGAGCTTCTTTCCCCGCGCACGGGCGGCGAGGTCGGCGATGGCCCGCGCCAGCCCCAGGAAGTTGCGCTCCTCCGCGTGTTGGATCACGGGGACGATCAGCCCCCAATCGAGGGCCACCGCGATGCCCAGGTTGACGTGCTTGTGGTAGCGGATCGACGAGCCTTCGAGAGTGGCGTTCACGATCGGCATCTTGCGCAGGGTGACGATGATGGCGCGGGAGAGAAACGGCATGTAGGTAAGCTTGACGCCGTTGCGCTGCTCGTACTTGTTCTTTTCCCGCTCGCGGATGCGGACGATCCGGCTCATGTCCACCTTGAAGACGGTGTGAACGTGCGCGCTCGTGTGTTTCGAATCGATCATGCGCTGGGCGATGATCGTGCGCATCCTGGTCATCGGGACCGGCTGGTCGGGAATGGAAGCCGATGAGGCCGGAGCTGCAGGCGCGGAAGGCGCGGCTGCAACGGCGGGCGTGGATGGAGCTGCCGCCGCCGGTGCGCTCTGGCCGCCCTGCGCCAGATGACCGAGCACATCCTGTTTGGTCACCCTACCACCGAGACCGCTGGCCGCAATCTGCCCGAGATCGAGATTGTTTTCTTTGGCGATGCGGCGGACCAGGGGCGACGAACGGACCTTCTCGCCCGGAGCGCGCGTGGGTGGGGCCGCTGACGGGGCAGGTGCGGCCGGCTTCGCGGGCGGGGGCGGGGCAGCCGGCTTGGCTGTCGCAGACGCAGGCGCTCCGGCATGCGCACCGGCGGCTCCGATGGTCGCCACCACGGTGTTGATCTCGACCGTCGTGCCGGCGGGAACCTTGATTTCGACGAGGACACCGCTCTCCGGCGAGGGAATCTCGGCATCGACCTTGTCGGTCGAAATCTCAAAGAGCGGCTCGTCTTTCTGAACCGCGTCGCCTGGCTGCTTGAGCCACTTGGTGATGGTGCCTTCAAAGATCGATTCGCCCATCTGGGGCATGACAACATTGATCGCGGCCTGGCTTGCCGTTGGATTTGCATCCTGGCCCGGGCTTTGACTTGGCGCGGGAGCAGCGGGCGCCGCATTGCCGGATGCCGCCGTTGCCTGGGACGTGGACGGAGTGGATGCGGCCTGACCCTTTTCCGCAATGATCCCGACAACCGTGTTGATGGCGACGGTGCTGCCCTCGGCAGCCTTCACCTCGGCGAGAACTCCGCTGGCTGGAGCGGGAATCTCGGCGTCGACCTTGTCGGTCGAG
>DATAWF010000200.1:0-7145 GCA_036267335.1 Acidobacteriaceae bacterium
CGTGGTGCCCGTCCTCGGCTATCCGCTCTACTTCTTCGCCATCCTGGGATTTTGGAAGGCGCTTGGGGCGATTGCCATACTCGTGCCGGGCTTTCCGCGGCTCAAGGAATGGGCGTATGCCGGCATCTTCTTTGACCTCACGGGCGCAGCCGCATCCTGCGCCGCGGTCGGCGGTTACGGCGCGTACGGCTTTCACGTCATAGCCCCTCTTATCCTGACTGGATTTACCGTAGCCTCCTGGGCGCTCCGGCCGGAGAGCCGCACTATCGGCGCCCTCTCAACAACGAAAGCCGCCAAGCCCGTGCTGACGCGAGGATGACGATGCAGACAAAAAGCGCAACAAAACGAAGCCGGAACTCCGGGGAGATTGCGACGACGAGACCGCAGCCTCGCCGGAATGCCGGAGCCAAAAGCGGCCGCGCCGCCACTGAGCGTGCCGGAGGGCGCCTGGGCTCCTCAGACCTGACGCCCGCGCAGAAGATCGATCAGCACATCGCCGGCATCTCCGACTGGCGGGGCGCAGTGCTTGCTGCAATCCGGCGGATCATGCTGGAAGCCGACCCGGCCGTGACCGAGGACTGGAAGTGGATGGGATCGCCCGTCTGGTACTGCGACGGGATGATCGCTCTAGCCAACGCTCACCGTGCGAAAGTGAAGTGTACCTTCGCCAAAGGAGCCCACATCGCCGACCCCGACCACCTCTTCAACGCGGGCCTCGGCGGGAATGAATGGCGGGCGATCGACGTCCTCGAGAACGACCGGCTCGACGAGGCAGCGCTCCGCCGGCTCGTGAAAACCGCGATTGCATACAACCGCTCCCAACCGAAGGGCAATGCAAAAAGCAAAGTCGTCGGCGCCGGGCGAAAGAAGGCATAAGCCCGGCTTTTAGGCAGCAGTTTCGCGACAGTGGGCGCTCAGTCGTACCGCTCAAACACAATCTGCCGTCGGTGCCAGCCGTAACCGGCCAGCATCTCCCGGACGTGGGAGACCATGAAGTTAAGGCCGCAGATGTAGGCGTAGATGTCGAAGTGCAGATCGCGCGGCGGGACCGTGGGATCGACCTCGGGTGAGGGCAGCGGCAGGCCGAGCCGCGCGGCGCGCTGCTCGACAATCCCCGCCACATGCGCCTGCACATGGCCGCGCAGGCCGGTCCAGCTATCCTGCGCCCGGCTCAGCGTGGGCAGATAGTGGAAGTTGGGAACGCGGCGGGCGAGGGCCTCGAACTCTTCCTGGTAGTAGATATCGGTTTCGTGCCGCGTGCCGTAGACCAGCCAGATGTCTTTGCCGTTGCTCCGGTCGGGGCCGTTCTCAGGGAACAGCCACTGCACATAACCGCGCATGGGCGCGACGCCGGTGCCGGTGGCGATCAGGATCGAGTCCGTGACGGGCTCATGCAGCACGAAGTGCCCATGCGGCCCATGCACCTGCACGGTGTCGCCTTCGTTCAAGTCGGACAGGTAATTTGAGAAGAAGCCGTTTTCGACGCGATTCACGCAGAGCTCAAACCGGTTCGCCTGCGCGGCCGATGCGATCGAGTAGGCCCGCGTCTGCTGTTTGCCGTTCTTGTCCATCGCCACCGCGGAGATGAACTGCCCGGAGCTAAACGGAAAGCTCTCCATACCATCGAGGACGAAATCGAAGTGATAGCACTGGGCTACTTCCGAGATGCAGATTTTACGCTCAAGACGCGCGGTGTAGAGCTCACGTGCCAAGGGTGTTCTCGCTTTGTATGGAAGATCCGGCCTGCGGAAGCATCGTGATCCGCTCTCGCCTGGCCTGCGGCGATTATATGTTGCGGGGGGATGGAGGTGTCACGTTGCGGAACGGGCATCCGCAGCTCGCCGGCGAGGATGATCGGGGAAATTATCCCGGATACGCCCCGGTGATGTAGCCCTCCAATGCCTGAATCGTGTGCTCCTGGCCGGAGATGACCCACTTCACCAGGTCGCCGATCGAGATCACGCCCTCTACCCCGTCGTCCTGCAGCACCGGGAGATGGCGGAAGTGGTGCTCCGTCATCATGCTCATGCATTCGTCTACCGTATGCTGGGGGCTGACGAACAAGACCGGGCTGGTCATGATCTCGCTGACCCTGGTCTCTTTGGAATGATGGCCCTTCAGCACGCCTTTGCGCGCGTAGTCGCGCTCGGAAAGAATGCCGACCAGCCGATGATTGGAGAGGACCAGAAGTGCGCCCACATCGTGGCTTGCCATCTTCTCGAGCGCCTCGTAGACCGACTGTTCCGGCGTAATCGACAGGATCTTGGTTGTGCCCTTGTTCTTCAGCA
The DNA here is from genome assembly GCA_036267335.1 of Acidobacteriaceae bacterium. Lineage (GTDB taxonomy): Bacteria > Acidobacteriota > Terriglobia > Terriglobales > Acidobacteriaceae > PALSA-350. The sequence continues at coordinate 2,289 of DATAWF010000200.1, forward strand.
CTAATCCGATGGTGTCGGTAATTTTCATCGCAGCCCTCCCGCTCGCAGTTGCCGGTTCATCGGTGTCTGCCTCCGGCCAGCGGCCTGTGCCGCTGAGGAACAGCAGTATATCTCGATTCGCGCTCGCCCGTCTCCCGCATTTTGCGGGCGCGGCCCCTCTGAAAGCTCAGAGGCCCGTTGCGGCACCCGCGAAGGCACTCTTAGCCGGAAGAGCGATCAAACGGGAATTGACGCGTGCTTGTGGCGGCGGAGTCTGGACGCGAACTGTGCGCCGCACGAACGTGCAAGCTGCTGGTGGGCCCGGAGGGATTCGAACCCCCAACCAAGGGATTATGAGTCCCCTGCTCTAACCGTTGAGCTACAGGCCCGATGCCTTCGCCTGCCGATGCCGTGCAATCGTCTGCCGAAGGAGGGTTGCCGACGTGCTCCGGCCGTCACTCGGCTGGTGCGGTTCTGACGCCGGTTCTCACTTAGTTTGACACACAGGCCGTGCCCCGTCATCTGGCTCGCGCTTCCAGACTCGCGCTCCCAGACTCACGCTCCAGTGCTCCCAACCGGTCGTCGCGGCGCAACGTCTCTTTGTTGAAAAGAGCAAGATGCGCCTCTCGAGTGCGATTCGATGCGGAGATTCTGTCGCGCCGGAATTTTGCGAAAGAGAGAGCCATCCGAATCGGGAATTGGTTTCGTCCTGGAAAGCAGCGCATTGCGCAGAGGAAAGGCACGGCTAAGTCAATAGCGAAAAACAACGCCGAATGAGTCCGCACGCAAGAAAACGGCAATTCGCATTGCAGATGGATAACTTAGGGAAAACCCTTGCAAAACCCGAGAACCCGCGGATCGTTAGAAATAGGTGCTAGCCGCGTCAATCCTCGCTGTTTCTCGAATCGAGTGTGCAACGCGCTAACTCGCCGCGCAGCCGTTCCCAGTGCCAGAGCCGCTAAGTGAATAGGTCAACCTAGGATTAATCCCAGGTTGGCTAATGCAACGGATTGGACTAAGAAGGAGTCATACAGCGCGTAGACCCCGGAACTCGCGCGCAAATGACTTACGCGGAGCGTCCTTCGCGTATTCGGATGTCTCGAACTCTTGATGCACGAGGTAATCAGCAATTTTACTGGAGTACGTTTCACATCTTCTGATAGCCCGAACCAGCAGCTTTGCTGCGAAGAGAGGTGTCTCATGCAGATGGCCGATTCGCTGTCGGACCTCGAACTGAATGACAAGGTATTGCAATGCGCCGATTGCGGGGCGGACTTTGTATTTACCGCCGGCGAGCAGGCATTCTTCCGGCTCAAGCAATTCAAAAACGACCCGAAGCGGTGCCAGCCATGCAAGGCCAAGCGTGCTGCGCATGGATTCAAAGCCCACGCCGAAACTCAAGTCACGTGCTCGTCCTGTGGAAGGGTCACCACGGTTCCATTCAAGCCCACACAAGGCCGGCCCGTGCAGTGCCGCGCTTGTTTTGACCTCAGCCGTAGCGCCGCAGTGACGGCTCCGATGCGCGTTCAAGGGGCTAGTCCACAGGCCTGATCGCCCGAAGCGCAAGGCGGATCACTTCGCCTTCCGTGACACAGGCGCCGCTCCTGCCGTTTCACAGTGATCGCAGTTTGATCGCAGTTGCCGCAGGGCCCTTTGAAGTCATCGCCGAAGTAGTGCAGGAAATGCTCGCGCAGGCGTGTGGGTCAGCCGGCGTGTGTCTTCATCCGCTCGAACCGGTGCTTTTCGGGCTCTTTGAGAGATTGCTGTTGATTGACGGCGGCCTCGGTGATGGTTGACGCGGAGATTCATCGCGTGGAGGCACGCGCGGCGCGGATCGCGGACGATGAGACATCAACGGTACAGCCTGATTGGGCCTGCCCGGCAGGACAAGGACACACATCCTGCCGGACAGGAGTGCAAGGGAAGATTGACGGCTGCTTTAGAGAGCCGCCTGGAAGTTCACCGTATTCGAGATCTCGGTCAGTGTCCCATCGGCCTCGATCTCATCGCTCTCAATGGCTTCCAGCACATCCGCATCGCCGGAAAGACCCAGGATCTCGGCCCAGTGCCGAAGGGTTCCATAGACGGCGATCTCGTGGTGCTCCACCTGTTGCGCTGAGGCGATGATGACGATGTCTCGAACGGCTGGGTCCGCCGCGTCCATGATCGAGTCCGACGCTTCCTTCGCCAATCCATCGATGGCTTTGCACGGTTCGGTCGAGTTGTCTTCCGTGTTGGTCTCCAACAGCCTTCGCACCTTGGAGACGTGCCCTTCAGTCTCTCCCAAGTGATTTTGCAGCGCGCTGGCAAGCTCAGGATCGCTCGCGTTCTCGATCAGCTTCGGCAGTGCCTTGGTAATGCTTTGTTCCATGTCCAGGGCTTTTCTCAATTGGCTGATATATAGCGTGCGCAGATCTTCGATGTTGGCTGAAAAAAGTTTCATAATATGCTCTCTCCTTCGTCGGCGTTGCAGTTGGAATGTCGTCCGGGCCACCTTCGCCCAATTGACTTTCCACTTGGATGCACGCCTCATCGAGGGGTTGGCAGCCCCTTCGGCCCGGTTGGCAGGGAGACAGAATTGTGTTGAAGCCGCATCATGCGTCCGATCAATGCGGCGAAATGCCGACGCGGCGCACCCCGGGGAAGGCCGCCGCAGCGAGGGGCGGCTACGCGGAGCGGCGCACTTCGCCGCGCAAGGCAGCCACAGCCTGGAGAAGCGCCGTGGGGCGCCCCGGACTCTCATATTCCACGCCAACGGCATACCGCAACCGGGTCGGATAAGAATTAATGCCCAGCACCCTGATCGCAGCGTTCTCGCGCTTCAGGATCTCCACGATCCGTTCGGCCCGCTCAGCTTCCACTGACTGGCAGAGGATGGCAATGTCGAAGGGCCTGCTCGTCAACTGCTCCAGAGTGGCGTTGCTCGAGACGGAGACGACCTTGTAATCCGCATGGCGCAGAATCAGCTCGCGCGAATAACGAAGGCCATCGTCATCGCAGATCGAGATCAACCAACGGCCGGGTCCACTATTCATCCCCTGCCGCCCTTCTTGCCCTCGCGGAATCGCCTATGCCGCGATCCGTTGCCGGCGTGAATTGCGCGGCCGGTCCTCCGCTGAGAGGAAACGAAACCACCCGCGCCGGGGGCGTCTTGGAAGGCTTTCGCCGCGAAGCCTCCTGCCTGCCGAGCGCTTGCTGGATCAATGCGAACAAGTGAGCCAGCAGGACCGGCTTGCAGAGAAAGCTCCAGCCGCGGCGCTTGATGGCCGAGAGCACGGTCTGGTCGGTTCCGGGTCCGGTGATGAAGACCACGGGAAGATCGCTGCTCTCCGCCGTCACCTCCGCCGCGAGTTCCAGCGCGGAGGCCCCCAGCAGGTGGAGATCGAGCAGCAGCAGGTCAATCACCGAGCCATTGTGAAACACCTGCGCGGCATGGGGCGCATCGGCACAACCAAAGACGAGATACCCCATCGATCCAAGATAGGAGCGCAGCATGGAGCGGAGTGTGCGGTCGTTGCTGACCAATAAGATCGTTTTCAGAAATTCGGGGGAGGGAGGTTGATTTTTATTCACGCCAATCCGGCTTTGTTCCGGAATTTCGGCCACCGCCGCGCCGCCGTTCGAGAGAAGGTCGCTGCGGCATGCGGCTGCTGCAGCCTCGCAGCGCGGATAAGCGCTCGACCAGGCTAGATAGAGATTTGGCCGTCGACTGAAAAATTCCGACATGCGAATGCCTTTACTGCGGTGGGGAAAGGGTTGGTGGTCCATTTAGGCATGTTCACCATGTCTGAGGTTGAGCGTACTAAAGCTGGACGGGATTTTCCCGCCCGCCATTGCCGTTTCCATGAGTTGTGAAAAAGCTAAGAACGCCGAATGAATCGGTCTCGCAATTCCCAAAACCGGAGCCGCTCAAGACGCAACCAACCGCTGCGGCAACCGCGGTGCGCATATCTGGCGAGTACGCCCGAACTGCGAAACCACTCTGAAATCAACCTTAGCGGAATGGGCGAACGAATGTAACTGGGAAAAATCCCAGGGGACTTTCAGGCGATAGAAACTTTGCCGTGTGGTTAAAAATTTACAATCCCGCGCGAGAGCGCATAGCGCGTCAGCTCGGCGGTGGTGCGGATTCCCAGCTCGTCCATGAGGCAGTTGCGGTGAAATTCAACGGTCTTTACCGAAATGTTGAGAGCTGTAGAAATCTCTTTGGCGGTTTTGCCTTCGGCCACCAGCTGCAGCACCTCCCGTTGCCGGGGGGTGAGCCGGGTGCCGAACATCTCAGCCGGATTCTTGGTGGTATCGAGCGAGGCAAACCGCTGCGCGGCCTCGCCCGCCAGGGCGGGCACGTAATAGCGCCCTTCCAGCGCGCTGCGGATCGCCTCCACCAGCTCGCTGGCGGCCGACTGTTTGGTTACATAGCCCATGGCGCCGGCCGAGAACGCGGCGTGCAGATAGGCCCGGTCGAGCCGCTGCGTGACAAAGACAATCTTCGCCGAGGGAAGCACTCTTGCCAGCCGCCGCGCCGCCTCAATGCCGTTCATCTCCGGCATGCCGACATCGAGCATAATCACATCCGGCTTGAGCCGCACCGCCTGGGCGATCAAGGTGCGCCCATTCTCGGCGGTTCCCACGATATCAAAGTCATTGGCGAGCAGACGAGAAAGCCCGTCCAGCATCAGGGCGTGATCGTCGGCCAGCAGGATACGCGGTTTAGACATGGTGCTCCAGCGGAATCTCCGCGGTTACAGTTGTACCCTCTCCCAGCGCGGACTGCACAAGGAGAGTGCCTCCCGCCCCCCTGGCGCGCTCCTGCATCGAGATCCTGCCCAGGCCGGGAGACCTATTATCGTCCGTTTCCTGATCGAAGCCAACTCCGAA
>DATAWF010000201.1:0-10294 GCA_036267335.1 Acidobacteriaceae bacterium
TCTCGAATTCATCCTGATACATATAGCGGACGAAGAGATGATCCCTGGACGTGGGCTGGAAATCGAGCCGGCCGAGATGCTCCTGGTCGTTGAACAGATCGGGAATGCTGCGCTGTACTCCGGCGAACTCGATGGAGGTTGGAGCGCCGCTCGATCCGGTTACCGTCTCGAGGCAGGTACCGCTGCTCGTGGGGGTGCCCGGGCATCCAGCAGCAGAAACCGGACTAATCGACGGATTGCCCTGGGTCACGCTGTAAGGACCGTAGTTGGTGAGCGCCGTTACTGCCGGGCTGCCGGAAAAGGCCGACGCGAGCTGCTTGAGACCATTGGGCGTAGGGGTCAGGTAGGGTAGCGATGAGATGGGGGCTGCGCCGACCCGGACATGGTCCCAGAAGGTGCTGCCAAAGAAAAATACTTTGTTCTTCCAGGCAGGTCCTCCGACGCTGCCGCCCCACCGGTTTTCGGCGTAGCGCGGCAGAACGGGAGTCTGGCACGGGTTGGTCGTGGTCGAGCTCTGACCTGGCGTACAGTAGCCGAAAATCGGATTCTTTTGCTGGTTTTCAAACGAGCTCAGGAACTGGCCCTGGTATTGCTCGAAAGCGGTTCCGTGGAGGGTATTCGAACCCGATTTCGTAATGTAGTTGGTCACCGCGCCGGCGTCGCGCCCGTATTGTGCGCTGAAGTCGTTGGTGATGACCTGGATTTGTTGGATGGCGTCCTGGTTGCCGAAGAAAAACTGCGGGCCGCCGATGGTATTGTCATTGTTCGACTGGCCGTCGATCTCGCTGTTGTTGTAGCGGGAGCTCTGCCCGTTGACCGAATATTGATCGCCGTTCGAGTTGGCGAAGTTATCCTGGTGGACACTCACGACCCCGGGGATTACCTCGGCGATCGTATCCGGGCCGGCATTGAGCGGGATATTGGCGACGGTCTTGCGATCAAAAGTCGTGGTCACCTGGGAATCGGTAGTTTGCAACAGCACTGCCGCCGACCCGTTGACTTCGACCTGAGTGTTGCCGGAGGTCAGCGCTATTTTGACCTGATTGAGATTGGTGGTCACGCCGGCATTCACTTGAATGTTGCTCACAGTGGTGGCGGCAAAGCCTGAGGCGGAGATACTCACGGAATAGATTCCGCTAGGCAGGTAGTGAAAAGAAAAATTCCCCTGACCGTCGGATTTTGCCGTCAACTGATTGCCGCGCTCGACACTCGTCGCCGTGACCGCCGCGTTGGGCACAACCGCGCCCGCAGGATCCACGACCGTTCCGGAAATCGTTCCGGTGGTGATACCTTGCCCCAAAAGCGTTTGTGAGAAAGAAATGAACAAGGCGAATGTGATCGCCACAGACAGTGCTCGCGCACACAGCTTATGAAGGTTAGCCATTCCGTCCTCCCTCAAACCTCATCGTCGTGCCGCTAGGGCCGTTGTGCACACAGGTGCTCCACGGCTCTCGGAACTAGCGCCACGAAATTCCAGGACGACCGGCAAGAGGCTTCTTTCCCTTAAACAGCCACTGCTCTCGGTCGCGAACGCCGGACTTCTGCCAGCATGGGAAACTTCTCACCCTCTGGCGAACCGGACCACGTTCCGGCGAAAACCTAAAAATCGACTCGGCAAGCCTCGCTTGCTGGGATCCCTGAAAGAACGACATGACCTGGCCGAAAGACTAGCCCCGCTTCTTGCGTTAGAAACGATCTCGGGTTCGCCAAACGGCCTTCATCTGAACAGTACGGGAAAACGACGCGTTGTTCCAAGAAAATGCAACCGAAACTGTTCCGATGTGTCCTAAAGTAATCCAATTGCACGCGACGTACCAATGCGAAGCCCGAATCCCTACGCGAGTTGTATCGGCAACTTTGACTCTTTAGAACAGGTACTTCCGTTCATAACTGAATGTAAGCATGGGTCCTAACCAATGCCTCTCACCCGACCGGGGGATAGGCAACATGGGAAGGCGTGCTTTCAGTTTTCTGGCGGGAAATGCAGTTGTTTTGCTACAAATATTAGTTTTGGAATATATAGTTCCGTTTATATTATTTTATATATTTCCATGGTTGAATGGCCGATATTTCCCGGGTCAAATACGCATCGGCATGATGATGTAACGGTACTTTTGGTCTTCGCTGCCGTCTTCGGGGCGCATCTGCCCCGCGGATTGGGGATCTTTGAATTCCAAGCGGACCTCCCCGGAATTTCCTACTGCTTTCAAAAAGTCGATGAGATAAGCGGAGTTGAAGCCAACAGTGATGGGATCGAAATTGTACGGGGTCTCAATGCTGTCTTCCGATTCGCCGGAATCGGTCGAAGAGGAGGAGATCTTCATCTCATTCTGCTCTAAACGAATCCGGATCGCTCCCGAACGCTCATCGGCGAATTGCGCCACGCGCTGGATGGAGCCCATCAACTCATCGCTCCGGACAACGACAAGCTTGTTGTTGTCCCGCGGAAGCACGGCTTCGTAATTCGGAAACTGGCCGGTCAGTTTGCGGGTGGTCAGTGTCCGGTGGCCCAGGCGGAAAAAGAGTGTGTGCTCGTCATCCTGGAAATCGAGCAACTCTTCGTTGGAGGCCGACAAGAGGGACACCAACTCCGCCAGCGCCTTGCGCGGAATCAGGGTCTTCTTCTCTCCGCTGATGTTCTTGAGCGATTCGCCCGTCTTCTCCAGATGGGCCAGGCGGTGGCCGTCGGTCGCCACCATGGCCATGGATTCCGCCTTCAAAATCAGCAGGGCTCCATTCAGGGTGTAGCGGGACTCTTCGTTCGAGATAGCGAAGATAGTCTTGGCGATCATGTCTTTGAGCGAAGCGGTGGGAATCCGGGTAACGCCGCCCTCCGGGAACTCCGGAACTTGGGGGAAGTTCGACCGGGCCATCCCGACCATCTTGGTATTCGAGCGCCCAGACCGGATCTGCACCCAATGGTTTTCCATCGGCTTGATCGAGATCTCGCCATCAGGCAGCAGTTTCACGTAGTCGTAGAGCTTGCGCGCGGGAATGGTGCACGATCCCGGCTTCTTGACCTTCGCGGGACATGAGGTCCGGATACTCTGATCGAGATCGGTCGCCGTGATGGTCAAGGTTCCTGCCGCCGAGTCGCCTTCGCCCACGGCAGCTTCGAGGAGAAAATTCGAGAGGATGGGGATGGTCGTCTTGCGCTCGACGACGCTTTGGGTAACGCTGAGCTCCCGCAAAAGATCCTGACGGCTAACGCTGATCTCCATGGTTGCCGCTCCGTGAACTGCTGCTCGTTCCTGCTCCAGACCTGCGCCAGGCATTGTCCTGACCTCCCCGGTTGGACTTCACTGTACACCAGCCATGCTTCCCGATGAAGGGGCAGCCCCGGTCCCAGCCAAATATATTTCATTTCTGTCCGTCACGACGGCCCGACCAGCCGTGTCGGCTCCTGCCCGAGTGCCAGATTTTCGACCCGGCGACTGCTCTCTCTGTTTTCCTCTCATTCTTTCCGATTTCGCCTTAGTAGTAGCAGTCGTTGTCGAAGGAAAAGTGGAAAGCGATGGAAAAACCGCGTCCACAGCGGGTTTTGAGCGGTACCGAGTTTTAGAAAAGTGGACGAAGGAAAAATGAAAAGGTGCAAGACCCGGGCCAAACCGCGGATTGCGGCCCCGGTTGCCCACACTCTCCACAGCGCCGCTTTTCCGCCCTGTGGAAGAGAACCGCGCTACCGTGGAAAGCGCGTCCTTCTCCAGGTTTGAAGCCGCTCCGGCGAAGCCCCGCTTTGCACAGGGCGCCGGGAAAGCGGGCCAGGTCCGCGAGGCAAGCCACGGCGATTTTCGATCCCAATTCGAGTTCTCCAAAGCATTCTGTAGGCAGGTGCGGCCGCGGTTGAAGAGAAACGGCAACAGGTCCCCAAGGGGACCTGTTGCTCTGCGGAACCGGGTTTTGGGGAGGGCTTAGAGCATTTCTCCTTACGCTATGGAGTGGTGACGGTTGCTATGTGCAGCCATTTCTTCCATCCCGGCAAGCTAGCTTGCCGGGGACCCCGGTTCGGTGGAATGGCTGCGTTTTCTGCCCTACACCATCGGGAGAAATGCTCTAGCTATTGAGGATTTCCATCAGCTTGTTGATGGTGCGATTCAGGTCTTTGTCGGCTCGCCGCTGCTCGTCGATCTTTGCGATCGAGTGCATGACGGTGGTGTGATGCTTGCCGCCAAACTGGCGTCCGATTTCCGGCAAGGAAGCCTCGGTCATCTGTTTTGCGAGATACATGGCGATTTGCCGGGGCACGACCACCGCGCGCGAATTATTTTTCTGCTTGAGCTCGGCGATGCGCATGCCGAATTGCTCCGACACCGCGCGTTGAATCGCTTCAATCGTGATCTTGCGGACCTGGGTGTCGATGAACTGCTTGAGGCATTGCTGCGTGGTGGGCAGCGTAATTTCCATGCCGTTGAGGCTGCACCAGGCAAAGAGCCTCACCAGGGCGCCCTCGAGCTCGCGCACGTTGGTGCGCACATTCGACGCGATAAAGAGAGCGACATCGGTCGGCAGCGTCACATGCTCGCTCTCGGCCTTCTTTTGCAAGATGGCGACCTTCGTCTCTAGATCGGGCGGTTGGATGTCGGCGATCAATCCCCATTCAAACCGGCTCCGCAAACGGTCCTCGACTTCCGCGAGCTCCTTGGGCGGGCGGTCCGAGGCGATGACGATCTGCTTCATGCTCTCGTGCAGGGCGTTGAAGGTGTGGAAGAACTCCTCCTGCGTGCGCTCCTTTTGCGCGAGGAACTGAATGTCGTCGACCAGGAGAAGATCCACGGAACGGAACTTGTCGCGGAAGCTCGACATCTTGTCGTAGCGCAGCGAGTTGATCATCTCGTTGGTGAACTTCTCGCTGGAGACATAGCAGATGGAGCACTGCGGCTGGCGCAGCTTCACCTCATTGCCGATGGCATGCATGAGGTGAGTCTTGCCCATACCCACGCCGCCGTAGAGGAAGAGGGGATTGTAGGCCTTGGAGGGGCGCTCAGCGACTGCCTGCGCGGCGGCCCGCGCAAATTGGTTTCCGTTGCCGATGACAAAAGCCTCGAAGGTGTAGCGAGGATTGAGCTCCGCCGCGGTCGTCCAATCGAACTTGGCCTGCTGCGGTCCGGCGGGAGCGGCAGGACGATGATTGGAGCGCGGCGCACCTGTCGCATCGGAGGCCACGGGGGCAAAGCCTCCATCCTGGCGCACCCGCGCCTGGCTTGGGTCTTCTTCCGCGGTTACAAAAGAAACATCGTCCAGCTCGAGGTTGAGGCCTTCGATGGCTTCTTGAATCAGATCGCCGTAGCGCTCGCCGATGTGCTGGAACTGCGGGGTCGGAACACGCACGAAAAGAAGACGCCCGTTCACGTGGCTGTAGCGCGTAGGTTTCAGCCATGTGTCGAAGGACTGGCGGTTCACCTTCTTTTCGAGAGCTCCGAGGATCCGCACCCAGGGATTCAGCGCTGTAGAGGCGGTGGCTGCAAATGACATACGTTTCCTTCAGGCCACGCCCGGCTTGCTGAAAAGCTCTCCGCGGCTGCGCCGCCTCGTCCATCTCTGAGTTGGAAAAAAATTCCATCTCTCCGTCTTCCGAATCGGGAAGACGGTCAGGTTTTCGAGTCACGCTGCACGATGATCAAGAGAGCAGAATTCAGGAAAGTAGAGGCGCAAAATTCATCTTGAACGGAGCCGATACTAGCACAGTCGGAAGGTAGTTCAAGAGCATGTTTGATCCAAATCGAATTTTCCGTGAAGAGTTGCACCAAACGCTGTGAAGTTGCGGCAGTTGCAGCAAAAATTGCAGGACGAGCAGAGAGAAGATCGCACTCCGATGCAACGCTTTCGCGAAGCCGCCGGCCACACTTTTCCATCGGCAGTTGAACAATCGCACTTGAATTTTTTTCTCGCCATCGGCAAAAGCTTCGCAGCGGAGACGCATGCCGCCACCGCGCCGCATCGGCCGCAGTCGAAGAGAAGGCCGCATCGGAGCGCGAAACCTCAGGCCCGGGAACCGGGTAGAAAAACCGGGCGGGATCCGCGTGGCCGATCACCGGAAATCCGGTTGGGCAGTATATACTTAAAGCTTGCCGTCGGGCAGAGATTTCCCAACCGTCAGGAGCGCAGTTTTCCCATGCCTAAGCGCACGTTTCAACCCAACCGCCGCCACCGTTCGAAGACGCACGGCTTTCGCAAGCGGATGAAGACCAATAGCGGAGCTGCGGTGCTTTCGCGGCGCCGCGCCAAGGGCCGCAAGCGCGTCTCGGTGAGCGCGGGCTATCGCGACTAGAGCTCCGAACTCGGCCCCGCGGCCGGCGTCTGAGCGGCGGATGTTCGATCTCAAACGACAGTCGATGCGCGATGCCAGGCTGCGCAAGCATGCCGATTATCAGCGCGTCTATCGCGAAAGCCGCAAGCACTTTTCGCCATCCATGACGTACTTCTTTGCGCCGCGGGAGGCGTGCTCCACGGCAGGTCCGCGTGTGGGAGTCACCGCGGGACGCGTTCTTGGCAAGGCCGTCGAACGCAACCGCATCAAGCGGCGAATGCGCGAGGCGATTCGAACCAGCCTGGAAGCGCTCACGCAAGATGTGGATGTGGTATTGCATCCCCGGCGATCCGTGCTGACCGCGGAGCTGCCGGGTTTGCGCGGGGAGCTATGGAAGATCTTTTCCGCGATCGAGAAGACGGTGGCGGCAAAGAAGCCAGCCGGATGATCGCGCGCGCCATCGAACTCTATCGCCGCTGGATTTCGCCCGCTCTTCACGCGACCAGCGGGATGAGCGGAGCATGCCGCTTCCAGCCTACCTGCTCGGAATATGCGGCCGCCGCCTACGCTCAACATGGTATTGGGCGCGGCTCCCTTCTTTCTCTCTGGCGCTTGCTACGGTGCAATCCTTTTTGCCGCGGCGGCTTTGACCCCGTTCCCCCTTCTCGAACACGGCCGTCGAATCCGTCGGCTCCGGACCTCGCTGTTTGCCGCGCCGGGCGTCCCCGGCGCCATTTACCATAAGGGTTAAATTCCCATCTTGGAATAGGAACACTGCTTGGCTGAGATACAGAATCCAAATCAATCCGGCGGTGGCGGCCAAGACTCGCGCACGCTGCTGATCTTTGCCGTTATCTTTGTGGCTGCCTATTTCGGCATGCACTTCTTTGTAAAGAAGCCTGCCGACACCACGCAGACCACTCCGGCGGCGAGCAGTTCCCCCGCTCCCGTCCAAAACGCCGGCTCCAGTCCGTCTTCGTCCGCTCCCCCAGCGGGAGTTTCCGCGCCCGCAGCCGTTGCTGCGGCCAGCGAGACCAAGACGGTCGTCGAAAACGATCTCTATCGAATCACATTTTCCAATCGCGGCGGCCAGGCGGTTTCGTGGATTCTCAAAAGATACAAGGACGCGGACGCGAAAAATCCCCTGGATCTAGTCAACGGAACGGCGGCGGCCAAATACGGCTACCCGCTTTCGCTGTGGACCAACGATGCCGCGCTGCGAGCGAAGCTCGCCACCGCGCTGTTTGTTCCCTCCGCCACCGGCACGATCGAAGCGCCTGGCTCTCTCACCTTCACCTACTCCGACGGCAGCCTGACCGTGAAGAAGGTGTTTACCTTCGATTCAAGCTACGTTTTGCACGCCGAAGCGAGCGCTACCGAAAATGGGCGGACGATCCCGGTCGCGATGGCGTGGCCTTCCGGCTTTGGCGATCAAACGACTCCTGCGGATTACAGCCAAGGCCGCGTGAATTCGATGGTCGATGGCAAGGCCGACGATGAAGCCGCCAAAAAGGTCAACGACGGTAGCATGCAGGCGGGCTCATTCGACTGGGCCGGTGCGAGCGACCTGTATTTCGGTGCGATTTTTCTGCCCGACGTTCCCGCCCACACCACTCTGGTTTCGCTCAAGAACCAGATCACGATTCCCAAAGATTCGAAGCCCGTCGACGTGCTTGGCGCCGCAGTCGGCGCACAGGATGGCGGCGTGAACGAGCGCCTTTTCGTCGGACCCAAGGTGATTGCCGGCCCAGCCAAGGTGCTCAATTCCATTCACGCGACAGCGCCCGATGGGCGCTACACCGGACCCAGCATCGAGCCGATCGTGAACTTCGGCATCTGGGGATTCATTGCCAAGCCGCTTTTCCTCCTTCTCTTCTGGGTGCACGACCACGTCGTCGCCAATTGGGGATGGGCGATTCTGGTCCTTACCATCTTCATCACGATGGCGATGCTGCCGGCACGCATCAAGATGATGAAGTCTTCGCTGAACATGCAGCGCATTCAGCCGGAGATGAATACGATCCGGGAGAAATATAAGAAATACAAGACCAACGATCCGCGCCGCGCGGACATGAACAAAGAGATCTTCGATCTGCAAAAGCGCGAGGGCGTGAACATGTTCGGCGGCTGCCTGCCGATGTTGCTCCAGTACCCGCTGCTCTACGGCTTCTACAAGATGCTGGAAATTGTCATTGAGCTGCGGCAGGCGCACTGGTATTGGCTGCATAACCTGGCGGCGCCCGATCCGATCCACATTCTTCCCATCTTTTTCATCGTGAGCATGTTTCTGGTGCAGTACCTTACGCCCTCGCCAGGAATGGACCCCACGCAGCAGCGCATGATGGCCTTCACAATGCCTCTTTTCTTTGGCTTCATGACCTGGAGCCTGCCGTCGGGGCTGACCCTCTACTGGGCTTGCAGCAACATCATCAACATCGTGCAGCAGGCCGTCATGAATCGCACCGGCATGGGCCGCCAGATGCGAGAGCTGGCCGCGAAGCGCGCAGCCAAGAAAGCGGGTCAGCCGCTCAAGCGGAAGGCGCTGCGGTAGCAACGCAAAAAACCAGCCGCGACGCCGAGGCGCCTGACGCATCCCGTGCCTTGCATGGGTTCAAATGGGCAACCTTCGGCGCGGGAATATCTTCGAAAACCGGGCCTTTTCCAATGTTTTTGCTCTAAATGCCTCACCGATATGGAGTTTGTTCCTCCGAAGCGGGCCCACCCCGTTGCGCACGGTTCGCCCCACCGAAACCTCAAGGGTTCGCGCTCGATTTGACGCTTTTGGAATATGCTCGCGAGGGAAACTCTGCATCTCATGTTGCGGGGAATTGCTTCGCGTGGAGCAGGGCTTTTTTGCAGGCTGGCGGCTGCCAGCGCTTTCCATCTGTTTTGCTGCTGTGGAACTTTAACCGTAAGGAGAGACCATGTTCAAAAAGATTTTTGCAGTGGCCCTCGTGGGTGCAATGGGGCTGACCGCATATGGCCAGAGCAAGGAGGCGGATCGGGTCACAAGTGCCGGCAGAGTGATCTCCGAGATCATGAATGTTCCCGACGACATTCCGCAGAACGTGATCGACAAAGCGGATTGCGTTGTCGTTTTGCCGTCGGTGGTGAAGCTTGCTTTTGGCGTCGGCGGAAGCTACGGTCGCGGCGTGATGGTTTGCCGCGGCGGCCACGACTTTCGCGGGCCGTGGGGAGCGCCGACCATGATGGCTCTGGAGGGAGGCAGCTTCGGCTTCCAGATCGGTGGACAGGCAACGGATTTTGTTTTGCTGCTGATGACGCCGCACTCGGCATCGTCGATTCTTAACAGCAAGGTCAAGCTGGGCGGCGACGCCTCGGCCGCAGCCGGCCCGGTCGGCCGCAACGCATCCGCGGAGACGGACGTCACGATGCGCGCTGAGATTCTGTCCTATTCGCGCGCGCGCGGCCTGTTTGCCGGCATTTCCCTCGCCGGGTCAACCTTGCGCCCCGACAACGATGCGAACAAGGCGCTGTATGGGAAGGACCTGACGGCGCAGCAGATCGTCTTCGATCACGCTGTACCGCCGCCACCCTCGGCCCACCTGCTCATCTCCACACTGGATCATAGGAGTCCGAAAAACCTGTCGAAGTAAAGGGGCGGCCGGTTTTTCTTGCCGGCGCCTGCCAACGGGGAGCAGCCTCAGGGCTGCTCCCCGTTTTTTGATGTACTCGTCTTCCACAGTTTCCACGGCCATGAACAGGAGACGCACCAGATCTGCGCCTTGTTTTCTTCCGCCGATCGAGAGACTATTTTTCGTTGAGAAGATGCGGATTCTGCCGAGGCCCAAACCCAGGAACCGCACGGGTTTTGCGGGTCTTCCACAGCCGCTTTTCCCAATTTTGAGTCGGGGTACCTTTGAAAGCATCGAAACCACTAGATATAGACGCTTCGTGCTTGACAGACGCGATAGACAGCGGTATTTTCCCCTCTGCGGCGCTTTATTGCAGGCATCGGCCGAATCGGCGGCAGCTCCCGGCGAGAAGGGAAAGGCGAAGGAAAGAGCCCACCCCCGCCTCATCCAC
>DATAWF010000202.1:0-14656 GCA_036267335.1 Acidobacteriaceae bacterium
ACTTTAGATATCGCATCGCAAACATCTCCCCGCCAGAAGCACGAACTCGAACTCTAACCTGCAGCTCCGGCACTCCAGGTGACTCATTGGTTAGCTTTGAATCACACCTATTAGAACCGCAGTTTCGGGGGAAAGTTGCGCCTTTATTGCTCATGTCTCGCTTCGGTGAAAAGAGCGCCGGCAGCATGTCCAGAGCTCTCGAAAACCCTTTGCTGCACGCGGGGTTACGCCCTCTTGACGACTGATAAAGTAGAGGAGGCGCGCGCGGCGCCGAGGCATCTGTAATCTATGTTTGCGAAAGCACAACGAGTTCATTTTATTGGTATTGGCGGAATCGGAATGAGTGGAATCGCGGAGATTCTCCTCACGCTGGGCTATCCGGTGTCGGGTTCCGACCTGCGGCGCTCTGCAATTACCGACCGTTTGGCTGCTCTCGGCGCCATCATCTATCGGGGTCATGCGGCGGGGAACGTCGCCGGTTCCGGGGTAGTGGTCGCCAGTTCCGCTGTGCAGGAAAGCAACCCGGAAGTTGCCGAGGCCAGACGGCGGAAGATTCCTGTGATTCCGCGGGCGGAGATGCTCGCCGAATTGATGCGGATCAAATATGGCATTGCGGTTGCCGGGATGCACGGCAAGACCACAACAACCTCCATGGTGGCGACGGTGTTGGCGGCTGGCGGGCTGGATCCCACCGTGGTCGTCGGCGGACGGGTGGATGCGCTCGGATCGAACGCGCGCCTCGGCAAGTCGCAATATCTGGTAGCGGAAGCGGACGAGAGCGACCGCTCTTTTCTGAAACTGTCGCCGATTCTCGCCGTCGTCACCAATCTCGATCGCGAGCACATGGATTGCTACCGCGATCTCGAGGACGTGGATGCAGCCTTCGTAGAATTCATGGATCGCGTGCCCTTTTACGGCGCTTGCACCGCCTGCGTAGACGATTCGCGCTTGGCCTTCATTCTGCCGCGTGTGAAACGCAGAATTTTCACTTACGGGTCTTCGCACGAAGCGGATTACGCTGTTCGCATGCTGGCGAAGATTCCGGGCGCGCATTCTTGTTTCGAGGTTGCCTTTGGCGGCGTCGTCGCCGGTCGTTTCGAGCTGCACGTGCCCGGCGCGCACAATGTACTGAACGCCACGGCAGCCATCGCCATCGGCCTCCAGCTCGAGATCGCGCCAGAAACGATTGCGCAGGGTCTCGCGGGCTACCGGGGGGTTGACCGGCGGTTCCAGGTGAAAGGCGCAGTCGGCGGGGTGAGCGTTGTCGATGACTACGGCCATCACCCGACCGAGATTCGCGCTACCCTGCGCGCCGCGCGGGAATGCGGTTACACCCGCGTGCATGTGATCTTTCAGCCTCACCGTTACACGCGCACGGCAGATCTAATGCCGGAATTCGCCACTGCCTTCCGCGATGCCGACACCGTTCAAATTCTCGATATCTACGCAGCGAGCGAAGAGCCCATCGAGGGCATCGACGCGGCGGCGTTGGTCCAGACGATACGGAATTCCGGCGGCGTGCACGCCGATTATGCCAGCGGATTTGAGGAGGCGGCGGTTCGAGCCGCCGCGGCCGCGAGCCAGGGCGATGTGATTCTTACCTTGGGAGCGGGCAGCGTCTCGCAGGCGGCGCCGCTCGTTCTCGAAAAGCTCGGCGTCGATCGCGCAGCCGGCTCGGCGCTGCGGAAATAACTGTCCACGATTTGCAGTGAGGGATTTGCAGTGAGGGATTTGCAGTGCGCGATTTGCAGTGAGGGATTTGCAGTGCGCGATTTGCAGTGCGCGATTTGCAGTGAAGGAGCGACGCTATGCGTCGCTGTTGCCGGCGTTGGCATCAGGGGATGCGGCGCCGTTCGCGGCGCCAGCCTTCTTATGCAACTGGTGATGGAGACAGTAGAGGGCGAGCTCAAGACGGTCGGACACACCAAGCTTGTCATAGACCTTGCGGAGATAGTTCTTGATCACCTGCTCGGTGGTCCCAAGCTGATACGCAATCTCCTTGTTCCGCTTGCCCTGAGTGATGCAGGTGATGATCGCGAGTTCTTTGGGCGAAAGCCTCGGTTGGCTCCGCGGGCTGGTGAGAGCCGTGGCCTGCGAACGATACGCCTCGATCACCCAGTTCACAGATTGATTGTCGATCCAGGTCTCACCCGCAGCGATCTTGCGCACGCACTTCACAAGCAGGTCGGGAGAAATCGAGCGGGGAATGATTCCGCGGACTCCACGACGGTAGAGCTCAACGGTATTCGATTCGTCGGCCAGGGCTGATTGCACAATGATCTTGAGCTGGGGCGCGCGGCGCACGAGTTCGGGAATGGCGTCTGTGGTGCCGGAGATCAGGCTGCCTTCAAGCAAAACGATATCGGTCGGAAACCGCTGGATGGCGCCATGAAGGCCGACGAGGGTATCGACCTGAGCGATCACGCGGATATCGTCTTCGAGGGCAAAGACCTTGCGCATGCCGACGCGATAGATTGCCTGTGAATCCGCCAAAACAATGCGGATCGCTGCCGCATCCGCGCCCGGGTCCGGTGCGAAGCTATCGTCCGGTGAAAGATCATCGAGAAACTCTGGCTTGACGGCGCCCATATCTTTAGTGACTAAAGTAATATTTGTCGATCAGTGCCGCTACTTGCCAAAGCTTTTGTTCTGGCTTACAGCGTACTACCCGGCCTGAACAATTCACCATCACGTCACCGGGCGTTCCCATAGCTTCGGCTGGCATTTGAATCGTAAAACTCACGGAACTGCTTACTTCCACCGGTTTTTCGACCTCAAACAGGATGCCATTCGCCGAAATATTCACGGTCATCGCATCCATCTGTCCCAGGTGTGTGAGAACCGAGATCGGAATACGGAGCGGAAAACGAACCGCGGCTCGAAGTTCGGTCGGCCTGCTTGCTGGCTCGGTAACCTCAGTATCCATCACCAAATAATAACCATTGTTCCGGGAAAGCGAAATCCCCCAAAAGGCGCGAGGGGCCCTACAGGAGTACCACGGTAATGTCCGACGTCCATTTGTCGTGAGTTCTCGCTCAGCGGCGCGGCGGCCAAAGATTTTTCTGGGTTTGCGGTCGAGATGCTCGTAGACGGCTATATACTTCTTAGTAATTACCCAAAAGTTGTAGCGATTCGTTACAACCCAAGGTAACCTCTCGCTAGCGCTCCTGCGCTCCGATGAGGATATCAATGAAAATCACTCTAGTAAGAGCACTTACCGTCGCTGGGCTGCTCGCGATGTCGGTTGCCGCACACGCCAGCCCCCTCCAATATCTTCTGAATGTTTGGCGCTTAGGCTGAACGAACCTCGATCTTCAGCAATCGTGGGAGCCTCAATGCCGCCAGGGTGATCTATTCTGCCTCTGGAAAGGTGCAGCATGACCGTGGCGGCTTTGTACTCCTTGCTCTATCTTCTGGGCGCACTGGCGGAATTCGTTCTGCTGGGGGTGTTGCTTGCGCGCCGCCAGTACAGAACTTTTCCGATCTTTACCAGCTACATCGCCTTCAATACCCTCTCCGACATTCTGGTTGCTTTGCTCAGCTCAACCACCGCGGGAAAAACAGCGGATTGGGTTGCGTTTTCTCTTTTGCCGCTTCAATACTTGCTGGAGCTGGGCGTTCTTTGTGAGATCGCCTGGCACGTCCTCAAGCCGGTGCGCGCTTCCCTGCCACCCAAAGCCGTCCAAGTTTTTCTTTTCCTGATGATCGTCGCGCTGGCAGGAGGGGTGGTGCTGGCCGGACATGCCGATCCTCATGGTGGCGGAGTCTATGAAAAGATCAAGTTCCCTCTCGATCTAACGGTGGGCCTGCTGCGCCTGCTTCTTTTCGCGGTTACCGCCGCCTTCGCGCAAGCGCTTGGCATCGGGTGGAGGAACAAGGCGCTGCAACTGGCGACGGGACTCTGCTTTTACAGCGGGCTCGACCTCCTCGCCAGTCTTTTGCAGAGCCACTTTGGATGGATCCAGACAGCCGACCACATCAAAGTGGCGGCTTACCTTCTCGAACTCGCCTTTTTCACGTGGGCGTTTACAACGAAAGATGTAGAACGGCGAGAATTCAGTCCCCAAATGCGCGAACTTCTGGTAACAATATCTGGACGGGCGCATGACGCCCGCGCTGTGATCGCTCGATCTCAAGTGAAATAGGGCCAATCCATGCTGCCTCTGTTGCAGATTCTCGCTGCCGTAGTTTTGCTGGCTTACGCCGGCCTCTGGCGTTGGCATCAGGGCAAGCGCCGCAAGAGAGACTGGAACAACATTGTCAGCCGGCTCCTCGATCACGATTGGGGCATTGAAGAGATCACAGAGGCCTACCTTTACAAAAGCGAAATTCGCGCCACCACGGCTGACATTTGGAATCGGATTACCGGTTGCCGCGGGCTGTGGGCGATGTACAAAAATGCCCCGGTTCTAGTCGATCTCGCGGACTATGCCTCAGAACACGGCAACGGCGCGGACAGCGAGATGCTGGAGCAATTGCGCAGCGATGCCTTCCAAATCCGCCTTTACGTCATGATGGCTCTGGCGCAGCACGCGATTTCCGGATCATCGGCAGGCGCGTCAGTCAATGCCCATCGCGCAGCTTCCGCCTACAGCGGGATGCTGGCGCGGCTAACGGCATACATGCAAGAACATTCAGGCCTTCTCTTCCCGCGCTACCTTGATGCCGTCGCTTAGAGCGGCGGATCCCTCGCAGCATCCGTTCCCGAAAATGCTTCTTCGACCGAGGCATGTCCGTCATCGCCGCCGGGCTGCGAGAGATCTCCATTCGTCTTTCGGGTCAAGACGGCGACGCCGTAGGTCGACCGGAAACTTCCGTGAGAACCGCAGCTGGGACAAAGTCTGCGGTTCTATTTTGCCGCGCGACGCAGATCCTCAATCCGCGCAAGCTCTTGGTTGTCGAGCCTGAAGACGGCCGCGGGCGCGGTTCCGGAGACCTGCTCCGGACTGCGTGCGCCCACGATCGCCGCGGTAACGGCGGGAGAACGCAGCGTCCAGGCAATCGCCGCTACGCCAGCTTCCAATCCATGAGCACTCGCAATTTCCTTCAATAGCTCGGCGAGCTTCAGGTTGTGCTCGAGATGCGGCGGGTTGAATTGCGGCGCCCGCTTTCTCCAATCGTCGGCCGGGAGTTGCTGGATTCGCTCTGCCGTCATTTTCCCGGTCAGCAAACCTGAAGCCATCGGGGAGTACACGATGACCCCAATACCGTTGGCTTCGCAGAAGGGCAGAGTCTCAACCTCGACAGCGGGATTGACCAGCGAGTAAGGCGGCTGCAGAGAAGTGATCGGGGCAATCTTCTGGGCACGCTTCATCTGCTCAACCGAGAAGTTCGAGACACCGATATGACGCACCTTCCCTTCCTCGCGAAGCTGGGCCAGAGTCTCCCAGCCTTCCTCGATTTCGGGATCGGGTTCCGGCCAGTGGATCTGATAGAGGTCAATCGTTTCCACTTGCAAACGGCGCAGCGAAGCTTCGATCTCCTCGCGAATGGAAGCACGCCGGATCGTGCGATAGACATGCCGGTCGCTGCCCCAACGGATGCCGCATTTCGTAAACACATATGGCTTGCGCGAGATATTCTTGAGCGCTTTCGCAACGACCTCCTCGGAATGGCCCAGGCCATAGACCGCGGCCGTGTCGATCCAGTTGATGCCTAACTCAACGGCACGCTCGATCGCTCGAATCGAGGCGCTGTCCTCTTGGGGACCCCAGGAATACTGCCAGTCGCCGCCGCCAACGGCCCACGCGCCGAAACCGATGGGAGTGATGTGGAGGTCGGAGTTGCCGAGCCGGCGAAGCGGCAGCGTGCCGGCAGTCTTGGGGGAAGCAGTCGTCGATGTCATCTGTTTTTCCTTGGTCTGGGATGAAACGCTACGTCTGGGCTGAAAATGCTCCCGCGGGGAATGCGCCGTCCCTCAGTTTTTTCTCTTTCGATTCGATGCCAGTTCTCCTTTTCAGAGTACATGTCCGCTCCGATTCCGCCCCTTTGCCCACCCCGCGAAACCTTTGAAAAGCTTGCGAAATGCCCTGGATTCGGAAATACTACTGAGAGTGTGCGGCCGCTGATCTGGCGGAGTGTCGAACGCCGGCCTGCGTGAAAGCCGCTCCTGCCTCCGACCCTGTGCCGCTGGCGCCGGTCTTTCCGCAGCCAGGTTTGCAATGGAACCAGGGAATGCCATCTTGCCGCCATACAGCGGTTTCGAGGTTTTTTGAGTGCAGGCAAGCAACGAGATTGGAAAGGAAAAAAGACGCCCGTGTTGATGATTCGTTTGGCGCGCTTCGGCGCGAGAAAGCAACCCTATTACCGCGTGATTGTGATTGAAAAGGACCGTGCCCGCAATGGGCGATCGGTCGAAGTCGTAGGCACATACAACCCCCGCACCAACCCAGCGACAGTCGATCTGAAACGGGACCGAATCGAATATTGGACCGGCAAGGGAGCTCAGCTTTCTGAGCGGGTCGGCAAATTGCTCGCCGCCCAGGGCCAAACAACAGCGGCCTAGAAGATCCTCTGCCCGTCTGAAACGCCTGTCTGATTCCTGACCTCTTCCGCAGGGGGCCCGAGCGGAAGTTTTGGAAAAGCCGGTTTTGCCGGCCGCATTTGCCGGAACCCCGGGACCAGGAAGTCCGGACTGGCCGATGATTCGACGGCATCCAGGCAAGCGCGTATTCAACACTGGACAAGGGCGACAGAAAAGGGTGTAATTCGTCCACAAAGGGAGACCCAAGGAATAGTTTGAGCTCCCTTATTTCCAGGCTGATTGCCGGTTGGGGGTTTCCCCGGCCGGAGCTGCACTATTTTTCCGAGGGCATAATCAATGACAGTGGATGCGAAGCACGACGACATGCAGTTATTGGTAACGGAAATTGCCCGGGCTTTGGTAGACGAGCCTGAGGCGGTTGAGGTTCAGGCGGTGGCGCGGGACGAAAATACAGTTCTGCGGCTACGGGTTGCGCCCACCGACGTAGGAAAAGTGATCGGGAAACAGGGCCGGACGGCCCGATCGATGCGCACCATTCTGAGTGCGGTAAGCATGAAGCTTCACCACCGCTACACGCTGGACATTCTGGAAGAGGGCATCGCCGGCGCGATGGAGTCCTAACGGATTCGCCGCCGGACCATCGGTTTCCGACTGTGTGACCATTCCTGAAGCAGACTGGGTCGTTTTAGCTCGCATCGCGCGCCCGCAAGGGCGCCGCGGCGAAGTTATCGCAGAAATCCTTACCGACTTTCCAGAGAGCTTTCGCGATCGCAAGCGGCTTTTTCTCCAGGCGGAAGCCGGTGGGCAGCCAGCCCGGGAAGCCATCCTTGAAGCGTGGCGTCCCCACCAGGGACGAGCGGCGCTCAAGTTCGCAGGAATCGATTCGATCGAGGATGCGGAACGGCTTCGCGGCCTTCTCGTGACCGTTCCTCGCGCCGAGCGGATCCCCGCCGGCGAGAATGCTTTCTACGTCAGCGATCTGATCGGCTCGCGGGTCACCGATCTTCACGGCGGCGATCTCCGCGATGCCGGCGAGATCATCGATGTTTTGCCGGAAGGCCCCGGGCCCGCAATGCTCGTAGTGCGCACCGGGACGGCCGAACCGCTGCTGATTCCCTTCGCCAAGGCCTATCTGAAACGAGTGGACCTCAACGCCAAATGCGTGGAGATGGATCTGCCCGAAGGACTGCTGGCGATGCAGGCTCCGCTGACGGCCGAGGAGTGGCGGAAGTTGCGGGAAGAAGAGCAACCCGAGTCCCAAGAGAAGCCTCGGGGGCAACGGCCGGACCAGCCATGAGATTCGACATTGTCAGCATCTTCCCTGAATTTTTCGCGGGAATCTTTTCCTTTGGAATTGCCCGCCGCGCTATCGAGAAGGGGCAAGCGGAGATCATCGCTCACGACCTCCGCCGCTTTACCCACGACCGCCATCGCACGGTCGATGACCGGCCTTTCGGCGGCGGTGAGGGCATGGTCCTCAAGCCCGAACCCCTGGCGGAAGCGGTCGAGTTTCTCGGGCTGCCTTCCAAAGGCGAACGGACGCAGGCCCCTGTGAAGGTGCAGTCGGTCATTCTGCTCTCACCTCAGGGGCGCCAGTTCCATCAACGGATTGCTCGGGAACTGGCGGCAATGGAGCGCGTGGTGCTTCTTTGCGGACGATACGAGGGCGTGGATGAGAGGGTGAACGACCTGATCGCCGATGACGAGATCTCGATTGGAGATTACGTTCTTTCAGGCGGCGAAATTGCGGCAGCGGTCATCATTGACGCCGCCGTGCGCCTGCTGCCCGGAGTGCTTGGCAATGACGCCTCGGCGGATTTTGAGAGCTTTGGCCTCTCGGAGGCGGCGATGGACGCAGCCGATTCAGCCTCCGGCATTCCCCGCTCCACGCACGGCGCCGGAGGACTGCTCGACTACCCTCACTACACGCGGCCGGCTGAGTTTCGCGGTCTCCATGTGCCCGAGGTGCTCGCAGGCGGCAACCACGAGCAGATTCGGCGATGGAGACGCGAACGGGCGATCGAAAAGACCTGGCGCAACCGTCCTGATCTGCTCGCCTCCGCCGACCTGAGTGCGGAGGACCGGCAATTCCTGTGGGCCCTCGAGACTTCCCACGCGCGGCGATAGGCGCAAAGGACGATTCCGTGTAAACTGAGGGTTCGGGCTTCTCTGCCCGGCTGACCTGAATCAATCATTGGGAACGAATTCATCATGTCTATTCATCCAGTCATGCAGCGTCTGTCCGAAAAGCTTGGGCGCACCGATCTTCCTTCTTTCGCACCCGGCGACACAGTACGCGTGCAGGTAAAGATCAAAGAGGGCGACAAAGAGCGTCTCCAGGCCTTCGAAGGCATCGTCATCGCCCTCAAGAAGGGGCCGCAGGGCAGCTTTACCGTCCGCAAGATCAGCTTCGGCCAGGGCGTCGAGCGTATCTTCCCTTTCAACTCCAAAGTTATCGACAAGGTGCAGAAGGTTCGCTCCGCGCGCGTACGCCGGTCCAAGCTCTTTTATCTTCGCGGACTGAGCGGCAAAGCCGCGCGTCTCAAAGAAGTAGAACGCTCTTAGAGCATTTCTCCTATTGCTATGCACCACCAGGGTCTGAGAAGTGCGGCTTTTCTTGGTGAAAAAGCCGCGTAGGGTATCGCAGCTTCGGGGTATCCCTATAGGAGAAATGCTGCAGCGGAGTTCCGCATTTTCGCGCAGAGGGTTTTTCCGCGTTGCATTCAATAGCAACAGGCCGCCTCGAGCGGCCTTGTTTTTTGCAACCGGTATCGAAGAAGCCGCAAACGGCGCTGAAAATTCCCCACCTCGGAGATACTTTTCCACGCGAAAGATCGTCTACACTCTGCTTGGCGATGGCGCAATCTAAGAAATTGCCGAAGGATGAGGAGGAGCTTTCTCCCTCCGCGCGCAAGATGCGGATGTTAAAGAGCCTGGTCTGCGGGGGGCGCTACGAACGTGCCGCCAGAGCCGCGGGCGCGCAGCTCATCGCGGGAGTCGATGAGGTCGGCCGCGGCGCACTCTTCGGGTCCGTTGTGGCTGCCGCTGTGATTCTTCCCGAGAACTGCCGCATCCCCGGTCTCCGCGATTCGAAGCAACTTCTCGTCGAGGAGCGCGAGCGGTTTGCGTGCATCATCGAGCGCCGCGCCCTGGCAATCGCGATTGAAGAAGTCGATTCGGAGACCATCGATCGCGTGAACATCTACCAGGCCTCCCGCATGGCCATGACCGCGGCTGTCCTCCGTCTGACACCCGTTCCCGATCATCTGCTGATCGACGCCATGCGACTCGATCTTCCTCACGCGCAAACTTCGATCATTTATGGCGATTCGCTGAGCGTTTCGATTGCCGCCGCCTCGGTCGTGGCCAAGGTCCATCGCGACCGCCGGATGCGCGAGCTCGATTTGAAGTTTCCGCAATACGGTCTGGCATCGCATAAGGGCTACGCTACGCCGCGGCACCGCAAAGCCCTGCTTGAACATGGCCCCTGCCCGTTGCACCGCATGAGCTTTCTGCCCGTGGCGCAAAGTTGTTTGCCCTGGGATTGACGGCTCTTCCTCTAAAGTAAAGAGATGGTTCGAGTCTTTCGCACCATCCCGGCGCAGTCTATCCGGTTGCTGGTGTTCGATCTCGATGGCACGCTGATCGATTCGGTCGACGATCTATGCGCCTCGGTCAACGCAATGCTGCGTCACTTTGGCCGGCCGGCGTTGCCATCCAGAGTGATCGCAGGTTATGTGGGCGATGGAGCTTCCCTGCTGGTGCGGCGAGCCTTGGGGGATCCCTCCGATGAGCTCTTTGTCGAATCCGCTCTCGGCTATTTCCTCGATTACTACCGCGACCATAAACTCGACCACACGCGGATTTATCCCGGGGTCTTTCCCGCCCTCGACGCGCTTCTCCGAAGGCCGGACGGCACGGCGCGGTCCATGGCGGTGCTGACCAACAAGCCGATTGTTCCGTCGATTGCGATCTGCGAAGCCCTGGACCTCTCCCGCTATCTCTTCCGGATCTACGGCGGAAACAGCTTCTCCAGCAAAAAGCCCGACCCCGAGGGTCTTTATGCTCTGATCCAAGAGGCGGGAGTGACGCCGGCCGAAACGATCATGGTTGGCGACACCCCAGTCGACACCCTCACGGCGCGCAATGCGGGGGCGTGGAGCATCGGCTGCAGCTATGGGTTGGCGCCGCTGACGCTCGAATCGCCACTCCCCGACTGCATTGTGGATTCACCATCGGAGTGGCCGAAGGCACTTGAGGCCGGCGGCTCGCCTCCGATCAGCTCCGAGATTGTCGAGCCCTTGACGGAATGAAGGCCGGCAACCCGCTTCCGCATCGCCGCGTTGGCCGGGCTGCGTTTAGAGCGGTTCTCCTATTGCTATGCCCCGTTCGGGATTAGAGAAGAGCAGCTTTCTTTCAAAGAAAGCTGCGGTGATGGCATTTTCCCAACCTACATCGATAGGAGAACCGCTCTATCGCGTTCCGATCACCGGAGTTTGATTCTGCGCAACTACCGCGGCGTGATTGGGCGCAACGGCCGGAGCATGGTTTCCAGCCACCGCGGTGGAATGATTCTCGGCAATCCGTTCCACCAGCAAAAGATCCTGTGTGGTCACGTTCACGCCCTGATCCGCGGCGATTTTGACGCTGGGGTCTTGGGTCAAACGCTCCTCGTTGCTGAACCTTTTGAGATCTTGCTGCTGATCTTTCAGCATCAGGCGAATGTATTCCTCATCGAATTGGGGACCGGAAAGCGATTGCAGGTGATCGGCCAGCTTTTTGTTTTCGCGGGAAATTCCAGTTGTTGTATCCGTCACGCCGATCAATTTTGCGACCTTTTTGATGATCTGGTCGCCCAGCCATGTATGGTCTTCGACCATCTTCTGGCCAAACTGCCTGATGTCTTCGCTCTGCGACTTCTGCGCCGCAATTTGGCTCAGCATCACCCGTGCCGCTCCGTTTCCGATGGACTCCCGTATGAATTCCTGGTCACTCAGCATCTGGAGATTCGAAGAGCCTACATAGGCGTAGGAAAACTCCGCGTCCAAGGCCTTGAGCGAAGCCAACGCCTGCTCCGCGGTCAGGCAGGGACAACTGGCCTCTGCTCCCGGAGGGCATGCATAGAGTGGAGCGCCGGCCAGAATCGCCGTAGCAGAAAAGAGCAGAGCCCGTTGCAATCCTTTTGCGATCATCTGAGTCTCCTCCTTGAATGCCAAATCAGAATGGGTTGAGCAGTGCGCCTGCTCCTTCTGGCCCGATCGATGTCCCGGTCCGAATTGTCCCGTTGCCGTATCTGGCCACCAATGTACTCCGGAACCGGCAGGATCGTCCTTCTCAAGATCCGCCGCGCCGGTAGATGCATTTCACCCCATAAACAAAAGGCCTTCACGATAGGGACCCGTTTCCCGGGCCCAACCGAAGTCATCCATTGAGCCTTCCAGAGGAGAATCGAAACCGTTCTCTCCGACGGTATGACCGGGAAGTTCGCGATCGAACTAGACAGAAAAGAGAACGAAAGGATGCGGCTCTCCACGCTGTCGCAGGATCGGCAGGGCGACATTGTACACGCGCACGCCGGAAGAGGTTTCCGCCGAGAACGATCCATGATGGGCATGGCCGTGAAGCGCAAGGGCGGGACGGTGGCGCGCCAGCACCCTCCCCAAGCGCGAGCTGCCCAGAAAAGGAAGGATGGGCGCCGGCTCCCCGACCACCGTCTCCTCGATCGGGGCGTAGTGCATGACGGCAATCTTTACCGGAGTCTGCAACTGGGCCAACCCATAGTCGAGCTTGACGGCTTCGCGCTCCCCAATCTCGACAAAGTTTTTGATCGCTGTCTCGCCAAAGGGCATCAACTCGTGCGGAGCGAATCCTCCGCAAAAGCCTTTGACTCCGGCGAAACCGACACCGTCTTTTTCGAAGCAATTGCCATCGAGCACATGCACGCCTGCGATCCGCGCCATCCCCGCCAGCTCTTCCTGATGGCCGTTTTCGTGATCGTGATTGCCTAGAACCATGACGATGGGAATGTGCACCTGCTCCAGAACCGCGAGGCAAACCTTCATCTCTTCAGGCAATCCGTGATTGGTGAGATCTCCGGCCAAGACCAGCAAGTCCGCTAGGTCATTGACGGGGAGAAACCGGCGAATCGATTCTTCCCGTTCATTCGCTTTGAAGTGCACGTCGGCGACCGCCGCCAGTCTCATTTGTTGCTCCCGCTCGTCTCGTCGATGGCCCGCAACAGAAACGGGTGGCGTTGGCAATATTCGCGGTAAAGATCGCGCTCTCCCCACTCCTCGACATCGATGGCGAACATGTTGGGATCGATCAACGTGCCCCGGAACGGCTCGTCGCTTCCGGAGTGCCGCAAATGCTTGTTAAGCCGGTCCAGGAGTCCGGTCCAGACCTGTCGCGGAACGACTCCCGCGCGCGACGGATAGATGTAGGCAAAGAAAATCAAGCTGGAAAGAAGAAGTTCCTCATGACCATCCATGAGTTGCTGCAGGCGATCCCAATCCAAACGCTCCCCGCAAGCCCGGATCAGATGGGCCACGTCAGCGCCATCGAAGCGCTCCCGCCTGGTCACGAAGAGCTTGGACGCAATGTTCTCTTCGGCGGCGAGCACGCGGCACGGCACACCGAAGACTTCGGAAGGAACCGCTCGTTCGATCCAGCTTGCATCCACAATCAGGACGGCGTTGCCCAGAGCGGTGATCAGGTCCACAAAATATTCGCCGCGAACTGCCTTGGCCAGCCATACCGGATCTTTGATGTACGTTTCGAATCCCATCGCGTGCAAGCGAGACAATGCCGGTCCGGCTAGCTTCGCTTCAACCACCACATCGAGATCCTTGGTCACTCTCCAGATTCCGGTGTGCTGATGGAGAGCGAAGGCGCCGGCGATTGCGTAGGGAATCTCTGCCTGCCGCAGGGATTCAAGAACTCCGCGATAGCAGTCGAGCGCCTCAGGAAGAAATTCGGGCGGGCTGGAGGAACTGACAGGAAGGACCGGATCCTCTTCGAGCATATGTCTTGCTAGGACGCCGCCGCACGGCCGCCGGTCGCCCATACAAGTCACGCAAAACGGATATCCCGCGAGAAAGAGCTAAGGTCATTCGGGAAGATGGAGGCCAGCGGCGGGCCGGCCTCCAAAGAACGAAAACTCAACTAGGCCTTGGCGGACACCGCGTGGTGATGTTTGTGGTGGTGATGGGATGCGGCAAACGCTGACGCCGAGAACGTCACCAGCAGGCTCAGAAGCACAAGGCTCTTCAAGCTCCGGATCAACATGGAACCTCCTTTCTCCAGGCGATGCCATGATAGACGCACTTCAGCCGGTCTTGGTATAGTCCTGTGGAAAAGGGGAATAAAAAGCAAACATCCTTGAAAGCCGGTATGCGTCAGCTTTCAGTAGCAGGCCGGCGGCGATGGAAGGATCGACGTTCACCATGTACAAATGGACGATTTTAGCCGCATTCCTCTTGCTGTTGAGGGCTCCTCGAAGTCTTGCGCTGGCAGGCCAGTCTCAAAACTCAGCGCCGCCGGCCATCAACAGTCCGGCAAGCCCGCTACCTCTCATCCATCAGGTCATCCATCGGTACGATGTTCTTATCGAAACGCTCGCAAAGGGCATGCGCGACCGTTGGCCACAGGCATAACTTCAAATCGCGCTGAAGAATGCAACTGTTTGTACTCTCCCGGTGGAAATGCTTCTCCAGCCAACGCAGCCATGGGATGAGAAACCGCCGTTCCAGGCGCAAATCTCCCAAGCGATCCGACAGTGCCGCCAAGAACGCGCCGTATTTCTCTATGCGATGGCGCACTCCGCTACGGAAAAATAAGCATTGTCCGCGATGCGTGGACGTTGGTGGGCAACGACGAGACTCTCACACCTTCCAGGCGCGAGCGCATTGCTCCGGAGGCAGCCGCAAGAAACCATCCCCGCGGAGCGACGGAATGTGGCCCAAATCAAAGGCTGCGGCGGCTTGAAGTTACCGCGTAACACCCACCTCACCATGCGCTGGAATTACGGCGAAACTTGGAACGCGACTCCCGAGATCATTGGCACCAGCTACCGCGACTACACGCTGGAAGGGTTGGACAACACCTATGCGACTTACGTACTCGACGTGAAATTGGTTCACTACGGATACTACATCGCATTCGATATAGCAT
>DATAWF010000203.1:0-2216 GCA_036267335.1 Acidobacteriaceae bacterium
GGAAGCGGCAAGACCGATCTCGCCACTAGCATGCAATTGACTCTCGACGATTGGACCCATCCTGCAACGCTGGCCAACAAGCAAGACTGGGAGCTGTTCAACGCCATCCGCGCCGGCAAAGACAAGATGCCTCCCGAGACCGAGGGCCGCGCCTCCGACACCATGGTCTGGAACCTGGTCATCTATATTCGCTCGTTTTCCGGCTCCGCCGCGGCAGCCGCTCCGGCTCAATAGCTGACCGTCGAAATAACCCTCCCCGAGGGATGGGCGCGAAATAGCCCAGGGTGAAGGGAACGAGTTCGCAAGTGCCTTGCTTCGGCATTCCGCTCCGGAGGAGCGGTCGAAAATAGCCCAGGCCGGAGCGTAGCGACGCCCTGGGAAAGCGAACACCGCGGCTAGGCGCCCCGTAGGGCCGCCCGAACTGCATCCCCATCCTCTGTCATCATTGAAGTGATGGCAACGACGACCGACTTTCAAAATAAATGGGCGCTCATCACCGGGGCCAGCTCCGGAATTGGCGCCGCGCTTGCGCGTGAGCTCGCCGCGCACGGCGCCAAACTCATCCTCACCGCGCGCCGCCGCGATCGGCTCGAAGCACTCGCCGCGGAGCTCACCGCCAAAGGTGCCGAAACGCGCGTCATCGTCGCTGATCTCCACGATCCCGCCGCGCCCCAGCAAATCTTCGACGCCACTGAGGGCGCCGGCCTCGTCGTCGACATTCTTGTCAACAACGCAGGCCTCGGTCAGTTCGGCGCATTCGTCACCAACAATCCTGATCAGGAATTCAGCATGGTCCGCATCAACTGCGAAGCTGTCGTCCGCCTTTCGCGCCTTTTCCTGCCACCCATGGTCGAGCGCCGCCGGGGCTGGATGCTCGCCGTCGCGTCAGCAGCCAGCTTTCAGCCAGTCACCTATCTCTCCACCTACGCGGCCACCAAGGCCTTCGACCGCTTCTTCGCGCTCGGCGTCGGAGCTGAAGTTGCCCGGTTCGGCGTCAAAGTGACGGCCCTCTGTCCTGGGACCACGGAGAGCGAATTCATTGACGTCGCCCACGCCAACCAATTCCTCAACCGCAATCAGCAATCGGCCGCAGACGTCGCGCGCATCGGCATCGCCGCACTCGCCCGCGGCCAGCACACCATCAGCACCAATCTCACCGGCAAGCTCCGCTCATTTCTCGTCCGCTTCCTGCCCGTCGACCTCATCACTGGGTTTGTTGAAAAAGCCGCCCGCCCTAAAATGTGAACGGATCTGCGATTGTTGGGTGCCCCGTCCAAGCTTTGCCTGGGCGGGATAGCACAAGCTCAAACCTCCCTGCTGTCATCCCAAACGCAGTATGGGATCTGCGGTTGTTCTTCGCCACAATTTATTCCGCCAATTCAGCGAATGATCCGCGAGGTGCCCCCGGCCTCAGTTCCCGCCCGCCGTCGCGCCAGCCCCCGTCAGCTTGAACGACTCGAAGAACCGGTTCACGTCCTCTTCGCGCCATTCCTCTGTCCCGGGAAACGTGGCAATCAGCATGTACAGGTGGGTGCCCGCCAGGATCAGCCGGCCATTCAGAATTCCGCCGCTCGCGTTGCGCCCCACAAATTCCCGGCTCTCATGGCCATCGATCTCCCGGTGCGACTCGCTCACCAGGCTCGTTTGCGTCCGTCCCAGCGCGCCATCGCGCGCCATATCCAGGGTTTTTTCTGGATCCTGGCCGGCCGCCTGCTCCACCGGAGGATTGTCCGCCCAGGCCACTGCGTAGGTCGAAGCCGGCTCGCCGTTCGCGGCATCGATCGTCGCCTCGATCATCGGCACCTGTTCCACCACCCCGTGATCGGTATAAGCCGGAATCTCGGTCTCGCTCGGAGCCGACGGCATCTTCACCGTGAACCCATCCGCGCTTCGGTCAACCGTTTGCCATGCCGGCGAGCCCGATCCGGGGCCCGTTCCAGCCCCGCCCATCCCGAAATCCGCCCGGTACTCGTAGACCAGGTACGCCACCACCCCGATCAGCAGAATCCCTAAGACGACGCTCAGCGGCCGGTTCACTCCCTCAAGAGTGCCCAAAATGCCCCTGTGTTTTCAAGAAGATTCCCCTTTTGGGCCAATTTCTGTGCCCAAGAGGTAAAAAACCGGGCAACCCGGCCGTTTTCCACATTCGCCGTCCACATCTCCTTTCGATTAGCCTTGCAACCTTTCCTAGGATTAGGCATCTTAAGAAGTAATTA
>DATAWF010000204.1:0-37718 GCA_036267335.1 Acidobacteriaceae bacterium
ATGTACTCGCAAGGGTGTGGGGGTTCGAGTCCCTTCTTCGGCACCATAGAGATCGCGAGCCCGGAGCGGCAGATCTGCCGCTCCGGGCTTTTCCTTTTTGCCCTCCGCTTCCTCGTCGTTCACGAGTTTGGAATTGTAGGACGCCGTACCCTCGCCATTTCGACCACCGCATGAGCCCTTGAAACATTGAGGCATCGCCGCCGCCTGGCGAGCGCAACCTCGTGTATTTTTCTTCTCCGTCAACGGCGCACACGGCCCGGCCGCCGGCAGTTTCCTGTAAGTGTGTCCCGAAACAACTGCAACAAACGCGGCTTTTTACCAAGAGAAGCCGCATCTCGCGGGGTTTGGCGCCTCATCGCAACAGGAAATCTGCCTAACGTTTTCACTTGAAGTCTTTACAAAAACAATGCCTCGTACGTGGCCGTTTCATCGAAAAACGCCCCATCCTAACCACTCTCTCCATGTCAGAGGAAAAGTGAAAACGCTCTAATGCCCCATAAGGAGTTCTACTTGGACCCCGGAGCTTCGCTCGATAGAGCCTGGAAACTGAGGTGAGCGTATGACCGGTGCCCTCGGTAAAAAAGCTTTTGACAGCAAAACGATCTTCTTTTTGGGACTTCTTCTTGCTGCAAGCGGAATCGCCTCTCCCCCAGTCGCGCTTGTTGGTGGTGTGGCTTTCGGATTTCTAGTCGAGCATCCCTTTCGCCAGGAAAGTAGCTCCTTGGCGAGGCTATTGTTGCAGGCCTCTGTCGTGGCTCTCGGCTTTGGCATGAACCTCCATCAAGTGCTGCGTGCCGGCGGTTCTGGATTCCTGTACACCGCAATCAGTATCACCTGTGCCATCGCCCTCGGGTTGCTCCTCGGCAGGTTGTTTCGCGTTGGTGGAAAGGCATCTTTTTTGATCACCGCCGGCACCGCCATTTGCGGCGGCAGCGCAATCGCGGCGATTGCTCCTATCTCGAATGCCAGCGAAGAAGAGATCAGCGTATCCATGGGTACGATCTTTCTGTTGAATTCGATTGCGTTGCTGATCTTCCCCGCGATCGGTGCCGCGGTCCATCTCAGTCAGAATCAGTTTGGCCTCTGGGCGGCCTTGGCAATCCATGACACGAGTTCTGTGGTGGGCGCGGCCGCGAAATACGGCAACCAGGCCCTCGTCGTCGCCACCACCGTCAAGCTTGCCCGCGCCTTGTGGATTGTTCCGCTTTCTTTATTCACCGCGGCATACATTCGCAGGGAAAGCGGGAAGGAAAAGTCTAGCCCGAACTCCAGGGTGAAGGTAAAAATGCCTTGGTTCATTCTGTTTTTCTGCGCCGCGGCACTGGTCAGCACCTGCGTGCCTCGGTTTGCCCCTATGTACGGAGCATTGAGCCACCTTGGCAGAGCGGGCCTTACCGCGACCCTGTTCCTCATCGGTACCAGCCTGTCCAAGCGCACCCTCCGGCAGGTGGGCTTCCGGCCCTTTGCTCAAGGCATATCGCTGTGGCTTGTGATTACCGTGATCTCCTTGTGGGCTATCCATAGCCGTTGGATCTCGATCTAAAGCCTGTTCACTTTGACTGTGAGTTGGTGAGATCTGCCAAGAGCGGCCGTACGAAGCTTGCTGGGACCCCAGTTCGTCGATGGAACAGCTGCGTCGAGAGCAGCCTTATTGCATGCGTCCAAAGTGAAAATGCTCTAGCCTGTCTTGCGAGGTGCAACTCTGCCCGTGGAGCGTAGGGCAAGCTGGTTGGCTCGCTCCAGGACGAACCGGTAAAAAACACCGGTGGTTCCTACAGGCTCAGGTCCCGCCGCGGTGGCGATCGAAAACATTCGTTTGAGGGCTAATCCACGGACGCGCGCCAGCTTGAGCGTTCCCAGCGCTAATTGATTGCGTACCGCCCACCGCGAAACCAAAGCGGTTCCCAAGCCGGCTTCTACTGCGCTCAACAGGCCTTCGGTCGAGTCGAAAGTCATCCCCATCTTCCACTCTCGCACCGGCAGCCCCGCGCGCTCCAGCTCACGTTCCACAATTTTGCGGGAACCCGACCCAGGCTCGCGGGTCAGTAAGGTCGCCCGCCGCAGATCGGCCACGGTGATCTCCCGGCCTGCCCATTCATGCCCCGCAGGAACGACACACACCATGTGGTCTTCCATGAACGGTTTTACCCGAACGTCGTTCCCAAGCGCAGGTCCTTCGATCAGCGCAATATGAACCCTCCGGGCTCGCAGCTCCTCGATGACCTTTCGGGTATTGCCGCCTGTAATGTTGATCTCGACCGCGGGATGCTCTCGAAGAAAATCCGCGATGAACCTGGGCAACAGATATTGCCCGATTGTCTGCGATGCGCCGATAGAAAGTTGGCCGGCAATCGAGCCCGCGGCGGCGGCAACTGCCTGCGCAGCGTCCTCCGAAAGACGCTTCATTTCCAGCGCGAACGGTAGAAGAGCGAGGCCCGCAGGCATAAGGGAGACATGGCCACCAGCGCGGTCGAAGAGAGAAGTTGAAAGCTCTTCTTCCAAGGCCTTGATCTGCTGAGTTATGGCCGGCTGCGTCAGTAGAAGCTCTTCTGCCGCCGCGCGAAAATTAAGGTGATGGGCGACGGCACGAAAGACGCGAAGACGAAAGTTCTCCATATCCATGTAGCCTGCGTGTCCCATTGTTTGACCTCGCGAATCCGAAAGTGCGAGGAAGAGTGGATGGCAAGGAACCGTCGCGAAAAACGCCGTACAGTACAACCAGCACAACTGTACCCAACGGGTAGATGCCAGACTGGATTTTTATCCAAGAAAAATCCAACTTCTCAGACATTCAGCCGCCTATACCTATGCTGATTTCTGTTCTAATCCACCGGTTCCGGAGAGAGAAAAAATTCTCCCTCCCATTGCGCTATGACCACGCTTGCCAAGCAGTTGCCCACGACGTTGACGGACGTGCGTCCCATATCCATTAGGGCATCGACGCCAAGTAGCGTGGCGATCATGTCCAAAGGCAAGTGAAAACTCGCGGCGGTAGCCATCAGCACGACGAGCACCGCCCTTGGAATGCCCGCGACTCCTTTGCTCGTGAGCATGAGCGTTGCCATCATTGCGAATTGCCGTCCCCAATTCATCTGGATGCCGGCACTTTGCGCCATGAAAAGAGCGGCCAGCGAAAGGTAGAGAGCCGATCCGGCGAGATTGAAGCTGTATCCGGTGGGAATCACGAATCCGACAATTTTGTTCGGCACCCCCAATTCTTCCATTCGCTCCATCGCGCGGGGTAGCGCGGCCTCGGAGGTGCTGGTGGCAAAGGCGATTGTCGCTGGCTCCGCGACAGCGGCCAGAAAGCGGCGCAGAGGAACGCGTGCCAACAGCGCGCACGGTAAAAGCCCTATCACCAGAAAGGCGGCGATTGCCGCATAGAGCGTCAGCACCAGCTTGCCCAAGTTCAGCATCACGCCGTATCCGGAATGCGCGACGGTGTAGGCGATTGCGCTGCCAACGCCGAGCGGAGCGAAATTCATGACGAGATTGGTGAATCGGAACATCGTCGCCGTGAACGATTCGAGCACATCCAGCAAAGGAAATTTTTTCTCTTCGTTCAGGCTTCCTAAGGCCAGACCGAAGAGAACGGCGAATACCGCAACTTGCAGGATCTGATTCCCCGCGATGGATGCCGCTAAGTTTTCGGGAACGACGTGCAGCAGAAATTGCTCCCAGGAAAAGGGGAGTGCGGAAGGCGCAGGAGCGCTCCCGGTCGCCATGGATGTCAAATCCGGTGCGGATATGCGGGCTCCCACTCCTGCTTTGCTAATGTTGATCGCCACAAGCCCAATTACCAGGGCAACGGTCGTCAAAATCTCAAAATAGAGAAAAGATTTAATCGCCAAACGGGAGACGGCACGGGAATCGCCGTGTGCCGCGATGCCGGTGATCAAAGTCCCCAGAATGAGTGGCGCCACGATGGTTTCAATCAGACGCAAGAAGAGTTCGCTGAAGATGTGCAAGTGCGACGCAAGACCGGGAGCATCCAGTCCGATCTCCACTCCGGCTAGCATGGACCAAAAGATCCAGACCGGAAGAGCGCGTCGTCGGATGGCCCAGCCGCAGAAAATGACGATCGAGACGCTTCGGAGCCCAGCGGATACCGGCGAATTGCCGCCTCCAACAACAGCGAAGACAATGCCGGCGGCATAGAGAATTGTTCCGAAAATCGGAAGGTAGACTTCCGCTATGCGTTGTCTCCGGCGTCTCAAGAAAACGTCCTCCAGATTGCGCAGAACTCCCCTATGCCGGGACGATCAGGAAACGGATTTTCTTTTAGAGCGGAATCAGCAGGGATACCCGGCCGAATGTCGGGGAAGGTGGATTTTTCTTGATAAAAAATCCGGTCTGGCATCTACCCCGGTGGGTACGGTTGTGCTGATTCTGCTCTACCCTTCGAATGCCTCTCCGAGAGCCTTTTCGGCCATGTAATTCATCAGCCGGTTCCGCACCAGAGAGATGTGCTCGCGCATACATTCCTGCGCCGCTTGCCGGTCGTTCGCGCAAACCGCGTCGACGATGGTTAGGTGCGCAGCCGCGGCGGTAGAAGAAGAGAGGCTGTAGGTTTTGCATCGACAGAGCCATATTTGGTTCTGAATGTTGGCCAATAGACGGCAAAGCTCGGAATTTCCCCCTGCTTGCGCGATCAAGCCATGAAATTTCATGTCCTCTTCAATGTGGCCAATCTTGTCGCCTGACCTTACAAACTCTCGTGTCCGCTCCACGCTCTCGCGCAGCTCCGCCAGCAACTGCGGGGATATTTCCGCGATGCTCACCGCGTAAACCTCCAATGTCTCGCGGAGATCGTACAGGTCCTTGACTTCCTGCAAAGTGAACCGCCTGAGAAACGTGCCGCGACGAGGTTCGATGCGGATCAGCCCCTCGGTTTGCAGACTAATAAGAGCCTCCCGTACGGGAGACTTGCTAATGCCAAGCTGGCTGGAGAGGTACTCCTCCGTGAGCCGGGTATCCTGGTCGAGATTTCCCTCCAGGATGTAGCGCTTAATGCTGTCATATGCGAGGACCGTGAGATTCTGAGGGGCGTCAAGCTTCTGTATGGAGGCCATAGAGGTCGATGGAGAGTTGTCCAACTGAGACTCTACCATACGAAATATCAGAAATGACGGATCGTGCTCCATTGCTTGGGACCCCCGCAAAACGGCGCCTAAACCACCTGGGCTTCCTGGACTGGGCGCAATAGCCCCATGGCTTCGGCCGTAACGTCTGTGTATTTGAGCCCGGAGCCGGTGTTGAAGAGCACGACCCGATCCGCCGGCTGGAGAAATCCTGTCTCGAGAAGACGGCCGTAAGCCGCTGTCGCCGTTGCTCCTTCAGGAGACAGGAAGATTCCTTCGTTGCGGCCCCAATCCGAAATCGAGGCCAGGATCTCTTCATCGCTTACCGAGAGCGCAATGCCGCCGGACTCTTCCAGAATCTCGAGCATGATGGAGTCGCCATAAGGCTTCGGCACACGAAGGCCGGAAGCGAAGGTCGAAGCGTTGACCCATGGCTGGCTGACTTGCGCCTTCTGATCAAAAGCGCGCACGACCGGCGCGCATCCTGCGGCTTGAACTGCAACCATACGTGGGCGCTTGCCCGGCTTCACCCAACCCAATTGCTCCAGTTCGATGAAGGCTTTCCACATACCGATCAGGCCCACTCCGCCGCCTGTGGGATAGAACACCGCGTCCGGATATTCCCATCCGAGCTGTTCAACAAGCTCGTAACCCATCGTCTTTTTTCCTTCCACGCGAAAAGGCTCTTTCAGAGTGGAGACGTCAAACCAGCCTTCCGTCTTCGCCTTTTCCGAGACCAGCCGCGCACAATCGGAGATAAGTCCATTCACCAAAGTGACATGGGCGCCGTACGCAGTGGCTTCAACGTAGTTGGCGAAGGGAACATCAGCCGGCATGAAGATGTGGGCCTCGATTCCCGCAGCCGCCGCATAGGCCGCCAAGGCCCCGGCAGCATTTCCCGCCGAGGGAACAGCCAGCTTCTTTAAGCCGTAATGGCGGGCCATCGTGACGGCGAGCGCCATCCCGCGGGCCTTGAAAGTGCCGGTGGGATTGGCGCCCTCTTCCTTCAATAGAACGTTGGAGTTTCTCCCGCTGCGCAGCATGGGCGTCCACCCTTCGCCCAGGGTTACAGGTTCTGCCTCGGGAAGTACCGAACGGTAGCGCCACATTCCGGTCCAGGGGGTCCGCGCCGCATCCTTGGCTATCACGTCGGCTGGCGACGAGCCAATCAGTGGGGTCAGATCGTATCGCACGTAGAGGGAGCCGGCCGGGCCAACCGCGCATTCCGTGCAGAGGGTTTGGGGAGTGTCCGCAGAGAGATGGGCGTGGCAGCGGGCGCATTCAAGATAAGCGATAGCAGGCATAGTTCTCCAAAGAACAACCGGGATGATAAAGCAAAAGTCTTTTGAACAACCTGACCGACGCGCCGCAGCACAAGCCGGTTTCACTGAGTCTTCTGTGAGGACGCCTTTCTGGGAGATGGCGCTCATCCAAAATGCGTGGTGACCGCTATCGCCTGGGAATTGTGCTGAAAAAGCTCTCCGGGTACCATTCCGGCTTCGATGGAGCGTTCGCCACACGCATAGTAAGCGTCAACAGAACGCGATCGAAATGTACCGCCGCTTCCCGGTCGATCGGCTGATTGAGATCATCACTCGGATGATGGTAGCGATTCCGAATCCAGTTGTTGAATGTCGTTTCTTCAGGAGAATCTGGCAGCCATCCAAATTTAAATGCCAGCGCCGGAATCCCGTACTTCACAAAACTTGCCTGATCGGACCGAATGAACCGATTTTCGTCCGGCTGCTTGTCGAATTGGACCTCGATGTCGTTCAACTGAGCTGCGACGCGGGCGGCATTGCCTAAAGTCGATTCGCCGAGGCCTTGAACTTCGAGAAAGTGCAGCGGGAAGAGAGGCAGATACATATCCATATTCAGGTCGGCAATGATTTTGCTTCGGGGCACGGTTGGATAATGCGCATAAAATTGCGAACCGAGCTCTCCCTCTTCTTCGCCAGTGAAAGCGATAAAAAGAATAGAGCGTTTTGGCCGCGGACCCTGAGACAACGCCTTGGCCGTTTCAATCATGGAAGCGATTCCCGCAGCGTTATCCATAGCGCCGTTGTAGATAGAGTCTCCATCTACCGGCCGCCCGACCCCGAGATGGTCGAGGTGCGCGCTCACAATGAGGTATTGATTTTTG
Organism: Acidobacteriaceae bacterium; assembly: GCA_036267335.1. Classification (GTDB taxonomy): domain Bacteria; phylum Acidobacteriota; class Terriglobia; order Terriglobales; family Acidobacteriaceae; genus PALSA-350. The sequence continues at coordinate 7,225 of DATAWF010000204.1, forward strand.
AGTACCGGGTCCTTTCCTTCGAGCAGCCCAATAACGTTGGGCGCGCTATAGGTGGAAGTCTCGTTTGTTACCGTCGTGGCCCGTACGGTGACGGAAAGAGGGAAGCCCGGCAGTGGCTGGCCAGTTTGATCGAGAGCCTGCAATTCTTCCAGCGTATGCGGCGAACCGGCAAAAAGCCCACCTGCCGAGACAGCAGGAATCGAAGCAACTAGGCGCGCTCCGCCCATAGGGTTGAGGGCTGGATCGGAGAGATGAACGATTGGCCGAGGACCGCCTCCGCTGGGTCGGTTCCCGCCTCCGCCGCGCGCCGAGCCCGGGGAACGGGGTTCGGCGATGGTAATCAAACCCACCGCCCCCGCCGCCTGAAGCGCTTTCCACCGCGCCGCGGGAGTACGGAAGTAGGCTTTGAGCGGCCCATGGACGGAGGGGGGAGAACCGGCAAAAATAACGGCAACCTTGTTGTGCAAATCAAGGCCCTTCAGTTCATCCAGCCCCAAACCTGGAACAACTAAGCCATATCCGGCGAAGACGGCAGGGGCAGAGACCGATACTTCCCCCTTCGCTTCAGGGCTAAGCGTAGCTTCGCTGCCAATCTTCATGGCTTGAGCCTGTCCATCTGGACCAATGAGCGCCAGGCTTGAACCTCCGGGATCGACAGCAACTTCGTGAAAGCCAACAGGCTGCCGATATCCATCCACCCCCGCCGGCTTCAAGCCTATCGCCTTATACTGCGATTCTACGTACTCCACCGCGTGAATAAAGTCTGGAGTACCGGTTTTGCGGCCCTCCATAGAATCGCTGGCCAGCATTTGCAGATGAGAGAACCAGGTGTCCTCCGCGATCTTTTCGGCCTGAACGGACGCAGGCGTTACCGGTCGAATGCCCGGATCGTATTTGCTGGTTTGAAGTGCTTGTTCCGCGAATAAGCCGGCAGCAACTACCGCAGTCCCGATCGCGGCATAGCATCCAGCGGCCGTCGAATATTTCATGGATTACTCCTGCCCGGAAGATGACTTGCAACTCTGCACCGACAAAATCCCGTGCCCGTTATTGGGATGAGCCGGGTTTGAGGTACTTGTTGAGGTATGCCAGCTCGCGCTCGTAAGCATCCTGACGGTGCGAGCGCTCTCGGAACCCATGGCCTTCGTTGGGATAAGTGATATAGGTGAACGTTTTGCCGGCCTTCTTGAGAGCTGCGGAAAGCTCCTGCGATTCCTGCGGCGGAACTTGCGGGTCCTCCTCGCCGTGCAGAATCAACAGCGGCGTCTTAATCTGCGCGACATCAGGTAGAACATTCGCTTTGCGATAGACGGCGGGTTGCTCTTCGGGTGTCCCGCCCATCTTCGTCTCCCAACGAATCTCCGAGTTCCGGTTCGTGTAGCGCAGGAACAGAGCACGGTCGGCTACGCCAAACTTCTCGATCCCAGCGGCGAAGGTGTCGGGAAGTTTGGTCACTGCGCAGGCAACCACAGTGCCTCCATGGCTGCCTCCTGAAATGCCGACATGCTTCGGATCAGCCACCCCTATTCCAACCAGGTAGTCCACTGCTCCTTGAATATCGTCTATCTCGCCCCCGCAGGAATCCTTCACATTGGCGTTGCGGAATCGCTCTCCATATCCCGTACTGCCACGGAAGTTGGGTTCGAACACCACGTAGCCTTGCTCTGCCAAAAAAATCGACCAGGGAGCGACGGTGAGAGATACTTGGCCTTCTGGGCCGCCATGAGCCAGAATGACTGTTGGATAACGAACACCAGGCTGATAATCCGCCGGTTTATAGAGGATTCCGGCGATCTCCAGGCCGTCTTTGCTCGCGTAATGGGCCACGCTGGGCACAATGCCAAGGTCGTCGTATTTCGAATGGCGTACTGCCCCCACTAAACGAGGCTCCCCTCCGCCGTCGACATTCGCTACGTAGGTGGCCGAATCGCCGAGGACGGTGATGCGTGAAAATTGAATACTCTGGCTGCCGGAAAGCCATTGCATCGCGCTCTCGATGCCAGGCAGGTTCGAGAGACGATGCGGGTCTCCTCCAGTCGCCGGAACTACCCAAATATGCCGTTCCTCGGGGAGATCGCGATTTGATTCGAAGGCGATCCATTTTCCATCCGGAGAATAGACGGGCTCCTCGTCTTCTCCCGTGCCAAAGGTCAGTTCCTTTGGAGCGCCCCCCGTCGATGGAATGGTCCAAACTTTGTCCCAATGCGTCTCTTGCAGCACGACTGCCAGCGTCCGGCTATCCGGGGACCATGCAGCAGTGTTGATCGCCCACGCTCCGCCGGGATCGTTTTTGGCGACGTAGAGATCGAGTGCCGGCCCCGCGGCAACGCCTGTCTTCTGGTTGAATGGAAGCACTTTGAGCTTGCCTGAAAAGAACTCTCGCGAACGCTCGGTATAGGAGATTCGCGTTCCGTCGGGAGCCCAAAGAGGCCGGGGATCGAAGCGGTCCGATGCTACCGCGTCCCCGTGGTCCGGGGTGGTATTCGCAATGACGTCTTTGCCGTGATAAATCTCTGTCGCTGCCATCAGATTCGAAATCTTGCCGTCTTCGCTCACCACGTAGAGTTCGTTGAACCCCTTGCGTCCGGATTCGTACAAGATCCATTTCCCGTTAGGATTCCACTGCGGATGGTGATCGGTGGCGCCTCGCGGATCTCCAGGCCCAGCGGGGTCGTGCGTCAGTTGCATGGGAGTGCCGCCAGCTAAAGCTACTACCCACACGTTACCCTGGCAGACGTAGGAGACAAACTGCCCATCCGGAGATAGATCGAATTCGGATTTCGGATCGGGAGAATCCGTCAGCTCCTTGACCGGACTGCCGTCCGTCGCCTTCAAGGCAATCTGGTCGTGAACCACAACCACGGTGTATTTTCCGTCGGGAGTCGTCATATTCCGGGTAGCTCCCCGTCCGCCGCCGCCCGTTCCCGTATCTAGCAGATCGTTGATGGTTAGCTTCTGGGTCTGTCCCATGAGCAATGCGGGAGCCAATAGCAACAACACAAATGTATTTCGCATAAATTGTTAACTCCACACTCGAGGCAAAAGCGGGCGCCTGGCCAGCCAACCGCTGAAATCGGTTAAAAGATGAACTTGCCGAAGACCACCAGAACACGTCCGGAAACGATGGCTCCCTGGCCGGTACCGTAGATGCTCGTCGGAGAGCTGACGGTGGAACTGATTAGGCCGAATCCGGACCCCCCGACGTTGCTGGAGGGAACCGCAAGATTCGTGTGGTTAAACAGGTTGTATGCGTCAGCGCCGATCTCGAAATGAGTATTTTCCGTGACGGTAATCGCTTTGCCAATCTGAGCAGCCGTGGAAAAATAACCCGGCCCGCGAAAAGAATTCGGTTGTGTGTTGCCGAAATCGGCCTGCCCGGAAGGATTCGTCTTGCTTGCGACGGCGGCGAACTGACCGGACGAGAGGCAACCGGTGTGCACTGCCGCAGCCCCACAATGCGTGCCGAGCATGGAGGGGTCGAGGAGATCAGCAAGCACCGTTCCGCTAAAGGTGCTCGAAAGGCTGGTAGGTATCAGGCTATTTGTTACCGAGAAGGGCCGGCCGCTGTAAAGATAGAGCTTGCCTCCCAGCTTCCATTCGCCGAGTGTGCGTTCCAGCATTCCGCTTCGAAGCCTCGGCGTTGTATACACGAAATCGCCGGTTAGATTGTGGCGGGTATCGATATTGGTCGCGCCATATTCGCCGCTTCTTCCGGCGGTGGAAGTTCCGGGTGCGAAGGAAAACAGAACTGGGTTGTAGACGGTACCCAGTTGGAGATTGTGGCTCCACGTATAGCTGAGTTGGCCCTGAAACCCATGGGAATATGAGTGCCGCTCCACCACCGTCAATCCGTCGTAGTTCGAGTAACCGGAATTCAAGATCTGAGTGACAACCGCGAAACGTGCATCGGGAATCGATGTGGGCAGTCCTCCGAATCCATTGGGATAAAGCGAAGTGCTGCCCACATAGCCATTGGCCGCCGCATTGGAAAGCGGTTCGTCATAGCCGTGGTTGCCCGCGTAGGAAACGGTCATTACATCGGAGCGCGTCAACGGCTGCTCTACCTCGAGGCTCCATTCGAGAACTTTAATTGTGTGGAAGAGATTCGGGTTCACATAAAGCGTGGGCGTGGCGAAGGACACACCGGCTCCAACCGCCGTTTGCAGCTGGGTAAGCGTTGCTCCCGAGAAAAAGCCGTCTTGGAAAGCGATGTTGGAGGCTAAGGCGGCCGCTTGCGAACTGCTCGGGGTGTCGGCAAGGCCGACTGTGCCGGTTTTTACGGTGGGAGAAAACTTGTTGGGCGAGTTGCCAAAGACATTGGAGGTGATGCTGGCGGCGAATGTGTTCGCGAAAAGTCCGATACCGCCGCGGACAACCGTCTTTCCCTCACCCCTGGGAGAAAACGCGAATGCGAAGCGAGGTTCGGTGACGATCCCTTCCAGGCCAATGAAATTGTGCTTCTGCCCGGTCTGCAAAGTGGTGTTATAGGGAACCGAAATACCGGCCTGATAGCCGCTAGCGAGAAACTCGGTATTTGCGCGGGAGTAGCAATCCTCTTTGCAGGCCGGATTGCCTTGCGATTCGAAGCGCACACCAAAAGTGAGATTCAGGTTATTCCGAACGGCCCACTCGTCCTGCCCATAGAATCCGAGAGAATTGATCCGCGTGTGAACGAGTTCCAGGCGCGGAAAGGACTGAGTGAAGGTGCTATTCTTGCCCGTGCTATTCACGACCCCTACGGTAAAGTCGGTCACGTCATTGAAGGTATAAGTGCCAATTACCGAGGAGCTTTGAATACTTGAATCGCTAATACGGTTATTGCGATCATTGACGCCGAACTGGAGCGTGTGCTTTCCGAGCACCCAAGACAGATCGTCGATAATGCCCAATTGCTGACCGCGCCTGCCGGTAGGAACGGAAGGGCCGACACCCGCGAAACCTCCGCCATTCGCGCCGCCGTCGTTGTACGCGAATGTGAGCGGCAAGAGGGTCTGCGCCTCCTGAAAGTTTGCATCGCCGGTGACGATGGAATAGTAGTTGCCGTTCAGGACAAAGTTATTCACTAGCGTGGGCGAAATAGCGTACGTGTAGTTGAGTTGAGGAATAACCCAGGGCTGCACACTTCGCTTGTCGTATACAGGATTGACTGGGCTAGTCGAGGCGGCCTGAACCCCGGCGTCGCGGCTAATTCGAAAATAGAGCTTCTGGCTGGCATTGATGTTGTAGTCCACGCGCCCGGAGGTAAAGTCCTCCGTGTTGATGCTGGATGCCGTAGTCTCGAACGCAACTGCGCATGGCGTGTTGACGCCGAACTGAGGCCCGCTGTTCCCCGATAAGTAAGTCCCGGTAAACGTTTGTTTGCCGCAGCCAAGATGTCCGGTATTGTCCTGGAGCGGAGATGTGCCGGTAGTTACCGGTACTGCGCGGCTCACGCCCGGGGCTGCATTGTAGAGCGCAAATAGATCCTTGTAATACGGTAAAGAGGAGGCCTGAACGTGAGCAAGCACGTATTGCTGCAGCGCGGCAGATGGCAGTGAGATTACACCTGTGCTGGGCAGGGCATAGCGAAGGCCTTCGGTATTGACGAATACAACGACCTTATCCCGCTTGATCGGGCCGCCTATGGAGGCGGCATATTGATTTGCTACCGCGCGTCCCCGCGGGGTGTGCGTCAAGTTGTTGAAGTAGTCGTTGGCATTCAGAAAGCTTCCGTTGTAGTTCTCGACCAGATTGCCGTGAAACCGATTCGTCCCCGATTTGCTGATAAAGTTGACCTGGGCTCCGGCTTCCCGGCCGTACTGTGCGCTGTACGGGTTTGTGATGACCGACGCCTCCGCCACGTCGTTAGCCCCCAATGTATTGTTGCTGGCGCCGGATTTGTTGTTCAAGTTATAAGGTTCGACGATATCGGCGCCATTCATGGTGAATAGAGTGGCGTTGAAGGGCAATCCATTCACATTGAAGTTGGCATTTCCCCCGCCGACGTTCAGACGAATGCCCGGAGTGGTAAAGGCCACATTCGTTATATCCCCGCCATTGACAGGCGTATTCTGAATATATTGCTGGCTGTAAGACGTTACGTCGTTTCCGTTTTCCGTTTGTAAAGAGTTCGTAGTAGCGTCTACCTCTACGGTTTGGTGAACTGCTGACACTCCTAGCGTCACCTCGACCGACAGTTCCTGGCCGACTAACAAATGGATGCGAATAGGGGCTGCTGTGAGCGTTCCCGCTTCCGCCGTAATGTCATAGTCTGCCGGCTTGAGGAAGGGAAAACGGTATGTGCCGTCAGCTCCCGTAGTCGTATTGCTCACGGAGTTGGTCTCGGGTTGCTGGATATGTACTGTGGCGTTCGGCACGACCGCGCCGCTGGAATCCGTAACTACACCAACAACCGTAGCGCTAGTGAGCGTCTGGCTCACCAGATAGCGCCCCGGCACGAGCCACAGAAGCAGAACGAATGTAAGTCTCCGAATATGATTTGAAGTCATAGGTCTCCCTCCATGCACGTTGTGTGCATGTTTGCATGGCACAACGCGCCGATGTAAGTATGCGAAGCTGAGCTCGTCTCCATGCCTGCCGGTGCTGGCATTGCTGACGAGGCATAGTTCGCCATTGTTAAGTTCGGTCTGTGGCCCGTTAATAAAACAAAGACTCGAAAGCTCAAGCGTATGACGCGCTACCCTGGATTTATCCGGCCTCCGTGCTTCACGGAAGACATAGGAAAATAGAGCAGCTTGCGTGATAGCGTTCGTGATAACAATTACGGCGCAGTCTAAGGTTGTGAAGGCCGCAAATACATGCGCATTGGCCTAGGATGAACTGCATCTGTGAGGTGTATCGTCAACGCGCGATGTGCCCGGTTGGAACAGTAAGCCAGCTGTCCGGGTTTCCGCCTATTACGAGGGATAGCGGCGCGCGGCATCGACACACATTTGAAAGTCAGCAATGCTCTCATACACTTCTCCCGTGTCCCCAACGGACGGGAACTCTCTCAGCCAGATGGAGATCGATTTCAAGCTCCACAGCGTCGCCACCTGCGAAAGGTGGAGTTACGCTGCGATAGAGCTACATAGCCCGTCGCGGTTGGTAAAAAAGTCCGCCGAGTCTTAGATTCGGCGGTGGAGGAAAGTTTGCGTAATTCGCCCGGCTGCTGCTGGAGATGCGGAAGCGCAAAGCGGGGTAGAGCGCTTTACGGAGAAAGAATCGCGAGCCGGGACCGTTATGCCCGTGCAGTTTTTGGCGTAAGTTAAAGCGGCTACCGATTATGGACGGCGGGGTCCATGATGAACGTAAGTTAAAGCGGCTACCGATGATGGACGGCGGGGTCCATGATGTTGGGGGAACCTGAGTGAAGAGCCCTGCGGCAGGGTAGAAATGAAACTCCCGCCTGACTTAAGTGGAAAGATATCACATATCACAAAGCTGTCAAGAATATTTTTGGGGATTTCATTCATCCGTGATAGACCGTCGGGCCATAGCTCAAAAATAAGGCGTAGCTCTATGAATTGCCGAACTTAACGGTTTTACCGTCCCACGGGTTAGCCCTCTCTTTTTGTGTGAAGATTGTCTGGGCCGCGTTTCAGGCAATTCCAGACAACTGGCAAGGAGAAAAGCAATGGAACAGGGCACGTGCGACATTGGTCTGATCGGATTAGCCGTAATGGGCCAGAACCTCGTCCTCAACATGAACGATCACGGATTCAAGGTTGCGGTCTTCAACCGCACCGTCTCCAAAGTGGACGAGTTTTTGAACAATGAGGCCAAGGGCACCCAGATTGTCGGCGCGCACTCCGTGGAAGAAATGGTCAAGCAGTTGAAGCGTCCGCGGCGCGTCATGCTGCTGGTGAAGGCCGGCGACGTTACCGATCAAACCATCGATCACGTCGTGCCTTATCTCGAAAAGGGCGATATCCTCATCGACGGCGGCAACTCGCTTTTTACCGACACCAACCGCCGCACAAAAGCCTTGGCCGAGAAGGGCATTCTCTTCATCGGCACCGGCGTCTCGGGTGGCGAAGAGGGTGCGCGCTTCGGCCCTTCGATCATGCCCGGCGGCCGGCCTGAGGCGTGGCCCCACGTCAAGCCCATCTTTCAAGCCATCGCCGCCAAAGTCGAGGACGGCAGCCCTTGCTGCGATTGGGTGGGAGAAAACGGCGCCGGCCACTACGTCAAAATGGTCCACAACGGCATTGAGTATGGCGACATCCAGCTCATCGGCGAAGCCTATCAATTGCTGAAAGACGCGCTGGGCCTCTCGGCAGACGATCTGGCGGAGATCTTCGCCGAGTGGAATAAGGGGGAGCTCGACAGTTATCTGATCGAAATTTCCGCGACCATCTTTGCCAAGAAAGATGAAGACGGCAAGCCGCTCGTCGACAAGATTCTCGACACCGCCGGCCAGAAGGGCACCGGCAAGTGGACCGCGATCTCCGCGCTCGATCTCGGCATGCCGGTTACGCTCATCGGCGAGAGCGTTTTCGCCCGCTGTCTCTCCGCGCTCAAAGACGAACGCGTCCAGGCCTCCAAAGTCCTTCACGGACCTGAGAAGGCGCTTTCCGTTTCCAACAAGAAAGAGTTCATTGAAGATGTTCGGCGAGCACTCTACTGCTCCAAGATCGTCAGTTACGCCCAGGGATACATGCTATTGGGCGAAGCAGGCAAGGAGCATAGCTGGAATCTGAACATGGGGGGCATTGCCCTCATGTGGCGCGGTGGCTGCATCATTCGCAGCGTCTTCCTCGGCAACATCAAAAGTGCTTACGACAAGAACCCCAATTTGGCAAACCTGCTGCTCGACGATTTCTTTTCGGGCGCACTGAACAAATACCAGTCGAGTTGGCGCAAGTCGATCATCCACGCCGTAGAAGCCGGAGTGCCCGTGCCGGCATTTTCAACCGCTCTATCTTTCTACGATGGATACCGCACCGCGAGACTGCCTGCGAATCTCTTGCAGGCGCAGCGCGACTTCTTCGGCGCGCATACCTACGAAAGGATCGACAAGCCCCGCGGCGAGTTCTTCCATACCAACTGGACCGGCCGCGGCGGCCGCGTCTCTTCTTCTACCTATAACGCATAGATTCAGAGCGGCTTTTTAGTTCACGCCTAAAGCGAAAATGCTCTAGCTTCGATATTCTGGACAGCCGCGGCTTCCACTCGTTCGTCCCATGAGTAGGAACCTGCGGCGTCGGAAGCGATCAGGCGCGGTAAAGGTTTCTTTCTAGAAATTCATTGCGGAACTTGCCTTCTGGATCGTGGCGGTTCGCGAGCTCCAGGAAATCCGCAAATCTCGGATAGAGCTGCTTCAGACGGCCGCCGGGCATGGTAAACAGTTTGCCCCAATGCGGGCGCGCTTCGAACGGCTCCAATCGCTCTTCGATCCGAGGCAGCATCGGTCGCACTTCGTTCCACTCCTGCTTCCACGTGAAGTGGATGCCGACGGAATCGCGTCCGTAAGCCATGCTCATCCAAAGATCGTCGGCAGCGATTGCGCGCAGTTCGGTAATGAAGAGATGAGGCGTGATCTTTTCCCGCAGTCCCTCCACCGCCAGAATGGCCCGATACGCGCGATCACGTGGAACAAAATACTCGCTCTGCAATTCGGCGCCGCTCGATGGCGTGAAATTCATGCGGAAATGGGGCAGCCGGTCATACCACGGACCGGCTTTTCCCTCTTGCTCGGTGCAGTTCTCCGGCGAGTGCCCGGGCAGAGGATGAAGCTTCGTTTTCTGCAATGTCGCTCCATGGAAGCTCGGAGCGGGCGCGGCCGGTGCGGAGCGAATCTCCTTGATCCAAACTTGGGTGGCGCGATGGTTTTGCCAATCGGTAAAAAGACTGACACTGTAGCCTGAGCCCAGGATGGCTTCGAGATGGCCTTCAAGCTCGTCGAAGGCGAGGTTTTCATAGACGGTCTGCGTCATCTCAAAGCTGGGAATGATATCGAGCGTGATCGCGGTGACGATTCCCAAAGCGCCGAGACTTACGACTGCCCCTTGAAATTCCCCGCTGTTGCCCGCACGCGAGAGCAAAACGATCTCTCCTCGTCCGTCCACGAATTCGATTGCTGCGGCCGCTGTCGCCAGGTTTCCATTGCCAATGCCCGATCCGTGCGTCGCCGTCGCGCAGGCGCCTGCGACCGAGATGTGCGGCAACGATGCGAGATTGTGGACGGCGAAGCCTTGAGCATCAAGCCACGTCGCCAGCTCGCCATAGGTCACACCGGCGCCCACCGTGACTGTGCGCGCATTCCGGTCGAGCGTTTTTTGCCTGAACCGGCGCAAAGAGATCTGGGTGCCTGCGCTGTCGGCGATGTCGTTGAAGGAATGCATTGTTCCCAGCGCCTTGACTCGCGCTAAGCTCTTGACTGCCTGCTGGACCTCTGCGGCGTTCGCAGGTTCGAGAACGGAATCGGCACGGTAGGCATAGTTGCGAGCCCAGGTGGTTCGGTCACCATTCCCCAAATCCGTTGCTTTGTCATGCGGTTCCAATAGCCTTTTCCCGATCCTTTCGTCGCTGCTCCCTACAGTACCGGCCGTCCAGCGCGGAAGACCTGCACGACCTCTCCAGTCGGGGAAAGCACCGTGATATTTGCCTGGCGCCCTTCCTCAAGAACCCCCCATTCCTCTTCAATGCCCAAAAGCTCCGCGGGATTTCGCGCCGCGAGCGCCGCAGCGGAAGGCAGGCCGGAGCCCGTGAATCCGGCAAAATTCCTCACTGCGCGATCCATCGTCAACACGCTGCCCGCTAGAGTGCCCGCCGATCCGGCGAGGGTGCATCGCCCCTTCTCGACCGTCACATCCAGATCGCCGAGTTGGTAATTGCCGTCAGGCATTCCCGTGGCGCTGATGCCGTCGGTGATCAGAATGCCGCGCTCCGGTCCCTTCGCCTTGAAAAACAGCCTTATCATCGCCGGATCGACGTGGATCCCATCGCAAAGAATCTCGGCAAAGAGGTCGTCCTTGTCCAGCACATATCCTGCAATGCCGGGCTCACGATGCTCGAGCGAGTGCATCGCGTTGAAAGTATGGGTTGCGGAGCGTGCTCCCGCACAAAAGCCGGCCTCCGCTTCCCGATAGGTCGCGTTGCTGTGTCCCAGGCTGCAAACCACTCCCCGCTTGCTCGCGTGCTCAATGAGCTCAAGAGCTTCGGGAAGTTCGGGCGCGATCGTCATCAACCGGATGTGGCCGCGCGCGGCCTGCCAAAAGCGGTCGAAGAGCGGGATCGACGGCCTCTCGAGCAGCTTCTCCGGGTGAACCCCGCGTTTGGAGTGAGAGAGAAAGGGACCTTCGAGATGGATGCCGAGTGGGACCGCTCCTGTCTCCGACGGCCGCTCGATCGCATGAGCAATCCCGTCGAGAGCCCGCAGCGTGCTCTCCATAGACGAAGTGACGGTGGTGGGGAGATAGCCGCCGACTCCGCGCGCGCCGATCCACGCGCCTATCGTAGCCAGAGCTTCAGCCGTGCCTTCCATCACGTCCTGGCCGGCTGCGCCGTGAATGTGGATGTCGAGATAGGCCGGGACTAGGAGAGCGTCGGGGAAAGAGAGTCCGCCGGGGAGCGCTTCGTTCTCGGCCCCCGTAAGGATTTCTGCGATCTGTCCGTCGTCAAGAACGATCGTGGGATGTTGGACGATCCCGTCGCGCGTCAGCAACCGCGAGGCTGTGAGGAGGGTACGCATCTGATCGGGCAATCCGCCTCACCATCTTCGTCGAGAAAGGCCGGACTGCACAAGGCAAGGGGCGAGTAAATGCGCGGTCATCACCCCGGGTACTCGAAGGGCCGCCTGCAGGCAAATTCCTAGACGAAGAAGCCGATCTTTTCGAGGACGTCCTCGCTCATCTCCACGTCACTGAGCTTTGCGCTTTGCGCAAAACGAAGTTCTTCGCGGAAACGGTCGAGAACGGCGGCATTCAGGTCGGTCCGCTTGTCCAGCAGATCGAGTAGTTCCTGGGCGGTCGTGGAATGCTGCGAATGGGCGCGCAAACCGCGGGCTGTTTCCAGGGTGATAAAGAGCGGTAGACCGCGGAAGTCGTGCGAATAACGTTTCGGCATGCGGGCTTGGATATTCATTCTCATGGTTGCGTGATCTTGGCATTGGTCAGGGGTCATTCGCCATACGACCTTCCGGTACAAGATCGCCCAAGAAGAGGGAGCGCCGTCTACCCATTCCAGAGGGGCGGGAACGATGACGGACCTGGCGATCGTCTTAGGCCCGAGGCAAAAGCCGGCGCTCGGCCTCCTGGGCTGCCTCGTAGACCTGCTCGAAGGAATCCACCGCATACAACACCCTCTGCATTTCCGAGGTCGAAAAGGACTGGTTCAAAATATCGTCAAGATTGAACGGCCGAATCTCGGGTCCGCCTCGAATCACGTAGCCGGATTCTCCGTGCGACGAGATAAGCCCGCTTCCGTAGAGCTTGATCTCGCCCTTCTGGCGGATCACGCCGAACTCCACGGTGAACCAGAAAAACCGCCCCATCCTTTCCACCGCCTCCGGGTCCGACAAAGCCGCACAGACCTGTCCGTAATGTTCGAGGAAATCGGCAAAGACCGGGTGGGCGTGCATGGGCACGTGCCCGAAAACATCGTGGAAGATGTCCGGTTCCGGGGTATATTCAAGCGCGGTACGGCTCCGCAGCCAGGTAGTCGTCGGAAACTGGCGTGCGGCCAGCATCTCAAAGAACGCGCCGGCCGGAAGAAATCCGCTCACTGGGGTCGCGTTCCATCCCGTCCGGGGCCGGAGGCGCCCGTTGACCTCGGCCAGATTTGGAATGCTGTCGGCTCGCAGCCCGATCTGCTCGAATCCTTGCAGATACTCCTCGCAGGCGTGCTTTTCGAGATCCGGCATCCTGCGTCCAACCAGCTCCGCCCAGACGGAGTGCTGCTCTGCGGAATAAGCGGCCCAATCCTGCACCGTCAGGTAAGGTTTGGCGGAAGCGAGTTTTGTCCCACCGGCGGTCATCTCAAGGTGCTCCTCCCCGGGTCCGAATGCAATCGGACTGGTGCAAAAATCAGCCGGATGTAAGAGTACTTCTCTATTCCCCCCAATGGCCATGACTTTGACCTCCCTTTCCAGTGAGGCACACCCTGATTCAACCCCGGACCGTAGATCTCGATGCGGGTTGTTGGGCCGTTTTCAAGCTGTGCAAACGTTTGCTGGCCGGCGAGCGTCTTTTGGGGAACGGGTTGAGATCGGCCGAGAGGCTTCCGGAGCCGCTCTTGAGCCGTTTGGGCTGTCCCTTTCGGAGGGTTCACAGGCCTAGATTGAATTGGGCAAGGCAAATTGCTGGGGTGTTGCGTCCAATAGCTTTGGAGGGGCAAAATCTCCCTCAGAAGTCGTAACCAGGGACTCCTCTTCTGTATAGGCAAGAAGGCATCCAACGGTATATGAATTGAGGCGGTGATCCTACGCCGCCGTTGTTTGCGACGTAATCGCGGAAAAACCTTATGAACGCAATCGACTGCCTGGCGACTCGTAGGTTTCTGCCCTGCTGTCGGATCGAAAGCATTTCTTGAAAATGCGTGCGGGAATCGGTGGCTGAGCCAGTCTGGCAAGTCGAGGACCGGTTCAAAGGATTCTGCGCCGCTCGCCGGAGATGGTTCCAGCGATATTAGGTTTCATCGACTGTTGTGCCTGTTTTCCCTGGAGTATGCATTGTATGTCGACTGTTTTGCAGCGTGAAATTGCAGCGCCTTCGCTGAGTTTCCTTCCCTTCTACGGCACCGACTTCGTCGAGTTCTATGTCGGCAATGCGCAACAGGCAGCCTACTACTATCGCATGGCGATGGGCATGAGCTGGGTAGCCTACGCCGGCCCGGAAACCGGTTTTCGCGATCGCACTTCTTTCGTGTTGCAACAGGGCAGTACCCGCTTCGTTCTAAGCACGCCGCTCCGTCCCGGTACCGAAATGGCGGATCACGTTCATCGCCACGGAGACAGTGTTCGCGACATCGCTTTGCATGTTGGAGACGCCCGTGCCGCATGGCGGGAGAGTATCCGCAGGGGAGCCCGCAGCGTCCGCGAGCCGTTTGAAGTGAAGGATGGATCCGGCGTCGTCCGTATGGCTTCGATCGCCGCTTATGGCGACACGGTGCATACCTTTGTTGAGAGGCGCGAATACCGCGGTATCTTCCTGCCAGGCTATCGTGCCGTCCCCCGCGACCCCCTCGCCCGCGCCGCCGGAATCGCTCAGATCGATCACGTAGGCATCAATGTCGGATGGAGCGAGATGGATCGCTGCGCCGCCTTCTACTCGCAGGTGATGGGCTTCTCCGCTTGCCGGCGTTTTGGGGCGGAGTTCTCGACCCTGCTTTCCGCGCCGGCGATCGATGGCAGCGGCAGAATCCGTTTTCTTGTGAAGCAGCCGGTCGAGGGATCGGGCAAATCCTCAGTCGAAGAATATCTGGAATTCAATCACGGTCCTGGCACCCAGTACATTGCTCTGTCCACGACCGATATTCTCTACACCGTCGCCAGAATGAGGGAGCAAGGGGTCGAGTTCGCTGCCGTCGATCCTTCCTATTACACAGAGCACCTTGCCAAGCCCCCGGTCTGGCTGCGTGAGCCCGTCTCCAATCTGCAGAAACTGGGGATTCAGATTGCTTACGATGAGGAAGGTCCTGTTCTGGAGATTCGGACTCGCCCGGTCGAAGACCGGCCCACGCTCTTTTTCAAGATCGTCCAGCGAACAGGCGGTCCCGCCTAAAGCATTTTCGGAAATGGTGTACACCGAAGCCGCAGGCCCGGAGTGGATTTTCCCTCAAGAAAAATCCACCTATTGGGACCTCAAAAGTTCACAGTATTTCCAAAAATGCCCTAAAGGGCGGCGGCGGTTTCAGGCTCCGCGCTGCATTCTTTTTTGGAAAACGTATCTAACGTGGCTCGCCAGAAGTCTTCAGCCACGCTTCGAACTGAGCAGCCGACGTCAGCTCTCCCCGCAAAATGCCGTCGATGATCGAGTGCAGCCCGAGCTCGTTGTAGGGCTGGGGAATGTCCATCTCGTTCGTTTGTCCGGGAAAATGAATCATGAGCACCGGCCGCGGATCGAATTTCCCGTGGGAAGCCGCTTGATCCTCCGCCGTCCAGCCGGGCGCAGGTTTCCACAGCGCCGTACGCCAGGAGTGATCCGAGCAGACGATCACCAGCGTCTGCGGGGCGGATGAGGTCTGGCCGATTGCCGACATCAGCTCGTCGAGCGCGTGGTCGGCAAGCGCAAGGTTATCGATGTAAGAGCCGCCGGCTCGAAGCATGGCCGTCTTGCGGTTATAGATCCCTGTGGGGTGAGGCAAGGGCAGGTGAACGTAGACGAAGCGGATCTGCTCATCGCGGATGAGCGCCTCGGCTGCGGGCATCAGAGAGGTTACCGCCTGCTCATGATCCACCTCGGGCGGAGTCGCCTTGCCTACAAGCCGTTCCCATCGGGCCCCGATGGGAGCTCCCGCGTTTTTAATCGCGGAGCTTTCCGCGCTTGCTCCATCCGGCTCGGGTGAGTCTTTCCAAAAGCAGCTGCTCAGAGTTCCCTGCAAAATTCGGCAATAGGGATTGAACCAGCCGACGATTCCTGTCGTCCATCCTGCGCGGGCGGCATCCGCAAAAAGCGTCTTCTGTGCGTCGAAATGTTGCCAGCCCGGCTCCCCGGCAAGCTTGATTGCGGGGGAGCCATTCAAATCGCTCTTCAATGCGCTGATGGTCTTTCCCAGAAAGAACGACGGGATAACCAGCTCGGTGTAGTAACCAGCCGGTGCAAGGCTTGTGAAGAGGACGCTCTCGCCCTTGAAACGATCGAAGGATGGAAGTGCCAGACCGGGGAAACGGTGGTCAAAGGTCTGATCATAGGAGAGTTCGTCGAAGAGCAGCCAGACCACGCGAGTTGGCGTTCGTTGGGGGTCGAAAGCAGCAGTTTGCGTTGGAAGAAGCCGCACCGCGGCATCGCGTGGCATCGGCCGCAGGGCTTGGTAGAACAGTGTGGGCACGATCCACAACGCGCTGAAACCGCAGAGAACCAGCGCGTCCAGAATTCTAGCCGTCGTCACTCGGTAAATGGCGGGCCGCCAACGGCGCAGCGCGAGGATCATTAAGAAAACTGCGGTGATCACCCAGGTGGGCCGGGGATGTCTCACCGGTTGTCCCCGGACGGCCGCAATGGCTTCGAAGCATAGATAGGTGATTCTCGCCGCGACTGCGCCCCAGACAATGCTGCCAAGCAAATTTCCCTGGCCCCCGCGCTCGGCATAACCGAGAACAAGCGTGGCGGCGGCGGCGGCGATTGCCAGATAAGTCAGGTCGCCCCAAACGAGGCTGCTTGCCGGCAAGTGGCTGTGATAAAGCGTAAGGTGATCGGGAGAGAGTTGGAGCGCGAGGTAGGGCAGCAAAAGCAGAATGCTCAATCCGCAGGCGGCGGCAATAGTTTTCGCTTTCATCGCTTCTCAAAAAGAAAGAGCACCCGTCCGTTCTGCAATTCTTCACGCTCTATCTGATGGAAGCTGGGCGCAAAGCTGGCGAGCAGCGCGGCCTCGTCCAGATGGGCATACAGCCCGTCCCGGCCTCGGCAAATTTCCTGGAAACGGATATCCGTCTTCGGAATCCACTCGGCCACCAGCCAGCGGCGCGTGAGCATCGACAGATATTCCGCGATGCCGTTCAATGGAATTCTCTCGGTCACCAGCAGATGGTGAAGGATCCCGAGCGCCAGCACGCAATCGAAGCGGCCGCGCGCGCGCTCCAGCAGAGAAAGCGATTCCGTGTTGCGCCAGCCTACCGCCGGGGTCGGCCGGGCCGCATCCGCCACCAATGCCGAGATCGGCAACTTGCGCTCGCTCGCAGTCGTCCAGTTGCTCTCGCAGGCTCCGGTGTCCGTATCCCAGGCGATAACCTGGGCTCCCGTTTCTGCTGCAATCCGGGAATAGTTGCCGGTATTCGCTCCAATGTCCAGCACAAATGCCGGTTGGATGCGATCGATCGCGCGCCGCACGAAGCTCTGTTTCCGGTTCTGATCTTCTTCCGAGTAATGATCTGCCCAGTCGGTGTACTGACTCCAGCGCCCGACGCTGGCCTTCGGCTTGAGAACCCGCAGAGCCTTGCGCAAACCTCGCAGATTTCCCCGCAACACGGCAGCGGCTATTTCCGGGCGCTGGCGCAACTGAGGAGGAGCCGTGCTCCGTCGCTTCTGCTTTTTTTCCATCAGCCAAGGAATCGTGACCAGGGAACGAAGGGGCGCGCGAAGACGCCGCGACAATGCCAGATGGGGATAAAGATCCGCGGGTTCGTAGCCGTCGCGCCGGCTGAGCATCGTATTCATGGGCCAGCCTAAGTATTTGTGGGCGGCGAGCGGAAGCAGAAAGGTGCGGGCAAATTGGCCGTAGGCCAGCCAGATCGGATTATTCGGATTGCGGCGTTCTACCGAGAGAACGTCCACAAAGACCGGCCGGTGGGTGTCGAAAAGGATATTGAGGGGGGTCGCGTCTTTCAGGATCCATCCGGCATCGAGCAGGCTCTCGCACAGATCGAGCGTCAGTTCTCCGGCGGCAGAAAGCTGGGCTGGGGTCCATTCCCAGGGATAAGACGGGAAGAAAACCCGGGGATGTTGCAATTGCAGGGGCTGGCCCTTCGCTTGATGCAGGATCGAGCTGGAAATAAGCTTGCCGCTATCCACCAGCCGGGCCGCGATCTCCGATCCCAGAAAGCGAACGGCCTCCTCCGCGTACTCGGCGTTGACGGTACGCAGAACTTCCTCTCCACTGATTTGCAAGGAGCCTGCTGGATCACGAAACGTCGCTGTCCCTGCCGGCTCCGCGCCGATGAACATCAGGGAGCCTCGCGGCTTTCGGCGCTCGAGGCGGAGAAAGACTGCGTGTCCTCACTGGAATTATTTTGGAAGGATTTTTGATTGCGGTGAAAAGAAAAGACTTTTTTAAGACGATGACGTAGATAGAAGCAGGCGCCTGCAAGAGTAGAGCCTGCAACCTGCAAAAAGACATAGCCTGTACCCGGGTCGACATATGCCGCCGCCGGCTTTTCCCATGCCAGGAAAAGCGCTACGACTTGAACACACCCAAGAACTGCTATGCAGATCCGAATTCCTGGCTGAGGTTGCGCCAACTCGCTCATCATTCACCCTCGGCTTACTTCCGTAATAACTAGTGTTAGACATGCATATAGAAAAAAAGTTGCGCGTTTTCCGCTCTGGTTCGCTGATTTATGGCGCTTTTTGGCTTCCCGCCAGACCGGCTGGAACCGATTGGATGCGTCTTCCTCCCATTGCGATGCGAAATGGTCTAGGATCTAGAAACGAGGTTTCTATGCTTGCCCCGCGAAGTCTCGCCCTGATGGCCCTGCTACTCGTGCCAGGAGCGTGGGCAAAGCAAAGTAACAAGCCGGACTTGCGGGTGACGGCAACGCTCGATGCCGATGCTCCCGAGCAACAGCCCATTCTCGTGGTCCATATCATCAATCAATCGGGACACGCCCTGCGCATTCCCGAACCGCCGCTGCTTTGCAAAGCCGCTCCAGGTGCGCTCTCGCTCCAGGTCAAATTTTCCGCCGAGGATCCCTCAGGACAGGCGCAGCCGGTCGATTGTGGTCTTGAAGTGGACGGAAGCGGGCTTCCGGATATCCGCGAGCGCGCAAAACAATGGTTGTTGCTCAAGGCTGGACAGGACTATCAGGTCCGGCGGCCTCTCGCAATGGGTGTCGATGCGAATATTCCAGGAACCTACGATCTCTGGGTTGTGTACGACGGCCCATGCGCAAACGATAGCGAGATCGAAGAGCTCAAGGACGCCGGCATTGCCGCACCGAGCGGCAGGTTCCAGTCGGATAAGTTGACTTACAAGATGAGCAAGCCAAGAGAATAGCGGCTCTCGGAATTAGCCGGCTTTGCGGCGCAATCGCTTTCCGAGGGCATTTTTCGTTTGTGACAAACGCGGGACTTTTTCTACCGCGGAATCAATCCTTACTTCGTCCGGTCGAGCGGCCTTCGGGCGAAGTAGTAGAGCGAAAGTGCCAATAGCGCGAACATCGCCACCGATACCCAATCGTGATGCAGCGGGTTGTTGACGGGAAGCAGGAGAAGGTCTTGCTTTCCCGCCGCCGCCTCGTAGAGTTTGAGTGCTACGCCCAGCAATCCCACGATGCCGCCGGCTGCGATCAGGCCGCTCGCATAGAGCGAGCCCGGTCCAATCTCTCCTTCCGTCTGCTCCGCCGCTCTTGCCGCCGCGCGGTCCGCCATCCAACGCACCATGCCTCCGATAAAGATGGCGAGAGTCGTGGCGATCGACAGATACGCGCCCACGGCGAAGGATAGGGAACGAATTCCAAGGAGTTCGATGGCGATCACCAGGAAGACGCCGAGCAGCACCAGCCCCCACGGCAGCTTGCGCCCCAGAATGCCGTTGATCACCGTGGCCATCAGGCGGGCCTGCGGCGCCGCCGCTTTTTCACTGCCGATGCCCTCGATCCATTGCACTTCGATCGCATGGGTCTGGGGATTGTAGAGATATTTTCCATCCGCCAGCTCGGGCGAATTCAAGGCGTTGAGCAGCACGTATCCATTCCCGGGCCGGGTGTCCTCTGTCTTGTCGGAATGGATCACCCGAATCTCCCGCTGTGGGAAATGCTGCTCCTCGATTGTGACTCCGTCATGCGCAACGGAGATGTTCCAGGGGCGCGAGATCTGGCGGAATTCGGCCAATCCGCGGTTCATCAACTGCAGTGTCGCGCCGATGGCGAAGGTCGAGACGCAGACGCCGATCATCAGCGCGATTTGCTGCTTGCGTGGAGTCGCGCCCACCAGAAATCCGGTCTTGAGATCCTGCGAGGTATCTCCTGCATTGGCTGAGGCGATGCACACCACTCCTCCAATCGTGATGGCGAGCGCGCCAAACGATGGCGCCGTCCAGCCCTTCACCAAAAAAATCGCGGAGGTTGCCATCAAGGTTGCAATGGTCATGCCCGAGATCGGGTTCGCGGAGCTGCCGATCAGCCCCACGATGCGTGAAGAGACGGTAACAAAGAGAAAGCCGAAGAAGACGACCAGCGCCGCCGCGGAGAGATTCGCCTCCCAGCTCACCTGCGCTCCCGGCACCGGCTTGAAGATGAGGAAGACGAACATCATTGCTACCAGCAGAACGGAGCCGCCCGCGACCACGCTCATCGGCAGATCGCTTTCCGTGCGCACCGTGCTGTCGGCGTTCCGGCCTCGGCTCAGGGTTCCCGCGGTCGCGCGCAACGCGTTCCAGATGGTCGGCAGGGTCTTGAGCAGCGTGATCACTCCCGCGGCGGCAACAGCTCCCGCGCCCATCGGGCGGATGTAGGCCGCCCAAAGATCGCTTGGCGACATTTGGGCGATGGGTTTCGTCCCTGGATAAATAGCCTGAGGAAAGTGCGACCCGAAGAAGTAGATTGCCGGCATGATGACCAGCCAGGAAAAGACTCCGCCGGCGAAAATCACGCCTGCCACGCGGGGCCCGATAATGTATCCCACTCCGAGATACTCCGGTGTTGCATCCGCCCGAATTGCCGCGCCTTTCAGCCATTGCGGCTCATAGTTCGGAGTGCCCGGCCACGCGCCCAGAAGGTTTTCGTTTTGGAAGAGCGTGTAAAGGCTGCCCAGGCCCAGGCCCAGAAAGACGCGGCTGGCAAAGGACCCGCCGCGCTCCCCGGCCAGCAAGACATCGGCGCAAGCGGTCCCTTCCGGATACGTCAACCTGCCATGCTCTTCAACGATCAGTTCCCGCCGCAGCGGGATCATGAAGAGCACGCCTAACCAGCCACCTAAGAGCGCCAGCGAAAAAATGCGCGAGTACTCCAAGGGGAACCCGAGAAAAATCAGCGCCGGCAATGTGAAGATCACCCCCGCGGCGATCGACTGTCCCGCGTTTCCCGTGGTCTGCACGATGTTGTTTTCAAGAATCGATGCGCGCCCCAATACCCGCAGCACGCTGATCGAAAGCACGGAGATAGGAATCGAGGCTGCGACGGTGAGGCCGGCCCGCAGGCCGACATAGACCGTGACCGCTCCGAAAATCAGCCCGAAGATGCAGCCCAGCAGAACCGCGCGGAAGGTAAGCTCGGGCCGGTTTTCGCCGGGAGCAACGTAGGGTCGAAAGGATGGCGTGTCCGCCACTGAAAATCCTCCGCAAGCTCTTCACGTTTGTACGGGAAGTCCCTTCTTGAGCGCAATGCAAATGCGAATCGCGACGTTCTCCGGCCGCAGCCAAAACCGCATCTCCAGGCGCTGACATCCCGGCAAGACACAGGGCGGCGAGGCTCACGCCGGGCAAAAGGAGCTTGGCTTCGCTCTTTCCAACGGACCACGGGCGACCTCCCGCGCCCCCTCCTGCGTCATCGTTGCGTGCAACCGTGCGAAACGGCGAAAGTCGGCGCTCCGCCGGGTCTTGGACTCGATGCCGAAGCTCTATAGTTTGGGAATGGCCTTGCGACGGCTCCTCGCGTATGGCGCGATCTATTTTCTGTGGGGCGGCTCGTTTTTGGCGATTCGCGACCTGGTCGCGATCGCTCCTCCCTTTTTCAGCGCCGGCATACGCTTTCTTGCGGCCGGCCTGATTCTCTATGGCGTGAGCCGCCGGCGCCGCACCGCGAGGCCAAGCAGAAAAGAGTGGATCAATACCGCGCTGCTTGGCGGCGCGATGTTTCTCGGCAATTATGCCTGCCTGTTCTGGAGCTCGAAGTATCTCCCCTCCGGTCTGGCCTCCGTTCTCACCGCTCTCATCCCTGTGTGGATTCTGCTCGAAGAGTGGCTGATCTTTCGCATGGGCCGCATCTCCGCGCAAGCCTGGACCGGCGTGTTTTTGGGGATCGCCGGCGCCGGGCTGATCGCGCTGCCTTCGGGCATGACCGCGGGCGGCCTCACCCGGCCGTCGCTGGTGCTGGTGCTCGGCACTCTTTGCTGGTCGATAGGCACGCTCTCCATCCCCAGGCTCGCGCTGCCAAAGGACACCGGAACCAGCGCGGGCATGCAGATGGCTTGGGGAGGGCTGTTTCTCCTGGTGCTTTCCGGCGGCGCCGGCGAATTTTCGCAGCTCGCCTTGGCGTGGCAGCGCTGGAGCTGGCAGGCCACAGTCAGCATGATGTATCTGATCTTTGCCGCATCGATCGTCGCATTCACCGCCTATGTCTGGCTGATTGGCCGGGAGCCGGCGTCGCGGGTGGCAAGCTGTGCTTATGTCAACCCCGTCGTAGCGCTAGCCGTCGGTTATGGCATCGGCCATGAGCGTCCTACGCTTTTGCAGTCGTTTGGCGCGGTATTGGTCGTCGCCGGAGTTTTTTCGACGATTGCCTTTCGAGAAGTGAAGACGGAGACTTCGCTCGAAACCGCGGCTTAAGCATGCCGGTCTTTGCATCTGCCCGGGTCCGAATAGTTGGGTCCGAATAGTTCGGCCGAATACGTTGGGATGAATAGCCGCTCCGGAGATGCCGCTGCATCGCCTCTGGCGCGCCGCCGCATTTTGCCCGTATACTCAGTCCATCGGCGGCAAGGTCCGTTGAGTCCTCGCCGCTGGCCGCGAGGTGCGTCTTCTCCAGTCGGACTGAGCCTCTGACCTTCGCTCTTCCGCCATCGGAAACTTCGGCATGGCGGGCTGTGGTTCGCGTGCTGCGAAGTCCGGTGGACAGCCTTGCCTGCGCCCTCTTCCCTTCACCCTGTGCCTATTGCGGCAACCCGTTGCTGCGCCTTCATCGTGCTCCCGTCTGCGATTTCTGCTGGTACTCTCTCTCGCCTCAACAAGGAGTTTTGTGCGCCCGCTGCGGTGAGGATCTGGGTGTCGCCAGCTTCTCCATGCCCCGGCTGGCTCCCGGCGATCCGCGCAATGAGCAACTCTGCCAACCGTGCCGTCTGGCCCCGCCCGCATTTTCAAACGCCGCGGCCTACGGCGTGTATCAAGGCCCGTTACGCGGCTTTATCCACCTGCTGAAATACGACGGGATGCGGCCGATCGCCGGGCGCTTAGGCAAGCTGCTGGCCGGAACTCTGCGAACAGCGCCTGAATTCGACGCCGCGGCGCAGCCCCGGCGGATAGTCGTTGTTCCCGTGCCTATGCACCGCGCCAAACGGCGCAGCCGCGGCTTCAATCACGCCACGCTTTTGGCGGAAGCGGTGGCTGCGGAGATGCGCCGCACCCATTCGGCCTGGAGCTTCGAATTGGACGAAGGCTTGCTGGAGCGCCGCAAGGCGACGCTCAGTCAGGCGGGGCTTACGCCCCATCAGCGCCGCGTGAACCTGCGCGGCGCTTTTTTTTCGCCTCATCCCGCCCGCATCGCCGGCAGACATGTGCTGCTGGTCGACGATGTGTTCACCACCGGGGCCACCGCGCGGGCTTGCAGCCGGATCCTTTCCGATGCCGGCGCCGCCTCCATTTTTGTGGCGACCGCCGCTCGCGCTCAGCGCGAAGGCGTTGCCTTCTGGGATGCGCTTTATCTGCGGCCACGCCAAGAGGGGGGCTAAGCATTTTTTAGGTGTATTCCCGAAAGCTGCTCTGAACGCGGCCGTTCCAACGAAGAACCGGGGTTCCCAGTAAGCGAAGCTCACTGGGGTGGGAAGTACGGCCGCTCTTAGCGGAGCTCACCAGGTCACAGTGAAAGCGAAAATGCGTTAGAAAACAGGGAGTTGAAGAAGATGTCGCCAAAGACCATGCTCCAGTCGCGCAAGCATAAGTCCACTCTCCACGGACACTCCGCGGCCAGTGGCGCGCGAGAGGCCGTCGCGCCGAGGGTCTCTTCGGCATACACGCTGCAGAAACCCGTGCTCGTGCTCAACGCTTCCTATGAGCCCATCAACATCTGCGGCGCCAGGCGAGCGCTCATCTTAGTGCTCAAAGGAGTCGCCAAGACCGAGGAAGAACAGGGCGCCGTGCTGCACGCCGCGCGCGTGCTGATTCCCATGCCCTCCGTCATCAGGCTGTTGGAATACCGGCGCATTCCCCACCAGACACGCGCTCTCTCGCGCAAGAACATCCTGCTGCGCGACCGCAACAGTTGTCAGTATTGCGGCGTGATCTTGCCTCCCGCGGAGTTGACCTTGGACCATGTGCTGCCGCGCTCGCGCGGGGGATTGTCTACATGGGAGAACCTGGTCGCCGCCTGCCACTCCTGCAATCGGAAAAAGGGAAGTCACCTGCTCAACGAGCTCAATGGCATGAATCTGCTGCGTGAGCCGCGGCCCTTTTCTTTGCATACCAGCCGTCACATCATGCGCATGATCGGCCACTCCGATCAAAAGTGGCGGAAGTATCTCTACTATTAAGGCGTTTTCACTTTTCCTCTGACATGGAGAGAGCGGTTAGGAGCGGCCGTTTTTCGATGAAGCGGCCACGTACGAGGCATCGTTTTCGTAAACCCTTCAAGTGAAAACGCTCTAGCTGTGGTGAGTCTGAAGTTCATTGAACAATTTGGCGAAACGGAGTGGAGCCCTCAGGGGCTGAAAGCCCATCTGTTTGGCGATCTTTACGGCACGACTGAAGTCGTGCCCTGATACAAAACCAAAGAACATTCCTCTAGCGAACTTCTGACTCAGGACACTAGCTGACTCGCCGTCTTTGCTTTTCTTTCTGTCATTCCCGTCAGGAAATCTGCTTTTGCTCTACTCTGCCGTCTCGACCGGAGGCGGCGTGAACGCGTCGCCGGAGCGCAGAGATCGCCGAATACCACCTACTGCGGAGCGGCCGAGGTATCGTCCGAAGGAGCCTGATTGGGATGTGGCTGGGATTGAGGGCTCTCCTGCTGCGCTCCCTTGTTGGTCACATCCTGTCCTTCGAAGATCAGCTTGATCGATGAGCGGAACCGTTTGTAATCCGTATAGCGGGCGATTTCGCGGATGTGCACGTCCTCGCCCATGTATCCGTTTCCACCCGTGAAGTGCAGCATGGCATCGGCTTTGGTATAGATCGGGAACCAGTAGCTCCCATCCACCTGCCCGCGGTAGGTCGTGAAGGGCGGCGATAAATCCTCGTGCCCCTTGCGCGTATCGTCGGGAACGTTCTTCCCGCTGCTGACGACGATTTGCAGGTCTTTCTGGTCGACCCAGATGCGCCCCTGAAAATACCGATGGTTTTTCTCGATCGTCTTGGGAGCCACGTCGAAGATGTAGGTATCGACCTCATCGACTTTCTGTTTGCCGACGTAGGTGATGTTGTACTGCCCCACGTCTTCGGTGGTCAGCACGAACGGCAGGCGGTGCTCGATGTCCGACATGTCGGAGGGCGACATCGAAATAGGGGTAGCACTCGCGTCGAGTGTATTGGGCGGAGCGAGGGTTACGTGCTCCACTTTGTGGCCGGTGGCGTCATAGGAGATCTGCACGACCTCGCGATATTCGCCATCCGGCTTGCCGTCGTCGTTGATGATTTGGACCCTGACATCCCGCTGATAGGTATAGTCGTCGAGCGCTGCGCGAAATTCGCTCTCTTTCGCGGCGAATTGCTGGATGATGCTCTGCGGTGGGATGCTGGGCGCACTGGTATCAATCGGGCCGTATCCCGCATCCGGCCGGCTGGAGCTCGCGTTATTTTGGGCCCGCGCGGGCAGAACGAGCAGCGAAGCAAAAGCCAAACCTAAACTCAAGAAACGGAAAAAGGGCGGCCGGATGAGCCCGGACACTTGTCTGGTTTTCTGCATGCTGCGAACTCCTGCCGCGAGCAAAACAAGGCGGCACCCCCATTATGCGCCCAGGTCTCCGCGGCATGCATGGGCCCGGTTTTGAGGCGATCAAGAGTGGGAGGAAAGATTGGACAGCCGATGCCTTGCGGCAAGGGATCCCGGAAATGGATCCGCAAGGAAGCTCAAAGGAGGGGAGGTAGAGAAGGAGGGAATGCCACGCCAAAAAGAATGAGGCCGACGGATGCGACCTCCTTGCCGTTCTCTGCGACAGCTTTGGCAAAAACCGGGACCGAAGAGAATCGAGCGGTCCCGTTCTACCATTGGCCCAACCCAACAGGCTCAAGTGCGGACAGCCTGCTGGGCAAATACCTCACAGCCCTCAACTACGGGTGGATCGGGCTGCTACTCGTGGCATTGACCGCCTGTACCAGTTGGTTAAAGGAATAGGATCCCCACGGTCCCATGGTGTAGTTCTTTTGGAGATAGTCTTGCGCGTTCTTCCGGTTCTTGCGATTGGGCTTGAAACCGGCATTTTTTAGCCAGCGGAGGTAGCCGATACTCTGCACCTGCATGGCCAGGCAAGAATTCCAATCATGGTCGTCGGTGATCGCATACGGGGTTTCATTGAAGGTTTTATCCTTCATGGTCTGGCAGACTTTGCCCGCTGTGTTGTTCAGGGGTTTGTTGCTCCAGACGAACCGCTGTGCGATAAACCCGTAGTTGTAATTTTTACTCAGGGGAGCGTTAGTGGCCGTGGGGGCGGCATTGTTGGTCGCGCTATTGCTGGTGGCTTGACCGGACGCCGATAGCGCCAAGGCCAGAGTGAGCCCGGCGATTACCCCCGGGCCGAGAATACGTTTCATGGGACCTGCCCTCCTTGAGTTGACCTACCAGAAAATTCTGCAATACCTTTTCAGCGTGATACAGCCTGCCACTAAAGTAATAGGGCATTGCAAGGATCATAAGGCATTTTGATGCTCGGAGTGCTCAAAACATTGGTTATGTTACTGCGCCGAAAGGTCATGTACGGACGAAACTTTTGTACCGAGAACGTCGAAAAAATCGCTATGAAGAACCGGCACAGACCTGCCGATAGACAGAACAAGCCGCATAGGAAAACAGCCGCCGTCCAAGCTCTACCGGGCGGGACTGGGGTGGTTGTAATTGTATCGATCGACGAGTACTTAGGGCCCTTTGGCCATGTCGGCCGCTGCTCCGGGAAAAGCGCCTCAAAATGGCACATTTCGCGCGCGGGCCGTCCCGGCGGCCTTTCGTATTCCCCGAGCTTCCATTTCCGGTTCCGGCGCCCGAAACAAGAGTGATACTTCTTCTGCGTCTTTTGGGGAAAGGCGGCGGCTCAAACCCTCCCCTAGGATAGGGGGGCAGTTGCGTTTCGAATT
Source organism: Acidobacteriaceae bacterium (assembly GCA_036267335.1). Classification (GTDB taxonomy): domain Bacteria; phylum Acidobacteriota; class Terriglobia; order Terriglobales; family Acidobacteriaceae; genus PALSA-350. Next base: position 34,231 of record DATAWF010000204.1, read on the forward strand.
GCGGCCCGGAGACTCAACGTGAAGGCAATCGGTCTAGTCGTTTCACTCCTCATGGCGGGCGCTGGTGTAGCTTCCGCGCAAACCAGCGCATCCTGCAAGTTGCCTATGTACATTCAGGCGGTGCAAAGTACGACCGACACCACCACGGATAGCGGAAAGCTCTTCCTCTACGGTCTCAGGTCGGCCGTCACTCAACATGACGGATGCATCGTCGACAAAATGGCCGACGCGCACTTGAGCCTCTTTATCAACACAATGAAGCTGCTGGACGAGGCGGATCAGAACAACTCCTCTTCCGTCATTTCGGTGGCGCTGGCGGTCCCGTTGAACGGCGTCCCCATCTACATGGACGATTACGTGATGGTGATCCGGAGCACCGACAACGTCGATGGCCGGGTAAACGACCTGCTGCAGAGAATCGGTGACACTCTGGACAGATACCAGGCGCCGGGCCACTAGAGTATTTCTCCTATAGGTGTATCCCGAAGCTGCGATATCCTACGCGGCTTTCTACCAAGAAAAGCCGGACTTCTCAGACCTTGGTGGTGCATAGCAATAGGGGAAATGCTTTAAAAGCTTGGCCGCCGCCCCTGCGCGAGCTGGTTCTCGCGGGTGCCCGCTGACGGGATATCTGCTCTCGCTTCTACAACTCGGCGCCCTCGGCCCCGTGGTAATACATGCTCCAGCCAAAGTAGCGGATCGCCGCCTCATGCACAGCCTTTGCCGTCTTCGAAAAATTGGCGGCGACGTGATGCTCGAATCCTTGCTCGCAAATCAGATGAAGCAGCTTCTGCAGGCGGGGAATCTTCACCACTCCGGCTCCCCCAAAGGTCTCGAGGGGATCGTTGGTGAACTCTCCCTCGCCCACATACCCGCGGATCCTTCCATGCAGGTCGTCGGTTGAGAAACGGGCGTAGCTCATCGCGCCCGGCTTCACCCGGCCGACCACTGTGCCGAAAGTATTCGCCTTGCCTACCGTTCCGGCGATGATCGCTTGGAAATCCATCACGAAATCCTGGAAGAAGTGTTTGGGCAGATTGGAGCAGTGGAAGCAGACGGCCTTGTCGGGGTCCGCTCCGTAGTTGTTGTTCCAATCGAGCAGCGCGCTGGGAGTCTCGGAAGCCAAAGCCAGAGCATGCATGCTGAGCGTGCCGCACACATCGACCTCGCAGGCGCTCGGCAGCAGGTTGTTGCTCATCATGCTCATCACGGTGCAAGGCACAACCCCGAAATACTCCTCGAGCGCAGTCCAGCACTGCACCGCGCTGACGGTGCAATAGGTTTGCTTCATCCACTGCTCGATGACGGTGCCGAGCTTCGCCATCTTCATCAGCGCTTCAGCGGGCACGTTTTTCGTCGAAACGTAGGAATGGATCTCCTGGAGTTTCGCCTGGACATGATCGTCGTTGTCTTTGAGCCGCTCAATCCGTCCGAGAATTTCCGAAAGGTCGATGGGCTCGACGGAGATTCCATTGTTCTCGAGCAGCTTTTCGCTGTAGCGCACGGTGTTGAAGGCAGCGGGCCGCGCTCCGATCGAGCCGATCCGCAGATTCGTCAATCCCCGCACCACGCGGCACACTGCGGAGAACCATGCGAGGTCGGCGCGGAAGCCGTCGGAGTCCGGCCGCACTGTGTGCAGAGCGGTCAATGAATAAGGGATGCCGTATTGCATCATGTTGTTGCATGCCGACATCTTGCCGCAGAAGCTATCCCGGCGGTGCGAGATCTTCATGTCCTCGGTACGGTCCGGAGTCGCCTGCACCAGCACGGGAACCCTCAGCGTCGAGAGCCGCAGAGCATCGACGATGCCTCGCTCCTCGCCGAAGTTGGGCAGCGTCACGATCACGCCGTCGATCTCTTCGCGGTGCTTGCGGAAGAGCTCAGCGCATCGTCTCGCCTCATCCGGCGTCTCCACCGCGCCGAACTTCGACTCCTCGGGAGTCAGCGCAATCGCCCGCGCTCCCGCAGCTTCAAGCACCCGCAGAATCTCTTCCCGGCCCGTCTTGGCCAGATGGTCGGGGAAGAAACCGCGATTCCCCACAATCACGCCGAACGTCATCTTCCGTCCCATCGATGCAATCCTTTTTGGCTATTTGTTGGTGATCCGCTTGCGCGGCCGAAATTGAATCAGGTACCAGAGACCGGCTGCGGTGAGCAATGCGCCCCACCAGACGGGCGCGTGCAGATTGCTCAGCACCGGTGGATGAGACAGCGGATGGCCGAGCTCCCAAAGCCCTGCTCCCAGAATAATGGCGCCGTAGAGGAATAGCAGAACTCCAGAAAACCACCAGATGGATATTTCTTCTTTCATTCTTTGATCCCTCGCGTGCCAACCCGGGTTGCGGCGTCAGGCATTTTCGGAAACATTGTGAGCTTCGAGATCCCGGAAGATGCTTTAAGGCATTTTCGGAAATACTGTGAACTTTTGAGGTCCCAATAGGTGGATTTTTCTTGAGGAAAAATCCACTCCGGGCCTGCGGCTTCGGTCTACACCATTTCCGGAAGATGCTTTAGCGGAAGATGATGTTCAACACCAGAAAAACGGCGACGACGACGCCCGCCCAAATCATCGGCTTCTGATACCAATGATCGTCATGCTCTTGCGGGATTTGAGTCGCGCCGTAAACCAGTCCGTTCAACTCCTCCACAGATTTGGGTTTCGTCATCAGGCTGACCACCACCGTCACCAGCACGCATACCACCCACGCCCACAGAGCGCGGAAAATATCCTCGGCCATGGCCCTTGCATCGGGAGAGAACGCGACATACCGCAATGCGGAAGGGTCGCGCTCCACCCAGGTCCAGAGCCCAATCGAGGTCGCGGTGCCGGAGAGCAGTCCCCAGAATCCTCCGGCCGCGGTTCCGCGCTTCCACAGCATTCCCAGCAGAACAGTGCCGAACAAAGGCGCGATGAAAAAGCTGAACAGCGCCTGGACATAATCCATGATACTGGCTGCGTGCTGCACCAGATATGCGGTGCCGACCGAGATCAGGACCCCGATGAGGGTGCACCACCGTCCCATCGCGACGTAATGCTTGTCGCTCGCCTTTTTGTTCAGGAATGCGCCATAAAGATCGTAAGTCCACACCGTCGAGAAGGCGCTCACGTTGCCTGCCATCCCTGACATGAATCCGGCGATGAGCGCGGTCACTCCCAACCCCAGCAATCCGGGGCCGCAATAGCGGACCAGCATGAGCGGAAGCACTTCATTGAAACTGTGCTGCCCTGTTTGCACCGCAATGTCCTGCGGCACCAGCTTGAAAGGCAACACCGAAAGGGCCAGAAGTCCGGGCAAAATCACGATAAAGGGCACGGCCATCTTGAAGGCCGCTCCCAGAATCGGGGCCATGCGCGCCGAGCGAAGATTGTTCGCGGCAAGCACCCGCTGCACTACCAGAAAATCTGTGGTCCAGTACCCGAAGCTCACCACGAAGCCGAGCCCGAAGACAATGCCGAACCAGTTCACTCCCATCGGATTGGTGTTGAA